>NZ_PTRE01000100.1 GCF_002965065.1 Escherichia sp. MOD1-EC7003
ATTCGGTTAACCTTGCTACAGAATATAAGTCGCTGACCCATTATACAAAAGGTACGCAGTCACACGGATTGCTCCGTGCTCCCACTGCTTGTACGTACACGGTTTCAGGTTCTTTTTCACTCCCCTCGCCGGGGTTCTTTTCGCCTTTCCCTCACGGTACTGGTTCACTATCGGTCAGTCAGGAGTATTTAGCCTTGGAGGATGGTCCCCCCATATTCAGACAGGATACCACGTGTCCCGCCCTACTCTTCGAGCTCACAGTATGTGCATTTTTGTGTACGGGGCTGTCACCCTGTATCGCGCGCCTTTCCAGACGCTTCCACTAACACACACACTGATTCAGGCTCTGGGCTCCTCCCCGTTCG
>NZ_PTRE01000101.1 GCF_002965065.1 Escherichia sp. MOD1-EC7003
ATTCGGTTAACCTTGCTACAGAATATAAGTCGCTGACCCATTATACAAAAGGTACGCAGTCACCCCACCCCAAAGCGCTCCACTGCCTGATTTTTGATGTTGAACGTCGCTTACGCTCCGTTAACCGTCATTCAGTGCTGTCGTTACGCTACTTTGTGCACCACACAAAGCGAAACGCTTTGGTGGTGGGGCTCCCACTGCTTGTACGTACACGGTTTCAGGTTCTTTTTCACTCCCCTCGCCGGGGTTCTTTTCGCCTTTCCCTCACGGTACTGGTTCACTATCGGTCAGTCAGGAGTATTTAGCCTTGGAGGATGGTCCCCCCATATTCAGACAGGATACCACGTGTCCCGCCCTACTCTTCGAGCTCACAGTATGTGCATTTTTGTGTACGGGGCTGTCACCCTGTATCGCACGCCTTTCCAGACGCTTCCACTAACACACACACTGATTCAGGCTCTGGGCTCCTCCCCGTTCG
>NZ_PTRE01000102.1 GCF_002965065.1 Escherichia sp. MOD1-EC7003
ATTAAGCCGCCCCTGATTTCCTTTTACAGCGAATAAATAATCACCTCCCTGCTTTTGTATCTTATCTGCAATATCTTTCTGGCAACCCATTGCATCAGTTGTGATGATTTTTCCTTTAATATCCAACATGTTAAGAAGTTCAGGAATAGCTGTAATCTCATTGGATTTCTCATCTGTCTTGATCTGCCCGAGGACCAGACTGTGCATTGTCGAGAACGCACTAATAACATGAATCGCTCCCCTGCGGCGGCTCTTGTCATAAGAGTGCCGGAGTGTTTTTCCATCAATTGCGATGACATCTTTATCATCTGAAGAATGGCAGTCATGCATCCAGTTAATAAAGCACTCGTGAAATTTTGCAGGACTGATACAGGATACCAGGGAAAGATCATGGTATCCTGTATCCCCAAGTCCTTAACCCTGCAAAGGTTGAGAGCGTTCAGAATTCTGTGTCACGTTAAAAATTCTACAGCGTCATCACATTATTCAGTCGC
>NZ_PTRE01000103.1 GCF_002965065.1 Escherichia sp. MOD1-EC7003
CCTTTAATATCCAACATGTTAAGAAGTTCAGGAATAGCTGTAATCTCATTGGATTTCTCATCTGTCTTGATCTGCCCGAGGACCAGACTGTGCATTGTCGAGAACGCACTAATAACATGAATTGCTCCCCTGCGGCGGCTCTTGTCATAAGAGTGCCGGAGTGTTTTTCCATCAATTGCGATGACATCTTTATCATCTGAAGAATGGCAGTCACGCATCCAGTTAATAAAGCACTCGTGAAATTTTGCAGGACTGATACAGGATACAACTCGGGCAATGGTATCGTGAACAGGAATACCATTTTCAAAATCACCATATTGCTTCAAAAAATCGAGATGTGTTTCCCCAAAATCCTCTATATCTTCCCAGCCTTCTGCACCAGAAATGACGGC
>NZ_PTRE01000104.1 GCF_002965065.1 Escherichia sp. MOD1-EC7003
ATCCAACGTAGGGCGCACATTGCCTGATGCGACGCTTAACGCGTCTTATCAGGCCTACGAGTCGGTGCGAGAACGTAGGCCAGCCGCAAACTCTGACGTTTATCCCGTGGTTTAGCTGGGCTAACCGGGGTGAAGGCGAAATGCGGATCTGGGTGAATGAGGAAAAGCATTGCCATCCGTAGGTTGGATAAGGCGCTCGCGCCGCATCCAACGCAGGGGGCACATTGCCTGATGCGACGCTTAACGCGTCTTATCAGGCCTACGAGTCGGTGCGAGAACGTAGGCCAGCCGCAAACTCTGACGTTTATCCCGTGGTTTAGCTGGGCTAACCGGGGTGAAGGCGAAATGCGGATCTGGGTGAATGAGGAAAAGTATTGCCATCCGTAGGTTGGATAAGGCGCTCGCGCCGCATCCAACGTAGGGGGCACATTACCTGATGCGACGCTTAACGCGTCTTATCAGGCCTACGAGTCGGTGCGAGAACGTAGGCCAGCCGCACCGACATCCATCAGGTAAATTAAAAACGCCAGCTCACGCCGGTGACAAACGTAAAACTCTCATTACGATCAATCATCGGGCTGTCGGTAATCTCTTCCGGCAGCTCGCTGTATCCGGCACTCGCCATCAATACAACGTGCTCTCCTATCGGGTATTTTGCCGTCAGGCTAACATAGGGCACCCAGGCATCCTGCGCGGAATAACTTGCCAGACCGCTACGACGGGACTCACTCTCTGAAATGCCATAGTAATAGTCGCTGAAATTCTCGTCATAATAGAGAACGCCCAGCGCAGGTGTCAGCGACAGACGACCTATCTGCATTTTGTGGAAAACCGATAGCTCCCCCCCCCAGCCGTTGCTGTTATCCAGCACGTCCGCTGCCGCAGAAGCTTTCACGGTTCCCCAACGCTCATGGTGATACCAGGCAACACCCGCCATAGCCGTACTATCACGCTTATCAAGCTGTTGCATGGCATAATCGTCATTATCGGCAGGGTCAAATTCCAGCGGCATCCAGGATGCGGTCAGGCTAAGTTCATTTTTTTCACTTTGCGACAGAATAAAACCTAACGTGGTCTGACGAACATAAAAAGAATCACCTTCATAACTAAGCAGCGGAATTGCCTTTGTATTTTCATTATAACCGCGATAAGGCGATTCATTATAAGCCGCACCAGCACCAATGGATAATTCAGAAGCAGTTGCGTTTGCCATAAAAGGCAACGCAAATAACACCACAATATTGCGGTTAATTAACATATCCGGTATTCCATTTCAAAATAAGATAAAAAAGAGTCGGCATAGTAATGCTTACAATTTCTCCGGTGCAAGATTCATATTTATATAGTAATATATAAAATTATATATGACTGGGCTGTTGCGATGACAAAATTACAACTTAAGTACCGGGAGTTAAAAATTATCTCGGTAATTGCTGTCAGTGAAAATATCAGCCATTCCGCAACTGTGCTTGGCATCGCGCAGGCCAACGTAAGCAAGTATCTTGCTGATTTTGAATCAAAAGTGGGTTTAAAAGTTTTTGACAGAACCACCCGACAACTGATGCTCACACCTTTTGGTACCGCGCTGTTACCGTACATCAATGACATGCTGGACAGAAACGAGCAGCTTAATAATTTTATTGCAGATTATAAGCATGAGAAACGTGGTAGGGTCACCATCTACGCGCCAACCGGCATAATTACCTATTTATCCAAACATGTTATCAATAAAATTAAAGATATCGATGATATCACCTTATCGCTAAAAACCTGCAATCTTGAGCGTAATGCCTTTTATGAGGGCGTCGAATTCCCCGATGATTGTGATATTTTGATCAGCTACGCGCCACCAAAAGATGAATCACTGGTTGCCAGTTTTATTACGCAATATGCTGTAACCGCTTATGCCAGCCAAACTTATCTTGAGAAACATCCTATTAGCCGTCCTGACGAACTCGAACATCACTCTTGTATTTTGATCGACTCGATGATGATCGACGACGCGAATATCTGGCGCTTCAACGTCGCCGGAAGCAAAGAGGTGCGTGATTATCGCGTGAAGGGAAATTACGTTTGCGACAACACGCAATCGGCGCTGGAACTGGCACGAAATCACCTGGGAATTGTGTTTGCGCCAGACAAAAGTGTGCAGAGCGATCTGCAAGACAGCACGCTGGTGCCCTGCTTTCAGCAACCGTATGAATGGTGGCTGGATCTGGTCGCTATCTTCCGTAAACGGGAATACCAGCCCTGGCGAGTCCAGTATGTACTGGATGAAATGCTGCGTGAAATTCGCCACCAGCTTGCCCAGTCGCAGCAACTGCGGCCTGTACAAGCGGTGGAAAACAAAGATTAATGATCAAGATAAAGGTAATGTACCCAACTGGTCATGCGTAACAACACTTTACGCATCACCGAGACATGGCTGAAATGATCAGAGTAGACCGCCACCTGAGCGTAAATACCGTCTGGTAAAGCATTCAAATCAGTATGCTCATCCAACTCAATGGTCGCGATAACGCCATCTGACCCCGGCGTGGTGTTTAATGACTGTAAGGTGCCGGTCGACTGATAAGCCCCGCCGGGAACCGCTGGACTAATGGCAGCCAACTTACCACTGAACACTTTGCCTGGCAGAGCGTTAAATACCACTTCAGCATCGTCACCAGGAGACAGTCTTAGTAAGGCGTTCTGACGGAATTGCGCCACGATTTGTCGTTTCTGATCGGGTATAAACACCATCACCGGACGTAGCGGCAGCGACGCGGCATAGGTACCAGGACGAATCAGGACCTGGGTCACATAACCATCGCTCGGCGCACGCACCACCGTCTGCTCAAGGTTATATTTTGCTTCCGCGAGCTGCGCTTTCAGGCTGGCGATTTGAGAATGTTCACCCAACACGAGGCTATCCAGCTGGCTCTGGATCTGTTTTTGTTCTGCCGCCGATGACTTCACTAAGGCTTCCTGCGCCAGATAATTTTGCCGTGCCACATCGATATCGCGTTCTGAAAACGGGTTTACTTTCGCCTGGCTACCGCGTGCGTAACGCTGATACTCTTTAGCGAATTTATCCCGCGTGGCCTTTGCCTGCTGAGTATTCGCCGCCATCTCATCTAACTCTGCGCTTAATGCCCGCTGTTTATGTTCTGCAGTGACGATATCTGCCATTAGCCGATCCACCCGTGCCTGATAACGCGCTGGGTCCAGTCGAAATAGCACCTCACCTTTTTTAATCAGCGTATTTTTCTTGTCCGTCACTTCAATCACCACGCCTGTCACCTGTGGAACAACAGGAATGGAAATAACCGCTTTTTGCGCTTTAAAGGTATACGGATGGTTATAGTTCATTAACAGAATTAAACCGCTGACAATAAATATTCCACCCAGGGCTGCTGTGGGAATGGTCCATTTATTTACGGGAATTTTGAAGACCTTAAACATTGCCCATGCGAAAGCCACATAGGTCAAAATAATCAGTAAATCCATAAATATTACTCGGCAGAAGAGGATTTGATGTCGGCGAGCTGTTTCTCCAGCCCGGCAATACGCTGTTGTAGTTGCACAATGGAGGAGTCATGGTTTTGCATACCCCATCCCCGCTCCGGACGGTAAAGCGTGGCCCAAATCCACAAAAATGGCCAGATAACATGCAACGTAAACAAACTCACCCAACCGGCAACATGAATGGCGTCGGCATGAGGATGATTACGTTTTTTGGCAATCAGGTAGGGAATATCATGTAAAATAATAATCCCATAGAAGATCACCAGGAATACAAAAATAAGCACTCCCAATGCAAAATAATCCAGGAACATATTTCCCTCAAGAAATATAAAAAAGAACAATTAGCGCATATTATGAAATGCCATAATGCAGTGCAATTTCCTTATTTATATAACGACATATTGTTTTTTATATACCTGTCATACTTCAAGTTGCATGTGCGTTGGCTGCGGGATTGCTTGCAGGCCTGTCAGTCAGTGCATTCCTCACCGTGGTGATTGGCACCATCGCTTGTCCTGGTCTGTGGTTGTACAGCCTGGTTCGCCCGCTCACCATCGAAACACGAGATTAAGCGCCTGGCAAAACACGCCAGGCAGCTTCTGCCAGAAATGCACTTCTGTTGGCGTAGTCTGGGTTATTGCGCACGTAGGTTTAAAACGCAAAGTAACAACGTGCGCGTTGTTTATGCCGGATGCGGCGTGAACGCCTTATCCGGCCTACGGTCAGGTGTAAACATATGCGCTCCCGTAGGCATGATAAGACGTGTAAGCGTCGCATCAGGCAATAAGCACCCGATGCGACCCGTTTTTCACATCAGAACAACCCTAACGGTTTATCCGAGTAGCTCACCAGCAGGCACTTAGTTTGCTGGTAATGCTCCAGCATCATTTTGTGGGTTTCACGGCCAATGCCTGATTGCTTGTAGCCACCAAATGCCGCATGTGCCGGGTAAGCGTGATAACAGTTGGTCCACACGCGCCCGGCCTGAATGCCGCGCCCCATCTTATAGGCCAGATTACCGTTGCGGCTCCAGACTCCCGCGCCCAGGCCATATTGCGTGTCGTTCGCCAGCGCCAGCGCCTCATCCATCGTTTTGAAAGTGGTTACTGCCAGCACCGGGCCAAAAATCTCCTCCTGGAACACGCGCATATTATTCTGGCCAAACAGAATCGCAGGTTCGAGGTAATAGCCGTCTTTCAGTTCGCCTTCCAGCAGCTTGCGCCGCCCGCCGGTGAGCACGTCAGCGCCCTCTCTTTTACCGATATCAATGTAGTTGAGGATGGTTTCCAGTTGCCCGTGAGAAACCTGCGCACCCATTTGCGTCACACTGTCGAGCGGGTTACCGCTGCGAATGCTTTCGACACGACGGATGGCACGTTCCATAAAGCGTTCGTAGATAGACTCCTGCACTAAAGCACGGCTTGGGCAGGTGCAAACTTCGCCCTGGTTAAAGGCAAACAGTGCAAAGCCTTCCAGCGCTTTATCGAAAAAGGCATCTTCTTCATCCATCACATCAGCAAAGAAGATATTTGGTGATTTGCCGCCCAGCTCCAGCGTCACCGGAATAATATTTTGCGTGGCGTACTGCATAATTTGTTGACCCACTTCCGTTGAGCCGGTAAACGCGACTTTGGCAATGCGTTTCGAAGTTGCCAGATATTCACCAATTTCCCCACCCGCACCGTTGACCACGTTCACCACGCCCGGCGGCAGTAAATCACCAACGATTTCCATTAGCAGCAGTACAGAAAGCGGGGTAAGTCGTGCGGGTTTCAGCACCACGCAGTTGCCAGCCGCCAGCGCGGGCGCCATTTTCCAGCTCGCCATCAACAGCGGGAAGTTCCACGGGATAATCTGCCCCACCACACCTAACGGTTCGTGGAAATGATAAGCCACGGTTTCGCTATCAACTTCACTGATCCCACCTTCCTGCGCCCGAATACACGAGGCAAAATAACGGAAATGGTCAATCGCCAGCGGCACGTCGGCAGCACTGGTTTCGCGAATGGGTTTGCCGTTATCCCAGGTTTCAGCCGTCGCTAACAGCTCGAGATTCTGCTCCATTCGATCGGCAATCTTAAACAGGATCGCCGCGCGATCCTGCACCGAGGTATGCGCCCATTTATCTTTCACTTTGTGCGCAGCATCCAGCGCCAGATCGATATCTCGTTTACCCGAAGACGCCACTTCGCACAGCAGCTGTCCGGTCACCGGCGTCAGGTTCTGGTAATACTCGCCATCGGCAGGGGCTACCCATTCGCCGCCAATAAAGTTGTCGTAGCGGGCTTTTAACTTGAGGGGGAAACCATACTCGCCGGGCTTAATCTGTGCTGAAGGGGGATTATTGGTCATGATCGTCTCCTTGCGGTGTGAGGTATAACAAGGGTAGACGTGACTGGTGAAATCTTCGCCAGTCGGTAACAGCTTTACGACGGCTATCACGAATTTACGGGCAAGGATTACATCGCCGCGCGATAAATCGCCACAATTTCTTCGTAAGTTGCCTGGATCGGGTTAGTAAAACCACAGGCATCTTTCAGAGCATTAGTCGCCAGTTCACGGATGACGTTAATGCAGGCTTCTGCACCTTCCGCGTGGTTTTTACCTGTCACGTTCACGCCCATTGCAGCGGCGCAATCACGAAGACGTGCGGCAGATTGTAGAAACCACCTCACTGGTGCGCCATCGCATATCCATAATCCAGAACTCGTGAATGAGTAAAAAGGCTGAGGATTTTCATTCGCAAATATGAACAGTATTATTGCTTGTCAAATAAAAAGCACATTGCATTCAATAAACAATGTGCTTTTTTAAAATAACAATAATTGCATTAACTCATTTTAAAACCAGATTAATCATTTTCTTATTTTTCCGGAAATAATAACGCATCGCGCAATAAATGATCATTTCCACGACGCCGCGTAAAGCCAATGCAGTCAAAATATTCCAGAATTTGAATTGCCAGCTTGCGGCCTACGCCTAAGCGATCGCGGAAATCCGCTGCACAGGTCGAGCCACATTCCTGATCGAGATCGCGGATCATATTGGCAAACTCAACAATCCGATCGTTACGGTAATAACGATCTTTGACGATCGCGGTAATTATCCCTTGCTGCGCCGCCTGCCGTAGTGTCAGGCGCATTGCCTGCTCGTCGGTTCCCGTCTCTTTTGCCAGATCACGCACCCACCACGGCTCGTCACCAAACAGAGGCTCTACTTTTTGCCAGATGGCCTGCTGCTCTTCGCTGAAGCCCGCTTTGTGATCCGGCAGATGCAGCCAGCCGTGATGGCTGTGGATATCGCCGCTTTCGCGCATCTTTTCAATCAGCAACAGTACCAGCGCTTCATCTTCCATTGGCAACGCCATGCGCCGCAGACGCTCGCGCCCAGGACCTGGTTCATCGCGATGTTGCTCATGATAAGTCGCTAATGTGTCGATAATTTTCCGCTGCCAGCGGGCGGCAACCGGCGCATTCAACAAGCTATAACCAGCCTGAATATAGCCAGGCTGTTGCAGCAGTTCGCGCATCCCTTCGCCATTGAGCTGGCGCGCCCAGGCGAAATCGGCAAGGTTAACCGCTCCGCGTTCCAGATGAACAGCTAACGCATCGGCATCGCTTTGCGCCCGTGCCAGTGACGCCAGCCATTGCAAATATTCCGGCTTACGTTTACCGCGACGCGGCGGGTTAAGCATTACCACACGCGCCCCCGCCAGCGTGTTGCGGGCCGAGATATCGCGCAACACTAAGCGATCGTTATCCGCCAGCCACAGTGGCGTGTCGAACACCAGCTCGGCAAGATTATCTTCCAGCAGCGAAACGCGTCCCGTAACGTGGCTGGCGGCGTGGTGAATATGCAGCGGCTGCCACTGAGTCAGCGATGTATGGGTTTGAAGCTCGACAATCACCCGCGTGAACGGCTCTGGTGGCACATCGGCAAGCAGCCAGTCGCCACGGTTAATCTGCTCTTTTTCCGCATCACCCGCGATGTTAAGCGCAATACGTTGCCCGGCATGGGCGGTTTCTGTTGGCTGGTTTTGCGCATGCAGCGCACGCACGCGCATCGGTTTATTTACACCGGTCAGCCAGAGTGAATCGCCTACCTTCACTTCCCCGCTTAACGCCGTACCGGTGACGACCAGCCCGGCACCTTTTACGGTAAATGCGCGGTCGATCGCGAGGCGGAAACTATGTTGGCTGGCGTGTTCGCGTTCTGGTAACTGAAGCAGATGCTCGCGCAGGGCATCAATTCCCCGACCTTCGGTTGCTGCGGTGATAAACAGTTTTGCCTCAGCAAAACCGTATTCCCGCAGCACCTCCTTTACCTGGCGTTCAACCTCATCAACACGCGCTTCATCCACGCGATCGGCTTTAGTCAGCGCCACAGTCAGCATCGGGTTACCAGTCAGCTGTAGAATCGCGAGATGCTCACGGGTCTGTGCCATCACACCGTCATCGCACGCCACCACCAACAGCGCGTGATCGATACCACCAACGCCCGCCAGCATGTTGGAAAGAAACTTTTCATGACCGGGAACGTCGATAAAACCAGGTACGCGGCCATCCGGCTGCGGCCAGTAGGCATAGCCGAGATCGATGGTCATGCCGCGCTTTTTTTCTTCTGGAAGACGATCGGCATTTACGCCAGTAATCGCCTGCAATAAGGTTGTTTTGCCGTGGTCAACGTGTCCGGCAGTCGCAATTATCATTTCAACAACATCTCCAAAAACCGTTGCTCATCTTCAAGGCAGCGTAAATCCAGCCACAATCGTCCGTCATAAATACGACCAATCACCGGCACTGGCAATTCACGCCAGCGGGCGGCTAATGACTCAAGGCGGCTACCGCGTCCATCATGGGGGGTAAACGTTAATGCCGCGCTCGGCAGACGATCAACCGGCAGCGAACCACTGCCAATCTGCGAAAGACATGGCATAACCTGTACCGCAAACTCCGCGCCGTAATGTGCAGCAAGGGGAGCCTGTATACGTTGTGCCTGAATTTGAATGACCTCTGCGCTGCGGGTCAGCAGACGCAGGGTCGGTAATTTTTCACTCAGTGCTTCAGGGTGTAAATAAAGACGCAACGTGGCTTCCAGCGCCGCGAGGGTCATTTTATCTGCACGTAATGCTCGCTTCAGCGGGTGGCTTTGCAAACGAGCGATCATCTCTTTTTTACCGACGATAATCCCTGCCTGCGGCCCGCCTAACAGCTTGTCGCCGGAAAAACTTACCAGACTGACGCCCGCCGCAATCAACTCCTGCGGCATTGGCTCTTTCGGTAAACCGTACTGGCTAAGATCGACCAGCGAGCCACTGCCTAAATCAGTCACTACGGGAACATCCAGCTCTTTGCCGAGCGCCACCAGTTCCGCTTCATCAACCGCTTTGGTGAACCCCTGAATGCTGTAGTTACTGGTATGTACTTTCATCAACAGCGCGGTATTTTCATTCACCGCCTGGCGATAATCATTAGCGTGCGTGCGGTTGGTGGTCCCCACTTCGTGCAGGGTACAGCCTGCCTGACGCATTACATCGGGAATACGAAACGCCCCGCCAATCTCCACCAGTTCGCCGCGAGAAACCACGACCTCTTTCCCGCTGGCCGTTGCCGCCAACATTAATAACACCGCCGCCGCATTGTTATTGACGATACAGGCATCTTCTGCGCCCGTAATGCGGCACAGCAGCTGCGCCAGCGCCCGATCGCGATGCCCGCGTCCGGCGTCGTCCAAATCGTACTCCAGGGTCACTGGCGAACGCATAGCCTGCGCAACAGCTTTCACTGCGGCTTCTGCCTGTAAAGCTCGCCCAAGGTTGGTATGCAACACGGTTCCCGTCAGGTTGATCACCGGACGCAGCATGCTCTGCGCCTCTTTCGTCAACCGGGCATCAACTTCTTGCGCCCAGTTTTCACACCACGCGGGTAGCGTCTGGCTGTCACGAATCACTTCTCGCGCTTCGTCAAGCATCTGACGCAGCAATTCCACCACGCGGGTGTGACCATAAGTATCACGCAAAGAAAGGAAGGAGCTATCGCGCAATAAGCGATCAATAGCCGGAAGTTGACTATAGAGGGAACGCGTTTCGGTTGTCATAGGAAACCTGGCTGATCAAGGCCCTCTCACACGGAGAAGGGCGTTTAACATAACCACGGATTGTAACGTGAGATGGGTCAGGAGGACATATCGCGCATCAAGCCTTTGGCGGTTCGGTGCGAGCAAAACTTTCGCGGCTAAACAGGTTTTCGACCAGTTTGACTAAGTGTGGGCGGTCGACACACCAACCTGGCGCAACGCGGCGGAAATTGAGATATCCAACGGCGCAGGCAATGGCGATAGTCGCCAGATTAACCGTATCGGTTTTGAGCGTGCCATCGACCAGATATCCTTCCAGCACATTCAGGCTACGGTTAATTTTCTCCCGCTGGCGTAACAATTCATCTTCAGACTGCTGCGCCGCCGGACGCGCCTGTTCGCGCACCGACACCAGCCCGGCATCCATAATGCCATCTGCCAGCGCCTCAATTTTGCGCACTCGCAACGACGCCAAAGGATCGCGCGGCAACATCGCCGGAGCAACATTCATCAATTCAATATATTCAGCGATGATCGGCGAATCAAACCAACATTCGCCCTCTTCGGTCACCAGCACCGGCACTTTCCCTAACGGGTTAAATTGCGCCACGCCGTTGTCCGCGTTATAGGGCAGTTCATTAATAAATTCGAAAGTAATGCCCTTTTCTAACAACAGGATAAAAAGTTTGCGTACAAACGGGCTGGTGTAGCTACCGACGAGTTTCATGCCGAGTCCTTTGTGCGAGGAAAAATATCAGTATGGCCTGGTGATGGGAAAAAGAGCAGAAAATGTTGATGGTTTGTTACTTATCAATAAATCACATATTTATCATGGTGATATAAATATTTTCCTAATTGTTTCTATCTGACGGGTGTTTCACTTAAGGCTTGCTTATAAGTCTGTAGGGTTTGCACTATGAGTGCGGTAGCTATGGGGTTTATATGGCAGCAGAAGGATTGCGTTTCACGCAGGGCAAGATCACGGTGTGCTGGAGAGTAAATTGCAGATAAAAGATGGTCAAAATAAAGATGTAACGCCACAAACGTCATTGAATAGCTTAGTTGAACTTACAATGTTCTCGTGGGGAGATATTCATTCAAAGTTAAATAAGAATGTAAGTCTTAAATATTTTTTAGACAATTTTTATGGAGGCATGGCATTTTAAAAATACCATGAATATTATGAAATTACACCGTGTGCTTTTTATTGTTCTCCCTCTCATTACCTCTTGCTCCGGGAGCATGAAGTATTCCCCTGATCAACTTCAATCCGCTAAATTTGGAGAGAAATATAATGCGCAGATTGAGCTAAAAGGAGGGAGCGTTATTCGAGATCGTTTTTATTATACAATTCAACCATCCTCTGCTGGCGTATACAATACAGAAAATTATTTTCCTGTATTGGAGGAAATACGAGATGCAAAAATGAAAGGTGATGGTATTAATGTAAGGTGTGCCGGGGATTTTGATAACTTGAATTCTGTATGCAATACAATTGAAATTAAAGGGAATATTAATGTGAAGCAGGATATAGTTATCGAACTGGATGGTTCAACATTTGGTACATCAAGTCCGGGAATAGAATTCAGAAAAAAGTTCATAATCCATGTTGAAGAGTAATATCTATCAGGATGCCTTACGCTATTCGTAGTGCTCTATGGTTTTGGGTGAAATACAGGGAAAAATCACTTAACACTGCTTTTTTGTACTAAACAATTCGCACTTTATGTTCTATAATTGAGATATTCCTTATTACCTGAGGCTGTTTTTTATTGCTTATACATGATCAAATACTCCTTACATAAATAAGGAGAACAAAATGGAACTTAAAAAATTGATGGAACATATTTCTATTATCCCCGATTACAGACAAGCCTGGAAAGTGGAACATAAATTGTCAGATATTCTTCTGTTGACTATTTGCGCCGTCATTTCTGGGTTCACCACTGCGATCCGAAATCATTGGCACATGGAGAATAAGCTGCACTGGCGTCTGGACGTGGTAATGAATGAAAACGACTGCAAAATAAGAAGAGGAAACGCAGCAGAATTATTTTCAGGGATACGGCACATCGCTATTAATATTTTGACGAATGATAAGGTATTCAAGGCAGGGTTAAGACGTAAGATGAGAAAAGCAGCCATGGACAGAGACTACCTCGCGTCAGTCCTTGCGGGGAGCGGGCTTTCGTAATCTTACCCTGGTTACAGGACTATCAACCTGCGGAGTGGGTTCAGTAATGTTTTTACAAAAAAAATGGTGCTACCTGTTTATTGTTATTGCCTTAAGTAGTGGAGGATATTATATGTACAGGCAAGAATATCAGATGGTTGTTACTGTACCGACTGCTGATGCTAACGACCCACACTGGCCAAATAAAAGGATACGATTTGATGCCAGTGAGTGGCTACGGAAACCGCAGTATATTAAAATAAATGATATATATTTACTGAATACTCAATATATCCCGATTACTGATTTGGATAGTTTTAAAGTTACATTAGCATTACAGAAGGCATTAGACAGATCGGATACAAGACTTCCTGAGTTGGCCGGCCTTGCGGAGATGGATGCTCAGATGTTTAAGGAACTAATGCATGGCAAAATTGCTTGTGAATATCTGAGGACAAGATTTGATGCCGACACACTAAAACCAGTTAGAGATTATTTTCTTATTTCTTTTTCTTATAAAGATAAAAAATACGAATTTGATGTAGAAAGAAAAATATCCGAAATAAGTAATAATGGGTATTTTTTATGGACGACCAACAATGCTGTTCATGAGACAGGTTATTGGCATGGTACAGATCCGGCTGCTTATTCTTATAGAGACTATATGAATGGGAAGAGAATGAAATAATTAATACACCTGAAGTAGTATCAGGAGAATCATTATTTTTTTCAAAACAGCCTCATTGATGATGAAATTATGGCAATTATGAAAATATATAGCAAGAACAGGGAAAGATCATCAGAAGTACACTTTTCGTACTAAACAATTCGCATTTTATGCTCAATAATTGAGATATTCCTTATTACCTGAGGCTATTTTTCATTGCTTATACATGTTCAAATACTCCTTACATAAATAAGGATAACAAAATGGAACTTAAAAAATTGATGGAACACATTTCTATTATCCCCGATTACAGACAAGCCTGGAACGTGGAACATAAATTGTCGGATATTCTTCTGTTGACTATTTGCGCCGTCATTTCTGGTGCAGAAGGCTGGGAAGATATAGAGGATTTTGGGGAAACACATCTCGATTTTTTGAAGCAATATGGTGATTTTGAAAATGGTATTCCTGTCCACGATACCATTGCCAGAGTTGTATCCTGTATCAGTCCTGCAAAATTTCACGAGTGCTTTATTAACTGGATGCGTGACTGCCATTCTTCAGATGATAAAGACGTCATCGCAATTGATGGAAAAACACTCCGGCATTCTTATGACAAGAGCCGCCGCAGGGGAGCGATTCATGTTATTAGTGCGTTCTCGACAATGCACAGTCTGGTCCTCGGGCAGATCAAGACAGATGAGAAATCCAGTGAGATTACAGCTATTCCTGAACTTCTTAACATGTTGGATATTAAAGGAAAAATCATCACAACTGATGCAATGGGTTGCCAGAAAGATATTGCAGAGAAGATACAAAAGCAGGGAGGTGATTATTTATTCGCTGTAA
>NZ_PTRE01000105.1 GCF_002965065.1 Escherichia sp. MOD1-EC7003
GTGGAACATAAATTGTCGGATATTCTTCTGTTGACTATTTGCGCCGTCATTTCTGGTGCAGAAGGCTGGGAAGATATAGAGGATTTTGGGGAAACACATCTCGATTTTTTGAAGCAATATGGTGATTTTGAAAATGGTATTCCTGTTCACGATACCATTGCCCGAGTTGTATCCTGTATCAGTCCTGCAAAATTTCACGAGTGCTTTATTAACTGGATGCGTGACTGCCATTCTTCAGATGATAAAGATGTCATCGCAATTGATGGAAAAACACTCCGGCACTCTTATGACAAGAGCAGCCGCAGGGGAGC
>NZ_PTRE01000106.1 GCF_002965065.1 Escherichia sp. MOD1-EC7003
CACAAGCTTATGCTTATTACATGCAAAACGTCCCGTTTTGCATCTTTGTGCCTACGGCACACGATGATCTTTCCCTGCCATTAAATTATGGCTTTTTTGACCTTGCTAACATACAATAAAACAATTGAAATATATTCAAAATTAATTTAAACATTCATCAGGCGTCCTTTTCTAAAATACCTAATCATTTAATGGTTAAATTACAATTAAATAAACAAAGTAAACTGGAATTATAGTTGTCGTGCACTTCACGATTTTAGCATTCTTGCCCCTACATTTATACTCTCTGCCGCGGAAATTTGTTCTCGAAACTTAACTAAATCCAATCAATCATCCTTGCGTTATCGTTACTTGAATTTATCAAGACATTTATCATCGCTGACACTTTCAATATTTATATGATATACAGTTCCTGTGTTTGAGATATATACTTCCTTAAGCTTATCAGTTTTACTCTCATTATTATAAAAGTATCCCCCGATAATTTTATTCTTCTTTGATATATAAGTGACAGTGTCAGTATGAACTCCACCATTTATTGTCATAATGAATGAGGCATCCAAGTTTATACTACTTTCCCCCTTAAAATGTATTTCACCATTAGAAATCACTTTGGTCTCAGAAACACCGTTAGGTTCGTCATTACTAATTAATATAAGTAAATCTACCATTTCGGATTTTTTATTTCTTTCTTTATAACCACCAATATCATCCAGGATATTATTTGACACTTTTCCACAAAGCATCACTGAGTAATTATTCAAATTTTTGAGTTGAGAGCACTTTGCCACAAAAGAGAATGAAATAAATATCAAACCTACCGAAGTGATTATTGTTTTTTTAAACCCCATTGTTTTAAACAATCCTTATGTAATTAAGTGGGGGTGTTATTTCATCATTCAATACATACCAAGAATGCTCAAATGCTGGCCAACGTACTAAATCGAAGCCATCTGCTGCTGGGTTTATTCGCCGTGTAACTTCTCTGGCATGTGACAAACTACATCCTTTATCCGCCCAATAATTAACGCCTAAACTACCGCCAGGTGTCAATCGATGGCTTACCATTATGTATTTTTGCTTACTTGCTATAAAGAGAGTCAAGTTCATCCCCATCGATTAATAACGAAACTTCATTGCTTCTCAAAAAGACACCTAGTCTTGCCCCATAGAGATCAAGATTATATAATAAATCATCAATTTTTTTCTTAGGATGACTTTGGTTTAAAATATTAAACATTGCCGTGTTTATATTTTCATTTCTGAACCAATTACTTCTTACAATAAGATGCTCAAAAGTACCAACGTTATAGCGATGCTTGCCTGGTAAAAAAACGTAGTAGTCATTTAAATTAACTTGATATGTATAATTGCTTTTAGGTGGTATCTCAAGCCACGCAGAAGATGACATATCCAGTCCATAATTACACCATCCTCCCAGATAATCGAGAATTACATCATATGATGTAATTAAAAAACGTTTATCACATAACTCCTTACCATTATAAGGTATATTCTTTTTATAAATATACAAATAGCCATCATGAGCATTATAAACATTAACTATCGCTATAATATTTTTTTTGACACTTTCAACTGAAAGAGTCAAGAAAACTTGATTTTCTTGTTGCAATATAATATTTTCATTTTTACTCATTGCATAATCAGGAGTTAGATCAAAGTATGTCGTATCTTTTGTAATGAATTTGTTTGATTGAAATAAATCATAAACACCCGGATGTTCATGCTTCTTTTCTGCGAATACTAACGATCCATAAGCATTTTTTTTGGGTATTAAATAATTTTCACCTTTCAAATTTGTGCTGAAAAACATTAGCGTAAAGGTTGTGATATAAAGGCAATGAATAATATTATTCGAAGTAACGTTCAATGTTATATCCATTTATCATTACATCTCGACTTTTAGCTTTTACAAGATTTTCCGCATGCTCTCTGTATTCTTCAGCAGATGTTGTTTCCGCATTTTTACCCGGAGGGCTTAAATCGTCAGTATACAGAACTTCGCTTAAATGTGAAAACTCATGACATAAAGTGGATACCTGGGAATCGTATCCTTTAACCGCGGCATGAAAAAATTTAGGACCTACAATAACAGGATTCTCAATACTAATCCCTCCCTGCACTTTGGCAAAAATACATTCATCATCTTGATATTTAAAACAATTGCTTTTCACTCTCTGATTGACTAATATCATTGCCTCAACGCCTCTCAGCAGCCATTTATTAGCCTCAATCTCATTTCTCCCAAAAATATCAAGAAATTCTTTTTTTTCTTGCTCCTCCCATCTATATAAGTCTTTTTTTCTTTTATTTAAAACAACTAGTTGTTCAGCCAAAGCATTGGTAATAATCTCATTGAATTTATTAGTTATTTCTTTTTTTACTATGCAGACATTTACACCGGGCTTTGGTTGAGCCTGTGTGGTTCTACCCATGTTATTACTGGTGCTCATTACAATTCACCTCAAATATATAATAATCATTAGTTAACAGTTTAATTTCTACATTTGCATCATTGGTTCTAGAGAAAACTTCTGTATACCCGTCCTTGTCCGTTTCACCGCGAATCTGCGCACCGTCCTCAAAGAAGGCAATGTAACGTATTTCTGAATACGGTATCCCGTCATCGTCTGTAAAATGGAACTGGAGAGTATATTTTTCAGGCTCATCCTCATCGTCACATCGATCATCACCACCACCACTTCCGGTCACGCAGCTCCCCCCAGAGTCTCCATTTTCTTCTCCGGAGTCACTGCCATCACCACTCTTCTCCCCCCCCGGTGTCTTCAGTACCGCCGGTTGCAGCGTCGTCACCGGCGTTCCCGGACTACCGCCGCTATTGAGATTGATTTTCGGCCCGACGATGTCCACGCCCCCTGAATGGATGACCACAAACGAACCACCCACTTTCAGGCTTATCCGGCTGCTGCTCTCCAGCACGATTTCCCCGTCCACCTTTATCCCCAGCGCGCCACTCACCTTCCTCGCCAGGTCCCCCTTCACCACCAGGCTGTGCTTTCCCTCCACCAGGCTGACATGGTCAGGGCAAGATTACGAAAGCCCGCTCCCCGCAAGGACTGACGCGAGGTAGTCTCTGTCCATAGCGGCTTTTCTCATCTTACGTCTTAACCCTGCCTTGAATACCTTATCATTCGTCAAAATATTAATAGCGATGTGCCGTATCCCTGAAAATAATTCTGCTGCGTTTCCTCTTCTTATTTTGCAGTCGTCTTCATTCATTACCACGTCCAGACACCAGTGCAGCTTATGGTGAGTAGGCCGCAGGAACCGCCCCCGCCGCCTCTCGCAGAACGGTACGTGAACCTCTCAATTCATACCGCTCCCGTCAGACAAAACTTCCTTTCATCCCCGCCCGCCAGTGGGCGAACAGTTTCGGACTCCGCTTCGCTATTCCTTCCAGGAACTGGCTCGCTCTTGTCTTGTGTCGCCGCAGGGCTTTGTATTTCCTTCTTACCCATCTGACCAGCGTCTTGTTCAGATGCCTCCACACACCATATAGCGATGAGCGGTTATACTTCCCGTAATAAGCCATCCATCCGTTTATTATCGGATTCAGTATTCCTCCCAGTTGCGCTATATTCAGATCTGTACGGCTTCTGATCGCCAGCTCCCTGATCTCCCTTCGCATTCCCTTCAGGGCTGTTTTACTCACGGCTGGCGTGAAGCTGATAAACAGACTGTTTCTTCTGTTGTTCTTCACCACCCGTCTTCTGTATGTATACCCCAGAAAGTCGAATTCCGTGTGTTCATGCTCGCCCTTTCGGCTGCCGTCTTTGCAGTAGACTATCTTTGTTTTCTCCGGGTGCATTTCCAGACCACATTCCGCAAATCGCTTTCGCAACGCTTCACGCAATCTTTCTGCCTCTTCATAACTGCTACAATGTAACAGTCCGTCATCTGCATATCTGCACCATGGCGTTCCCGGGTGATTCTTTTCCAGCCATTTGTCAAATACATAATGCAGATACAGGTTCGCCAGCAGCGGACTGATTACGCCTCCCTGCGGTACACCCTTGTCTCTGCATCTGTATTCTCCATCCACCATCACCACCGGTACTGTCAGCCAGCGGGTGATATACAGTCTCACCCACTTCTCCGGGTTATGTTTATCCACCGCCTTCATCAACAAATCATGCGGTATGTTGTCAAAGAGCCCTTTGATATCAAACTCCAGTACCCAGTCCTGATACCAGCACCGTTTCCTCGTCACCCCCACTGCATCCAGCGCCGATTTTCCTGGCCTGTATCCGTAAGAATCCTTCAGAAAACAGGGTTCCACCTGCGGTTCAAATGCCTGTTTCACCACCTGCTGTGCAATACGGTCGCTGACTGTCGGGATACCCAGTATCCTTTCGCCTCCTGATTTCTTCGGGATCGCCACGCCTTTTACCGGCGGTGGCTGATAGCTTCCCGACGTCATCCGGTTCCAGATTTTATAAAGATTGTCATTCCTGTTTTTATCAAAATCGGCCAGCGTTTGTTGATCCACTCCTGCTGCGCCTGCGCTGGCTTTCACCCGTTCATATGCCCGGACTACCTGCCATTTGCTGATGCTGAATGATTTTGTCTTCATCGAAACCTCCTCCCTCGCCATGCGCGGTTGAGCTTCGTCTGAAGACTGTCTGACGCTGTCCCTTCGCTCCATCTTCATTACAAAGACTTCTCCACTACTACAGACAGCTCCGTCCCTGTGCCACGCATCGGTACTCTCATGTTCGCAAATTCAGTCACTTACATTTCTCCCTTAACATCATGGCGACAGGTTCCCGCAGTTCCCGAAAAGAGCCCGGTACACAGTCACGCCCACTATACGCCGGACACCGCCCGCGCAGCCTTCGGAACTCACTCGCGGACTTATCCCGGAAGGTAGAAACGCCCCCGGTTTTGATGTCAGTCTCTGGATTACGACGCGTCAACATGAGTTCGGTTTTACTCGTCTCTGTTATACCCTACCTACTGAACTTATGTTCATACTTTGACTTCTGCGCTCACTACCACGGCTCTTTACCGCAGCAGCCAGAAGTGGTTTGAAGCCTGCTTCCGACAACCGACTCCGGTGGGCCTTCCACCATCTCTTCCCGGACTTATGCCACTCACCTGCTCATATCCTTATGCTGCAAGTTTGTGTGCCTGCGGCACACTTCCTACCTTCCAATAAAAACCACAGAATCAGCAATGTTTAAATTTTAATCAGTATTGAGTTTCATTTGTGATCTCTACATTCACTCCTGATGGCTTCTCGCTAAATAAATATCTCATACTCTCATTCTCCATAATCACGGATATATTTAACCCTCCATGAATCCATTGATATGTAATATTTTTATCATCAATCTTATAACTAAAATTCCCAATTGGTAATTTTTCCTTCAGATAATTATTCTCCTCATAACTAAGTGCTAGTAATTTATCATAGGCACCTTTTAAATCAAAACCCTCAAAATAGCAATGTTCTTTTGATGAACCATCAAATTCTTTTCTGGGATTAGCATCATGACACCAAGTCGACCATTTTTCTTTTTTTTCCTCAGAAGTATGTTTTTTTTCATTGAAAAACAGCACATAATATTTCTCTGGGATTATTATCTGATCATTAATTTTTAAGATATCTCTATATGGCCCAGGACATTTATGAACAGAATCCATAATGGATATTTCTTCAGGAAAAAGTTTGCCTTCATGTTTAAATAATTTCCTGTACATACCAACTGTTGTTTGTGATAAGTAATATGACAAGGGATTTTTTTTAACTTCAACATAGTCAGTCGAGCATACGAGACTATTTTCCAATGAATAATCATTTATCGTTAGCTTTCGCCCATCCATATTTATCACTACCTTATTGTATGTTTCATCAAGGGCACTTATTATAAGCGAATCATGTTTACCAAAAACATCGATATCTGAAACATTATGATAAATCCATACGGTATTTTTAGTATTATCATTAGAATATGCGATACCATGAATAAAAAAAATCATTAGAAAGCCCATAAAAAATTTACCGCGCATACAAATTCCTTAATGTAAATCAATGTGATGAATCATAAACATTATTCAAAAATAGATTTTGTTCTTTTCGGCGTCGTATAACAAGGCCAGCAACTCCGCCATTTGTAATATCAAGAAATTCATTGGAGGCACCTATATACCCAATAAACCTCAAGACGCAGGTTTGAGTACCTGAAAGTGATCGTTTATTCGGGATGCCAGAGAATCCGCTATACCCGGCAGCGTATGACTGAAAAATTCAAATATTGCGTCCCTGAACTCTCGCGTACTGCTGAAGTAGCGATTATTCCGGGCATGTTCGTTCATTAATTTCCACATTCGTTCTATCGGATTCAGGTTTGGACTGTACGGTGGGAGATAATGGAGCTGTATATTCACCACTTCTGCCCAGTCTTTCACTAACTGTGAACGGTGGTAACCTGCGCCATCCAGAATGACGTGGATTTTCTGGTTATAATCAGGATAAACCTTACGTATCTCATTGAAAAAACGGGATACATTGTACTCATTTATCGTTTTATATTCGCAGATTAACGGTAAGCGGCTCGTCAGAACCGTATTGATATTTACTGAGAGCTCAGATCAACTTTCCAGGG
>NZ_PTRE01000107.1 GCF_002965065.1 Escherichia sp. MOD1-EC7003
AGCAATAAAAAACAGCCTCAGGGAATAAGGAATATCTCAATTATTGAACATAAAATGCGAATTGTTTAGTACAAAAAAGCAGCGTTACGTGATCTTTCCCTGGTCTTAACCCTGCCTTGAATACCTTATCATTCGTCAAAATATTAATAGCGATATGCCGTATCCCTGAAAATAATTCTGCTGCGTTTCCTCTTCTTATTTTGCAGTCGTCTTCATTC
>NZ_PTRE01000108.1 GCF_002965065.1 Escherichia sp. MOD1-EC7003
TATCTTCGAGTGCCCACACAGATTGTCTGATAAATTGTTAAAGAGCAGTGCCGCTTCGCTTTTTCTCAGCGGCACAGGGTGTGCATAATACGCTTTCCCGCTACAGAGTCAAGCATTTTTTGCTTTTCTCTGTTGAGATTCTCAGGAGAACCTCGCTGACCCGGCGGCGTGTTTGCCGTTGTTCCGTGTCAGTGGTGGCGCATTATAGGGAGTTATTCCGGCCTGACAAGAGGAAATTTAAAATAATTTTCCGACCGCGCATTATTCAACCAAATCAATCTAAAACTGCCAGTTTTTCGAGCGTTTTGAAGCCGTAACGCTGTAAAACGGGCAATAATTGTTCAGTTTCTGGCGTCATTGCCATACAAAAGGCAATATTCGCATCGGCAGATTTTGCATCCGGGGCTTCATGTTCTAACAACCAGGCTGTTCGGCGGGCAATCGCTGCACCAGAATCCACCAGCCGTGTTCCCTCTGGTAGCACTTGTAACAGTTCGTCTTGTAGTAGAGGAAAATGGGTGCAACCCAGTACAACGGTATCTGGCGGCTCTTTCATTCTTAACCACGGACGTAAGATACGTTTTAGCGCATCCAGAGAAACCTCTTCACCATGCAGCTTCGCTTCAGCCAACTCGACCATCTCTGCCGAACCCAGCATTTCTATCTGGCATTCATTAGCGAAACGCGCGATCAGCTCATGAGTATAAGAACGTTTAACTGTTCCGCGGGTTGCCAGTAATCCGACAATGCCATTTGCCGTCAGACGTGCAGCAGGTTTAATCGCCGGCACGACACCAACAACCGGGAAGTCGAACTTTTCGCGTAAGGCAGGAAGTGAAACAGTACTGGCGGTGTTGCAAGCGACCACTGCCAGCGCAAGGGGATAACGCTCTTGCACTGCGGTGACAATTTCCACCACTCGCTCAACAATAAACTCTTCGCTTTTTTCGCCATACGGGAAAGCGACGTTATCGAAAGCATAAATGTAATGGAGATCCGGTAAGAGATGCCGGATCTCATCATAGACCGACAGCCCACCGACGCCGGAGTCAAACACCAGCACGGTGGGACGTGGTTCAGAAGGTGTAGCTGCCAGACAAGGTGTATTCCCGTCCTGCAGTTTGGTAGCCATAAACCGTCTCGTAATCTTTATCGAACAGGTTAGCTATTTTACCACGAACTGTCAGGTGAGAGGTGATTGGATACGACAATCCGATATCCCACAGGCTTACGCCGCCCATTTTGACGTCGCGCCCATTGTCGTAATCGTTATCGTAACGCTCCCCAATATACTGATACATGACGTTCCAGCCAAGTTCAGCAATTTGCCCGGTCAGTTCATACTTCACCTGCTGCTTCGCGCGGCGGTAGAGCACTTTGTCCGTCTGGTCATCACGCGGGTCGACATACTGCAATGTCAGGTGATGATCCACCGGGCCAGTGGTGAGATCCCCCGTCCACTCCACGCCTTTGATGGTGGCCGACTTCACGTTGATATACTGATTATTTTTGTAATCAATCAGGTTCTGGATTTCGTAACGGTAGATGGAAAGCCGCCAGTCAAGCGGCCCGGTCAGCCCCTCGATACCGGCTTCCCACTGTTTAGATTCTTCCGGCTTCAGGTTTGGGTTAGCAGCAATGCCCGGCCCATAAGTAGAGGCAAAGCGCGTCGCGCCGAACTGCTGGCCCAGCGAAGGCGCCAGGAAGCCGGTGCCATAGGAGAGCGTCGCGCGATAGCCTTCAACAAATTCCCAGCCTGCGGCGGTCTGCCAGGTACCATGCCAGCCGAACTGTTCGTCATGATCTTCACGTCCGGACGCTTCCAGCGTCACCGCGTCAATCTGCTGCTGTCCGGTCAGATACAACCCGGTGGTGTCACGTTTGTAAGTATCCGCCAGAGTCGTGCTGCTGGAGGTGAGCTTTTCCTGCTTCCAATCCACGCCGCCGCTAATCGCCCCGTGCCCGACTTCAACGTTATTACCCCACTGGATATAGCG
Source organism: Escherichia sp. MOD1-EC7003 (assembly GCF_002965065.1). Taxonomy (GTDB): domain Bacteria; phylum Pseudomonadota; class Gammaproteobacteria; order Enterobacterales; family Enterobacteriaceae; genus Escherichia. The sequence continues at coordinate 1,998 of NZ_PTRE01000108.1, forward strand.
CTGTTCCATATCATCCAGCGTCGCCTCACCGGCATAGCGACCGAGATCGTTACTGTAGTTGTAGTTTTTCAGACGCTGATAGTTAGCGATCAGTTGAGTGGAATAAATGCCGGAGCTGTAGCGCAGGCCGGTGTCCCAGGATTGATTGTAGCTCTGGGTTTCGTCATTGCCGCCAGCATAGCCGTACGCGCCCTGATCGTAGTCGCTGTTGGCGGTATAGCCATAGCCGCGGAAGAAGCCGGAGAAATTGTCGTCAAACTGATGCTGCACGCCGCCGAGGAATAACTTATTGCGGTAGCCGTCGCGATCGCTATCGCCGCTGTAAGAAGAGTTCGGTTGAACGTTGAAGCCATTCGTCGTCTGGTAAGCGCCCGCGGCCGTCACCACCGTGTCGCCAAAGCGTTTATTCACCGCGCCGTCATAGGTTTGATAGCCATCGGTCCCCACGCCTGCGTTAATCTGCGCGCGTTCGTTGTCGCTCATGGTAATGATATTCACCACGCCGCCAATGGCCCCGGAGCCATAAACCGCTGAACGCGGCCCGCGAATATACTCCACGCACTGCACTAATGAGACGGGGATCTGGCCGATATCGATGTCGTTAGAGATACCCGCACGCGCCATCGGCACGCCATCGATCAGCACCAGAACATGACGGCCTTCAGTGCCGCGTACATAAAGAGAAGCGCTGTTACCCATACCGCCGCTCTGAGAGATATCGACGCCAGGCAAACGGCGCATCACATCATTCAGATCTTTCGACTGCCAGCGCTGAATATCATCACGCGTCACCACGTCGGTCGGCGCCAGCACGGTATTAACAGGTTGTTGGAAGCGATTGGCGGTAACCACCAGCGTGTCTGAAGTGCTGTCCTGCGCCCAGCCGGAAAATGCTGTGACAGAACACGCCGTCAGCAGCGAAGCTTTTTTAATCATTGTAAAGCATCCACAATAGAAAAAGGATGCCGCAGGTTTCATCAATATTACGCGATGATGAGAACCAGATGCGACGTTGGCCGGCAGGTCTTCGGGCTTGGAGGGGTATCTAAGATACTGAGATGATGACTTCCCACCGGATGGCAGTGTCCGCATAACGCAATCATCGCACCTTTCCTTACCGCTGCGCGTCAGCTCCAGATTTGCACTGGATTCCCTATTAACTCACTGGACCGGCGAGTGGATGCTACAGGTTGTAACAAGTTGCTGTCCAGACGTAGTTCACAAATAGGAATTCATCAAGGTCTGGACATCTGATGAGCAATCCCTACAATCGCCGCGTACATTTCATTTTCAGGATACATCATGACCCCCGAACACCTTCCAACAGAACAGTATGAAGCGCAGTTAGCCGAAAAAGTGGTACGTTTGCAAAGTATGATGGCGCCGTTTTCTGACCTGGTTCCGGAAGTGTTTCGCTCGCCGGTCAGTCATTACCGGATGCGTGCGGAGTTCCGCATCTGGCACGATGGCGATGACCTGTATCACATCATTTTCGATCAACAAACCAAAAGCCGCATCCGCGTGGATAGCTTCCCCGCCGCCAGTGAACTTATCAACCAGTTGATGACGGCGATGATTGCGGGTGTGCGTAATAATCCCGTTCTGCGCCACAAGTTGTTCCAGATTGATTACCTCACCACGCTGAGCAATCAGGCAGTCGTTTCCCTGCTGTACCATAAAAAGCTGGATGATGAGTGGCATCAGCAGGCAGAAGCCCTGCGCGATGCACTGCACGCGCAGAATCTGAATGTGCATCTGATTGGGCGGGCAACGAAAACCAAAATCGCGCTGGATCAAGATTACATCGACGAACGTCTGCCGGTCGCAGGGAAAGAGATTATCTACCGTCAGGTAGAAAATAGCTTTACCCAGCCAAATGCAGCGATGAATATTCAGATGCTGGAATGGGCGCTGGACGTAACCAAAGGCTCAAAAGGCGATTTACTGGAGCTGTACTGCGGCAACGGTAACTTTTCATTAGCGCTGGCGCGCAATTTTGATCGGGTATTAGCCACCGAAATAGCCAAGCCGTCGGTCGCTGCCGCGCAATACAACATTGCCGCTAACCATATTGATAACGTACAAATTATTCGTATGGCGGCAGAAGAATTTACTCAGGCGATGAATGGTGTGCGCGAGTTTAACCGCCTGCAAGGGATCGATTTAAAGAGTTATCAGTGCGAAACCATTTTTGTCGACCCGCCGCGCAGCGGTCTGGACAGTGAAACCGAGAAAATGGTGCAGGCGTATCCGCGTATTCTGTATATCTCCTGCAACCCGGAAACGTTATGTAAGAATCTGGAAACATTAAGCCAGACGCACAAGATTGAACGTCTGGCTCTGTTTGATCAATTCCCCTACACGCACCATATGGAGTGCGGCGTATTACTAACGGCGAAGTAAAACCCATGCCGGATGCGCCAGCATCCGGCATGATACCGATTACTCAGCAACTTCCTGCTTACGGTTACGCATCTTCGCACCAATCCAGAACACCATAATGACGGACAGTACGGCTGGGAAGAAGTTAGAACCGATATCCGGATATTCCGCACGCACTACCGTGCTGTACAGCAGTACGCCGAGAATAAAACAAGCCGCAGCCAGACCCGGCAAGCCTACCGGCATGGAGCGATTAAGATAACGTTGATGCAGGCAGTAAACTGTCAGCACCAGGGAAATAATCGGGAATACAGAAAATGGCACAATGGAGCTAAACAACGCCGCAAAAGTACCATTAATCGATAAGCCAGCAACTAACGCCAGCAGCAGCGTACCTCTATCTTGATTTGCTTGTTTCATTACTCGTCCTTCACATTTCCCGGAGTGATTGCGGTTTTCTCTTGTTCACGGCGATACCAGTAATAAGCCCCTTTCGAAATCATTCGCAGTTGCAGTACCAGTCGCTCTTCTAATTGCCGACGCTGTTCAATGCCGACGTCCAACGCCTCGGCACCCGCACTGAAGACAATTGTCACCATGGCTTCGGCTTGCGCTTCAGTAAACGCACGCGGCATATGGTTTTCGATTTCCAGATAGTCCGCAAGTTCCGCAATGAAGTGCTGAATTTCACGCGCAACGGCGGCACGAAACGCAGCGGAGGTGCCAGAGCGTTCCCGCAATAATAACCGGAAGGCGTTGGGATTATTACCGATGAACTCCATAAATGTGGAGACCGAGGTGCGGATCACACTCCCGCCTTTGGCGATACGCTGACGCGCCTGGCGCATGAGTTGACGCAGCATTAAACCGCTCTCATCAACCATGGTCAGACCCAGTTCGTCTACGTCGCGGAAATGCCGGTAAAAAGAGGTGGGAGCAATGCCCGCTTCTCGCGCCACTTCACGCAAACTCAGGCTGGCGAAGCTGCGTTCAGCACTCAATTGGCTAAATGCGGCTTCCACCAGCGAACGGCGGGTTTTTTCTTTTTGTTGCGCTCTTACGCCCATCACGATGTCTGAATCCTTGCCAAAAGTACTGCTGGCACTATACCAGAGAATGAACATACTGGATTGCTCCAGTGTTGTGAATGAACGGTAACGCAATAAAACATATTTACTGCAATTCTTTGGCCGGTTCTTTTACGAACAACAACGCCAGCATCGACAACAACGTGCCGCCCCCCAGATACCACGCCGGAGCCGTCAAACTATCCAATAACACGATAGATTGCGTGGCGAAATACTGTGCAAACCCACCAAAGATTGCCACACCAATGCTATAAACCAGCGCGAAGCCTAACGCCCGAATCCGTTTCGGCAACAGTTCGGAAATCAACAACATTACCGGTACACCGCCAAGCGTGGTAAAGCTGACCATCACGAAGACTACCGTCAGCAACATGCCAGGGCTTGGGTAATTCACCAACAGCCAGAACGAAGGCCAGCTACAGATCAGTACCATGACACGCGAGATTAAAATCAGCTTTTTACGCCCAACCGAATCACACAACATCCCCACCAGCAGCGCACCCACAAATGTAATAATCCCCGCCAGTAACATCGCGGCATGGGTATAATGTTGAGGCATTGCCAGATACTTCGCCGCCCAGGTGCCATAGTAAAAGAGGGAGATATAGGTTGCGACCGTACTACCAATCGCGAGTAAAACACCGTTAATGATGGTCGCTTTATGTTGCAGGAGCAGAGAGAGCGTGCTTTCGCGGGCAGCATTTTTTTTATTGCGTACAGGTTCAGGCACATCATTTTCCAGGCTCAGACGCAACCAGCAACCGATAGGTGCTAATAACACGCCAATAAAAAACGGCACACGCCAGCCCCATTCGGCCATTACAGTTTCTGAACCGGTCGCAAAGGGCAGCCATACACTTAAACCTAAAGCGACAACACCCCCAAAAGTTGTTGCCAGTCCCTGGGTCGCCAGCGACCAGCTACTGTAAAAGCCGCGACGATTTGCCGGCGCTGACTCCACCAGTAGCGACATTGAAGCCCCAACTTCACCGCCTGCTGCAACCCCCTGAATCAAACGGGCAAGTACCAGAGTTGCCGTTCCCCAATAGCCCGCAGTTTCATACGTCGGTGCGATACCAATCATCAGTGTACCGAAGCTCATCAGGGCAATGGTGAACACCATCGCGGGTTTGCGTCCGAAGCGATCGGCCCAGGCCCCCACGATAATGCCGCCGAGTGGACGCATAAAAAAGCTCACGCCGAAAGTGGCAAATGCCAGCAGTAGCGCGACGTTTTTATCAGCGCTGGGCGGGAAAAATAGCGTACTGATATAGACCACAAAAAAGTTGTAAACGCCAAAATCGAAAAATTCGAGCGCATTACCAAATGCCGAGGCAAAAATCACCCGCTTGCCGCTGGGCTTTTTCTTCACACTCACGGTTTCATTTACGATCGCCGTCATTCCATGTTCCTTGCCAAAAAGAGTTGTTGTGTGTGCTGTTTTTTTATTTATTGCAGCCAGGCTTCAACCAGTGCGCCCCAGTAGCTGCTTGCCGGGACCAGGCTTGCATCGTTGAAGTCGTAACCGGGGTTATGCACCATGCATGCACCGTCTCCAACATCGCCATTACCGAATAACAGAAAAGCGCCTTTTGGCTGGGCTTCCAGCATGAAAGAGAAATCCTCACTGCCCATCAAAGGCTTGATGCCAAACTCGGCCCGATCTTCACCAAACGTTTTACACGCCACCTGCCTGGCGAAGCGCGCCATCTCCTCATCATTCACTAATACCGGTGTGCCATTGACATGCGTAACCTCAGCCGTAGCGCCAAAGCTAACAGCCTGGGCTTGTGCCAGAGCAGGAATACGCTTCAGAAGAAGTTGTCGGGTATCGCGGCTAAGAGAACGGACGCTGATTTTCATCTCAGAACTGTCAGGAATGACGTTAGCCGCCTCACCCGCAACAATGCTACCGACGGTAATTACCGCCGCTTCCAGCGGATCGACATTGCGCGACACAATGCTTTGCAATGCGGTGGTGATATGTGCGGCAATCAGCACCGGATCAATGGCTTTGTGCGGGATCGCACCGTGTCCACCACAACCACGAACCGTAATATGGAACTGATCCATTGACGCCATCAGCGCCCCTGGCTGGAAATAAAACTTACCCACTGGCAGACCGGGCATGTTATGCATGCCGAAAATGACATCGCAGGGGAAACGGTCAAAAAGCCCCTCTTTAACCATGATCTCACCGCCATTAATCATCTCTTCCGCAGGCTGGAAGATAAGACGTAACGTGCCGTTAAAACGGCGGGTTTCGGCAAAATAACGCGCGGCACCCAGCAGTATAGTGGTATGCCCGTCATGCCCACAGGCGTGCATTAAACCAGGATGTTTACTGATCCAGGGCTTGCCACTATTTTCATAAATTGGCAACGCATCCATATCTGCCCGCAGGCCAATACTTTTCTTTCCGTCACCCACTTTTAACGTGGCTACCACGCCGGTTGTCGCCAGCCCTTGCTCAACCTCATAGCCCCACTGGCGCAGCTTTTCCACCACCAACGCACTGGTTTTAAATTCTTGTAATCCTAACTCTGGGTTTTCGTGGATCTGATGGCGGATCTCGCGCAACTCTTCCTCAAACCCACAAATATAGTGTTCGATCATCGGCTATTCCTTTATTCACTTATATACTCGTCATACTTCAAGTTGCATGTGCTGCGACGGCGTTCGCTCACCCAGCCACTTACTTATGTAAGCTCCTGGGGATTCACTCGCTTGCCGCCTTCCTGCAACTCGAATTATTTAGAGTATAAACAGGCTAATTAACGGATTTTATTGATGGTATAAATACAAATAAATCATCAATATAAAATACTTATATATTTGTTTTATAAGAAGATTCCACAAAGACAATAACAAAAAAGCACGCTTCAGCAAGATAAAACTATCAGCCATAAGAAAAAGCGATTAATAGTGAATTAATAAAGTAAGAAGGGGGAAGACAAAGCAAAGGCCGCTCACGATATAGCCAGATAAATGACGGGGATCAATTGGCTTACCCACGATAAAATGTTACCATTCTGTTGCTTTTATGTATAAGAACAGGTAAGCCCTACCATGCCACATTCCTACGATTACGATGCCATAGTAATAGGTTCCGGCCCCGGCGGCGAAGGCGCTGCAATGGGCCTGGTTAAGCAAGGTGCGCGCGTCGCAGTTATCGAGCGTTATCAAAATGTTGGCGGCGGTTGCACCCACTGGGGCACCATCCCGTCGAAAGCTCTCCGTCACGCCGTCAGCCGCATTATAGAATTCAATCAAAACCCACTTTATAGCGACCATTCGCGACTGCTCCGCTCTTCTTTTGCCGATATCCTTAACCATGCCGATAACGTGATTAATCAACAAACGCGCATGCGTCAGGGATTTTACGAACGTAATCACTGTGAAATATTGCAGGGGAACGCTCACTTTGTTGACGAGCATACGCTGGCGCTGGACTGCCCGGATGGCAGCGTCGAAACACTAACCGCTGGAAAATTTGTCATTGCCTGCGGCTCTCGCCCTTATCATCCAACAGACGTCGATTTTAACCATCCACGCATTTACGACAGCGATTCAATTCTTAGCATGCATCATGAACCGCGCCATGTACTTATTTACGGCGCTGGAGTGATCGGCTGTGAATATGCGTCGATCTTCCGTGGTATGGATGTAAAGGTGGATCTGATCAACACCCGCGATCGGCTGCTGGCATTTCTCGATCAAGAGATGTCCGATTCTCTCTCCTATCACTTCTGGAACAGCGGCGTAGTGATTCGTCACAACGAAGAGTACGAGAAGATCGAAGGCTGTGACGACGGTGTGATCATGCACCTGAAGTCAGGCAAAAAACTGAAAGCCGACTGTCTGCTCTATGCCAACGGCCGCACCGGTAATACCGATTCGCTGGCACTGCATAATATTGATCTGGAAACTGACAGTCGCGGACAGTTGAAGGTCAACAGCATGTATCAGACCGCGCAGCCGCACGTTTACGCAGTGGGCGACGTGATTGGCTATCCGAGCCTGGCGTCGGCGGCCTATGACCAGGGGCGCATTGCCGCGCAGGCGCTGGTGAAAGGTGAAGCCACCGCACATCTGATTGAAGATATCCCTACCGGTATTTACACCATCCCGGAAATCAGCTCAGTGGGCAAAACCGAACAGCAACTGACCGCGATGAAAGTGCCGTATGAAGTGGGCCGCGCCCAGTTTAAACATCTGGCACGTGCACAAATCGTTGGTATGAACGTGGGCACACTGAAAATTTTGTTCCATCGGGAAACGAAAGAGATTCTGGGCATTCACTGCTTCGGGGAGCGCGCTGCCGAGATTATTCATATCGGCCAGGCGATTATGGAACAGAAAGGTGGCGGTAACACTATTGAGTACTTCGTCAACACCACCTTTAACTACCCGACAATGGCAGAAGCCTATCGGGTAGCTGCACTAAATGGTTTAAACCGCCTGTTTTAACACTTTATCGAAATGGCCATCCATTCTTGCGCGGATGGCCTCTGCCAGCTGCTCATAGCGGCTGCGCAGCGGTGAACCTGGACGATAAACCAGGCCAATAGTGCGGCGTGGTTCTGGCTTAATGCACGGCAAATAAACAACCCCATCACGTTTGCGCTCCGGCGGCACTGCCAGCGCAGGCAGTAACGTGATCCCGCTACCTGCCGCCACCATGTTGCGCAGAGTTTCCAGACTGGTCGCACGGAAGTGTGTATCTTCATCTGCCCCGGCTTCAAAGCAAAAACCCATTGCCTGATCGCGCAAACAGTGACCATCTTCCAGCATCAGCAGTTTTTCCCCTGCCAGATCGGCCATCGGCACACATTCGCGGTTAGCCCACGGGTGATCTTCATAGATAGCCAGCAACATTGGCTCATCAAACAACGGCACTTCAATGAATGCTTCGCTCTCTTTCACCAGCGCGAGGATCACGCAATCGAGTTTGCCACTGTCCAGTTGCGCCAGTAACTGGTGGGTCTGTGCTTCATGCAGATACATTTCCAGCTTTGGAAAGGTCTGGTGCAGCATCGGGATAATATGCGGTAGCAGGTACGGTCCAACCGTGGGAATTAAACCAATGTGCAGCGGCCCGGACATTGTCTCGCCCTGCTGGCTTGCCATCTCTTTAAGGACTTTCACCTCACGCAGTACGGTACGCGCCTGATCCACCAGCAGCATTCCCGCCTGGGTGAACAACACTTTACGGCTGGTCCGTTCCAGCAACATCACGCCCAGCTCATCTTCCAGCTTACGAATTTGCCCACTAAGCGTCGGCTGGCTAACGTGGCAGGAATCTGCCGCACGCCGAAAATGGCGGTGTTCAGCCAATGCCACCAGGTACTCAAGATCACGAATATTCATTATCCATCCTCCATCGCCACGATAGTTCATGACGATAGGTAGAATAGCAATGAACGATTATCCCTATCAAGCATTCTGACTGATAATTGCTCACAGAAACGGAGCGGCACCTCTTTTAGCCCTTGAAGTCACTGCCCGTTTCGAGAGTTTCTCAACTCGAATAACTAAAGCCAACGTGAACTTTTGCGGATCTCCAGGATCCGCTTTTTTTATTCCATTGGCTACAGCTGGAGAGCCTGAACGTTAAGGTTACTCAATGCGATCTTTGACGATAAAGAAGTAACACAACGCCCCGGTGAACGTCACACAGGCCGCGATAACCAGCGCCAGATTAAACGAGTGCGTGGTATCCACTACCCAACCAGTTACGATCGGGGCAAAGGAAGCAAAGACAAAACTGCCAAAGTTTTGAATCCCGGCGATGGAAGCCACTTTTGTTTCTGACACCATCACCTGCACCAGTCCCCATGCAGATGTTCCCGCGAAATGCACACAGAACAGCGCCATTGAGATAAAGGCCACCGCCTGGGCTGGCGAGGAAGATTGCACGACCAGCAACGTCCCTAATGCCGACATCATCAAACCGCAGACAATAGCCGTTTTACGCGTCTTCGCCAGGTCGTAGCCTTTTTTCGCCAGTCGATCGACAACAATACCGTTAACCCACATCCCGACCGCCGCCGCGAGGAATGGAATCGCCGCTACCCAACCGGTTTTCGCCAAACTGAAACCTTGCTCGGCCTGCAAATAACCGGGTAACCACGCGATGTAGAGCCAACCGGTATAATTGACGCCGGAGAAACCTAAAATCATCCCCCAGGTTGTCCGATGCTTAAACAACGCCAGCCACTCGCTAAATTGCAGCTGTGGACGCGGTTTAATCGGCGCGGAGAGATATGTCCGTTCTTCCTCGGTCAGGACAAACTGTGCCCGGTTGCGGTACCACGCGTACCAACAGAGCCCAACCAGAATCCCCGCCACCCCGATGATGACGAACATTGCCCGCCACCCCCATGCCAGCTGCATCAATACAAGAGCTGGAGGCGCGATGGCCTGACCGATAACGGTAGATGAGTTAAAAATCCCCAACGCTGTGCCGCGTTCTTTTTGTGCATACCAGTCGGTGATCGATTTCACCCCCGCTGGCATAAATGGCGCTTCGCCAATCCCCAGACCAATACGCATTAAAATAAAGTGGCTAAAAGAATTAACCATTCCTGTTAATGCCTGCATTAATGACCAGAATATTAAGCCTGCGCCTAAAACTATTCGTGGGCCAAAGCGGTCTAACAAAATACCGGAAGGTAGTTGTGAAAAACCATAAGACAGAGAAAATGCAGAAAGCAAAAAGCCAAACTCTGTCGCCGATAATCCTAACTCGCCACGAATCGCTTCGCCTGCCACGCTCAATGACGAACGGTCGAGAAAATTAACGATCCCCGCCATAAATAATAAAACCAGCGTCACTGTCTGAATACGACGAATCCGTTGCGGTTTATTACCCGCAACACTGGTTGACACATCAACGTCCATTTTTAGCTCCTTGAGCGGAATTAATCGATTTGATGACTATTCAGAAAAAAATTAAGCGAACTGTTATTACCAGTTCCACAATGTGCCATCTTCCAGTCGGGCGACAGGGAGATACGCCGGGTCATACGGATATTTCGCTGCCAGCTTCTCATCGAAAGAAATACCTAGCCCCGGTTCATCGCCTGGGTGCATATAACCTTCATCGAAGCGCCAGCTGTGCGGAAAGACTTCAAGCATTTGTTCGGAATAGCCCATGTACTCCTGAACGCCAAAGTTTGGCACCCAGAGGTCAAAATGCAGCGCCGCCGCATGACAGATGGGCGATAAATCAGAAGGACCGTGCGAGCCGGTACGTACCTGATAAAGCGATGCAAAATCGGCAATCCGTCGCATTCCGGTAATGCCGCCTGCATGGGTAATTGTCGTGCGAATATAGTCAATTAGCTGCTCTTCGATTAACTGTTTGCAGTCCCAGATACTGTTAAACACTTCACCAACAGCAATCGGCGTCACGGTATGCTGGCGAATCAACCGGAAACATTCCTGGTTCTCAGCAGGTGTCGGATCTTCCATCCAGAACAGGCGGTAATCTTCAATGCTCTTTCCAAAGCGCGCCGCTTCGATGGGGGTAAGACGATGGTGCATGTCATGCAACAAATGCTCGTTAAAACCGAACTTATTGCGCACCGCCTCAAATAACTTCGGCGTAAAGTCGAGATACTTTTCTGAAGACCACAACTGCTCTTCCGGCCACAGGCCTTTGGTTGCCGGTTCGTACGCCAGTCCTTTGCCCTTCGCCAGGCCATAAGTGGTTTGCATCCCTGGCACACCGCATTGCACACGAATCGCCTTAAAGCCCATCTGCTGGTGCTTTGCATAATCTTCAAGGACTTCATCAATCGTGCGCCCGGTGGTGTGGCAATAAACCATCACGCCTTCGCGAGAAGCACCACCAAGCAGTTGATACAATGGCATATTTGCCGCTTTGGCTTTGATATCCCACAATGCCATATCAATAGCAGAAATGGACGACATCGTAACGGGGCCACGTCGCCAGTAAGCGCCTTTATAAAAGAATTGCCAGATATCTTCGATACGGCTGGCATCGCGGCCAATTAATTGTGGGCATAGATGATCTTTCAGATAAGAAGCGACCGACAATTCGCGACCATTTAACGTGGCATCTCCCAATCCACAAAGTCCGCTTTCAGTGGTTATTTTAAGCGTAACGAAATTACGTCCGGGGCAAGTAACAAAAACATCCGCAGCAATAATTTTCATTATTACAATCTCCTGTGTTGTAAATAAACGCTTCAAACTTAATTTCACGCCTACTACCATACAAGAGAGAAAGAGCGATTATTCAACCGTGATCACATTAAAAACAAAAATTTTCCCTGAGGAATACAAATACCCTCAAAAATCACTTTAGAAATTAATCATCGTTGTTAAAACAACGCGTTAAATAATCACATAACAAAACCACCTAAGCTAAAAAATGAACACAACAATAGAAATTAAGTATATTCCATTAATTAAAATGTGTATTGGTTGATATATTTAAAATATGATTTTCATGGTGGTGAGTAAACGTAAAGAAGACGCAGGAATAAAAAGGAATGTGATAATAATGGTTCTGGTTGGGCGTTAAATTTAAGGTCACCAGAATACTGACAAATTTCTGCCTGATGCGGCTTAAACGCCTTATCTGCCTACAAAGTGCGACACTATGTAGGCGTGATAAGCGAAGCGCATCAGGCTAAATCCCCATTCTCAGGGGAGCAAAACAACAAGATTTACCCCAACCGCGCCCTTGCAAAAGCAATCGCCTGCGCCACCTGCTGCGGTGAGACACCGCCTTTTGCTGCACGTTTGTCGAGGCACGATTGCAGCGACAGAATCGGATAGACATCTTCGCCAATCACCTCGCTGAATTGCTGCAACTCGGTGAGCGGCAGATCTTCCAGCGGTTTGCCCTGACGAATAGCTTCCACCACCGCTTCACCTACAATATGGTGCGCCTCGCGGAACGGTACGCCTTTCGCCACCAGATAATCCGCCAGTTCAGTCGCGTTCGCGTACCCCTGCTGCGCCGCTTCCTGGCAACGCGGACGTTTCACCTGAATGCCGTCCAGCACCAGCGCCGCCATATGCAGGCAGTCCAGCCAGGTATCGAGCGCGTCGAACAGACCTTCTTTATCTTCCTGCATATCTTTATTGTAAGCCAGCGGCAAACCTTTCAGCGTCATCATCATGCCGGTTAACGCGCCCTGCACACGACCGCATTTACCACGAATCAGCTCCAGCGCATCCGGGTTTTTCTTCTGCGGCATTAATGATGAACCGGAAGTCACGCGGTCAGAAAGCTCCACAAACCCCGCTTCGCCGGTGTTAAAGAAAATCAGATCTTCAGCAAAACGTGACAGATGCACCATGCCGATAGCGGCAGCAGAAAGCAGTTCCAGCACGTGGTCACGGTCAGAAACGCTGTCGAGACTGTTACGAGCCGCTGAAGCAAAGCCCAGCCAGCCAGCTAACTGTTCACGGTCGATTTCATAAGCCGTTCCCGCCAGTGCGCCACAGCCTAGCGGGCTGACATCCAGACGCTTAAGCGCATCCTGCAAACGGCTTTCATCACGCGCCAGCATCTCAACATAGGCCAGGCACCAGTGAGCGAACGTCACCGGCTGGGCGCGTTGCAGGTGGGTGTAACCCGGCATCACCGCGTCCTGATTATTCTGTGCGGTCTCCACCAGCGCCGATTGCAGCTGGCGGTTAGCCGTCAGCAACTCGCCAACGGTATCTTTGCACCACAGTTTCAGGTCAGTCGCTACCTGATCATTACGGCTACGCCCGGTGTGCAGTTTTTTGCCTAACTGACCCACCTTGTCGATCAGTTTGCCTTCCACCCAGCTATGGATATCTTCAGCGTCGCTTTCAAGGATTTGTTGTGGTCTGGCTCGAACATCTTCCAGCAGCACGTTCAGCGCCTCTTCCAGTTGCGCCTGTTCTTCTGCGGTTAACACGCCGACCGTTACCAGGGCTTTGGACCAGGCCACAGAGCCAACAATGTCCTGCTCTGCCAGACGGTAATCAAAGCGCAGTGAGTCGTTGAATTGTTTGAACCGTTGGTCTGCTGCCTGGGTAAAACGCCCGCCCCAAAGTGCCATAAATCTGTTTCCTCATTTTGAAATTCAATGCCGGAAAGCTGCGCCTCCGGCCAACAAAACTTAAGCTAAAATCCGCGTACCCATCGGCATACCGTTGAATAGTGCCGGAAGCTGTTCCGCATTACGCCAGGAGGCGATATCTACCGGGCGGCCCAGCGTGCGCGCAGCGTCCAGCGCCGCGTTCACTTTCACAATCATGCCGTCAGTAATAATGCCCTGCTCAATCAGTTGCTCTGCCTTCGCGGCGGTCATTTCGGCAATACGTTGCCCTTTGCCGTCGAGAATGCCGCTGACGTCGGAGAGCAAAATCAGATCCGCGCCCAGCGTTGCCGCCAGCGCCGTCGCTGCCTGGTCAGCATTGACATTCATCAGTTGCCCTTCGTCCGTTACACCAATGGAGCTAACCACCGGCAGATAACCGTTTTCCAGCAAGGTGTTGATAAGCTTAGGCGAACCTGGCTGAGCCAGTCCAACATGGCCTAACTCTTCATCGAGCTGAGTCACTTTTACGCTGTCGCCGTCACCGAGAAACAAACCTACGGCCACAATCTGATGTTTCTTCGCCCATGCCAGCAAGGTTTTATTTGCCGTTCCCGCCAGTGCTCCGGTGATAATGTCTATCTGATCCGCAGGCGTCACCCGCAGGCCGTTTTTCTTTTTCACTGGCAGATTCAGCCCTTTCATCAGCTCATCCACCACGCAGCCACCGCCGTGGACAATCACCAGCGGACGCTGATGTGACTCACGATAATTCACCAGTGCGCTAAACAGACGTTCCAGCGCCTCTTCGCTATCCAGCAGTACGCCGCCCAGTTTGATAATTAATGGATTCATTATTGCACCCTTAAAAAAGAGACTGCGTTTCCGCATAGCCGAAACGAATATTAGCGCACTGTACCGCCTGTGCCGCCGCGCCTTTCAATAAGTTGTCTTCGGTCGCCACAATAATCAGATGCTCGCCCTGAACGGCAAACCCGATATCGCAAAATGGCAGCCCGACGACATTTTTCAGCGCCGGAACGCCTTTGTCATACAGCCGCACCAGCGGTTTATGCGCATACGCCTGCTGTAATGCTTGCGCCACTAGCGCCTGGGTCACACCCGGCTTCAGGCGGCAGGTAATGGTTTCCAGAATACCGCGCGGGAAATTGCCCAGATGCGGGGTGAAGATAATGTCAGCACCGAGATGCGTGGCGATCTCCGGCTGGTGGCGATGGGTAAAGACGCCATACGGTTGCAGGCTAACTTCACAAAAACTATTTGAAATCGCTGCCTTACGTCCTGCACCGCTCACGCCGCTGGTGGCGTTAATCACCGGCCACTGACTGAGGTCGAGAAGATCGGCATCAATCAACGGTTTCAGCGCCAGTTGCGCCGCCGTCGGATAACAGCCCGGCACGGCAATCAAGTTCGCTTCTTTTAATTTACTACCGCACCACTCAGCCAGACCGTAGGCTGCCTGTTCCAGCAGTTCCGGGTATTGATGGGTAAAGCCGTAATATTTTTCATAGAAGGCAGCATCGTTAACACGAAACGCGCCGGAAAGGTCGAACACCACACAGCCAGCTTCAAGAAATTGTGGCGCTAAATCGTGACTAACTTCATGGGCAGTAGCAAGAAACACCACATCCCCCCCTGGGCTAAACTCACTGATATCCGACATCGGCTGCAACGGCAGATCAACAATGCCTTTTAACTGCGGATGCAAATCGGAGATTAACTTTCCCGCATCATTGCTTTGCGCTGAAACAGTCAAAGCGGTTATGTTCATATGCGGATGGCGATTTACATAGGTCACTAGCTCTGCGCCAGCGTAACCGCTGGCCCCCACAATCAGCGTATTCAACATCGGGGCTATTCACCTTCTTATGTCTGGTTGCCAGGTTAAACGTAAAACATTCACCTTACGGCTGGTGGGTTTTATTACGCTCAACGTTAGTGTATTTTTATTCATAAATACTGCATGAATATTGATACTATCATGACCAAAGGTATGTCAACAATGAAAAACAAATTACCGCCATTTATCGAGATTTACCGTGCTCTGATTGCCACACCTTCAATAAGCGCCACGGAAGAGGCACTCGACCAAAGCAATGCAGATTTAATCACTCTGCTGGCAGACTGGTTTAAAGATTTGGGCTTCAATGTGGAAGTGCAGCCTGTGCCAGGAACTCGCAACAAATTTAATATGCTGGCCAGTTGCGGACAGGGGGCTGGCGGCTTATTGCTGGCGGGGCATACCGATACGGTGCCGTTTGATGACGGTCGCTGGACGCGCGATCCGTTTACGCTGACAGAGCATGACGGCAAGCTTTACGGCTTAGGCACTGCCGACATGAAAGGTTTTTTTGCGTTTATCCTTGATGCGCTACGCGATGTCGACGTCACGAAACTGAAAAAACCGCTCTACATTCTGGCGACTGCCGATGAAGAAACCAGTATGGCAGGAGCGCGTTATTTTGCCGAAAATACCGCCCTGCGCCCGGATTGTGCCATCATTGGCGAACCGACGTCACTGCAACCGGTACGCGCGCACAAAGGCCATATCTCTAACGCCATCCGTGTTCGGGGCCAATCGGGGCACTCCAGCGATCCGGCGCGCGGAGTTAACGCTATCGAACTGATGCACGACGCCATCGGGCATATTTTGCAATTGCGCGATAGCCTGAAAGAACGTTATCACTACGATGCGTTTACCGTGCCATACCCCACGCTCAACCTCGGGCATATTCACGGTGGCGATGCCTCTAACCGTATTTGTGCTTGCTGTGAGTTGCATATGGATATTCGTCCGCTGCCAGGCATGACACTCAATGAACTTAATGGTTTGCTCAACGATGCACTGGCTCCGGTGAGCGAACGCTGGCCAGGTCGTCTGACGGTCGACGAGCTGCATCCACCGATCCCTGGCTATGAATGCCCGCCGAATCATCAACTGGTTGCAGTGGTTGAGAAATTGCTCGGAGCAAAGACTGAAGTGGTGAACTACTGTACCGAAGCGCCGTTTATTCAAACGTTATGTCCGACGCTGGTACTGGGACCGGGTTCCATCAATCAAGCCCATCAGCCTGATGAATATCTGGAGACACGGTTTATCAAGCCCACCCGCGAACTGATCACCCAGGTGATTCACCATTTTTGCTGGCATTAAAACGTAGGCCAAACAATGTCGGATGCGATGCTTGCGCATCTTATCCGACCTACACCTTTGGTGTTACTCGAGGCGATTTTTTAACATTCCCATAAGTTACGCTTATTTAAAGCGTCGTGAATTTAATGGCGTAAATCCCTGCTATTTACTCGTTTGCTGAAGCGATTTCGCAGCATTTGACGTCACCGCTTTTACGTGGCTTTATAAAAGACGACGAAAAGCAAAGCCCGAGCATATTCGCGCCAATGCGACGTGAAGGATACAGGGCTATCAAACGATAAGATGGGGTGTCTGGGGTAATATGAACGAACAATATTCCGCATTGCGTAGTAATGTCAGTATGCTCGGCAAAGTGCTGGGAGAAACCATCAAGGATGCGTTGGGAGAACACATTCTTGAACGTGTAGAAACTATACGTAAGTTGTCCAAATCTTCACGCGCTGGCAATGATGCTAACCGCCAGGAGTTGCTCACCACCTTACAAAATTTGTCGAACGACGAGCTGCTTCCCGTTGCGCGTGCGTTTAGTCAGTTCCTGAATCTGGCCAACACCGCCGAGCAATACCACAGCATTTCGCCGAAAGGCGAAGCTGCCAGCAACCCGGAAGTGATCGCCCGCACCCTACGTAAACTGAAAAACCAGCCAGAACTGAGCGAAGACACCATCAAAAAAGCAGTGGAGTCGCTGTCGCTGGAACTGGTCCTCACTGCTCACCCAACCGAAATTACCCGTCGTACACTGATCCACAAAATGGTGGAAGTGAACGCCTGCTTAAAACAGCTCGACAACAAAGATATCGCCGACTACGAACACAACCAGCTGATGCGCCGCCTGCGCCAGTTGATCGCCCAGTCATGGCATACCGATGAAATCCGTAAGCTGCGTCCAAGCCCGGTAGATGAAGCCAAATGGGGCTTTGCCGTAGTGGAAAACAGCCTGTGGCAAGGCGTGCCGAATTACCTGCGCGAACTGAACGAACAACTGGAAGAGAACCTCGGCTACAAACTGCCCGTCGAGTTTGTTCCGGTGCGTTTTACCTCGTGGATGGGCGGTGACCGCGACGGCAACCCGAACGTCACTGCCGATATCACCCGCCACGTCCTGCTGCTCAGCCGCTGGAAAGCCACCGATCTGTTCCTGAAAGATATTCAGGTTCTGGTTTCTGAACTGTCGATGGTTGAAGCCACCCCTGAACTGCTGGCGCTGGTTGGCGAAGAAGGTGCCGCAGAACCGTATCGCTATCTAATGAAAAACCTGCGTTCCCGCCTGATGGCGACACAGGCATGGCTGGAAGCACGCCTGAAAGGTGAAGAACTGCCAAAACCAGAAGGTCTGCTAACGCAGAACGAAGAACTCTGGGAGCCGCTCTACGCTTGCTACCAGTCCCTTCAGGCGTGTGGCATGGGGATTATCGCCAACGGCGATCTGCTCGACACCCTGCGCCGCGTGAAATGTTTCGGCGTACCGCTGGTCCGTATTGATATCCGTCAGGAGAGCACCCGCCATACCGAAGCGCTGGGCGAACTGACCCGCTACCTCGGTATTGGCGATTATGAAAGCTGGTCAGAGGCTGACAAACAGGCGTTCCTGATCCGCGAACTGAACTCCAAACGTCCGCTTCTGCCACGCAACTGGCAACCAAGCGCCGAAACGCGCGAAGTGCTCGATACCTGCCAGGTGATTGCCGAAGCGCCGCAAGGTTCCATTGCTGCCTACGTGATCTCGATGGCGAAAACGCCGTCCGACGTGCTGGCTGTCCACCTGCTGCTGAAAGAAGCGGGTATCGGGTTTGCGATGCCGGTTGCTCCGCTGTTTGAAACCCTCGATGACCTGAACAACGCCAACGATGTCATGACCCAGTTGCTGAATATCGACTGGTATCGCGGCCTGATTCAGGGCAAACAGATGGTGATGATTGGCTATTCCGACTCAGCAAAAGATGCGGGCGTGATGGCAGCTTCCTGGGCGCAATATCAGGCACAGGATGCATTAATCAAAACCTGCGAAAAAGCGGGTATTGAACTGACGCTGTTCCACGGTCGTGGCGGCTCCATTGGTCGCGGCGGCGCACCTGCCCATGCGGCGCTGCTGTCACAACCACCAGGAAGCCTGAAAGGTGGCCTGCGCGTGACCGAACAGGGCGAGATGATCCGCTTTAAATATGGTCTGCCAGAAATCACCGTCAGCAGCCTGTCGCTGTACACCGGGGCGATTCTGGAAGCCAACCTGCTGCCACCGCCGGAACCGAAAGAAAGTTGGCGCCGCATAATGGATGAACTGTCGGTCATCTCGTGCAATCTCTACCGTGGCTACGTACGTGAAAACAAAGATTTTGTTCCTTACTTCCGCTCCGCTACACCGGAACAGGAACTGGGCAAACTGCCGTTGGGTTCACGTCCGGCGAAACGTCGCCCGACCGGCGGCGTCGAGTCACTGCGTGCCATCCCGTGGATTTTCGCCTGGACGCAAAACCGCCTGATGCTTCCCGCCTGGCTGGGTGCAGGTACGGCGCTGCAAAAAGTGGTCGAAGACGGCAAACAGAGCGAGCTGGAAGCCATGTGTCGCGACTGGCCATTCTTCTCGACGCGTCTCGGCATGCTGGAGATGGTATTCGCCAAAGCAGACCTGTGGCTGGCAGAATACTATGATCAACGTCTGGTAGACAAAGCACTATGGCCGTTAGGTAAAGAGTTACGCAATCTGCAAAAAGAAGACATCAAAGTGGTGCTGGCGATTGCCAACGATTCCCACCTGATGGCCGATCTGCCGTGGATTGCGGAGTCTATTCAGCTACGAAATATTTACACCGACCCGCTGAACGTATTGCAGGCCGAGTTGCTGCACCGCTCCCGCCAGGCAGAAAAAGAAGGCCAGGAACCGGATCCTCGCGTCGAGCAAGCGTTAATGGTCACTATTGCAGGGATTGCGGCAGGTATGCGTAATACCGGCTAATCTTCCCTCTCCTGCAAACCCTCGTGCTTTTGCGCGAGGGTTTTCTGAAATACTTCTGTTCTAACCCCCTCGTTTTCAATATATTTCTGTCTGCATTTTATTCAAATTCTGGATATCCCTTCAGATATCCTTAAGGAATTGTCATTACATTTGGCGATATTTTTTTCAAGACAGGTTCTTACTATGCATTCCACAGAAGTCCAGGCTAAACCCCTTTTCAGCTTGAAAGCCCTGGGTTGGGCACTGCTCTATTTTTGGTTTTTCTCTACTCTGCTACAGGCCATTATTTACATCAGTGGCTATAGTGGCACCAACGGCATTCGCGACTCGCTGTTATTCAGTTCGCTATGGTTGATCCCGGTATTCCTCTTTCCGAAGCGGATTAAAATTATTGCCGCAGTGATCGGCGTGGTGCTATGGGCGGCCTCTCTGGCGGCGCTATGCTACTACGTCATCTACGGTCAGGAATTCTCGCAGAGCGTTCTGTTTGTGATGTTTGAAACCAACACCAACGAAGCCAGCGAGTATTTAAGCCAGTATTTCAGCCTGAAGATTGTGTTTATCGCACTGGCCTATACGGCGGTGGCAGTTCTGCTGTGGACACGCCTGCGCCCGGTCTATATTCCAAAGCCGTGGCGTTATGTTGTCTCTTTTGCCCTGCTTTATGGTTTGATTTTGCATCCGATCGCCATGAACACGCTTATCAAAAACAAGCCGTTTGAGAAAGCGTTGAATAACCTGGCATCACGCATGGAACCTGCCGCACCGTGGCAATTCCTGACTAGCTATTATCAGTATCGCCAGCAACTAAATTCGCTAACAAAGCTACTGAATGAAAATAATGCATTGCCGCCGCTGGCTAATTTTAAAGATGAATCAGGTAACGAACCGCGTACCTTAGTGATGGTGATTGGCGAGTCGACCCAGCGCGGACGCATGAGTCTGTACGGTTATCCGCGTGAGACCACGCCAGAGCTGGATGCGCTGCATAAAACCGATCCGAATCTGACCGTGTTTAATAACGTGGTGACATCGCGTCCGTACACCATTGAAATCCTGCAACAGGCACTGACTTTCGCCAACGAAAAGAACCCGGATCTGTACCTGACGCAGCCGTCGCTAATGAACATGATGAAACAGGCAGGTTATAAAACCGTCTGGATCACCAATCAGCAGACAATGACCGCCCGCAACACCATGCTGACGGTATTTTCGCGCCAGACCGACAAGCAGTACTACATGAACCAGCAACGTACGCAGAGTGCACGTGAATACGACACCAATGTGCTGAAGCCGTTCCAGGAAGTGCTGAAGGACCCGGCGCCGAAGAAAATGATCATCGTTCATCTGCTGGGTACGCATATCAAATACAAATACCGCTACCCGGAAAATCAGGGCAAGTTTGATGGCAATACCGATCATGTTCCACCGGGATTAAGCGCAGAAGAGCTGGAGTCATATAACGATTATGACAATGCTAACTTGTATAACGATCATGTCGTTGCCAGCCTGATTAAAGACTTTAAAGCAGCAGACCCGAACGGATTCCTGGTTTATTTCTCTGACCACGGTGAAGAGGTTTACGACACGCCGCCGCACAAAACTCAGGGGCGTAATGAAGACAACCCGACGCGTCATATGTACACCATTCCGTTCCTGCTGTGGACGTCGGAAAAATGGCAAGCGACTCATCCGCGTGATTTCTCGCAGGATGTTGATCGTAAATACAGCCTGGCTGAACTAATCCACACCTGGTCAGATTTGGCGGGCTTATCTTACGACGGTTACGATCCAACCCGTTCAGTGGTGAATCCGCAGTTCAAAGAAACCACCCGCTGGATTGGTAATCCGTATAAGAAAAATGCGTTGATTGATTACGACACGCTGCCGTATGGCGATCAGGTAGGTAATCAGTAATTATCAACCAGGAGCTATTTGCCGGATGCGGCGTAAACGCCTTATCCGGCCTACTGGGCTTTTGGATCTCCCATCAGGCCACACTTTTCAGGTGGCCTTTTTTCACAATGCCAGTTACTGTTTTCCCGTCTACATACCGAAGGGAATTACATGTATCACGACGTCAGCTATCTGCTCTCCCGCCTGATAAACGGCCCGCTGTCCCTGCGCCAGATTTACTTTGCCAGCAGCAACGGCCTGGTCCCCGATCTCGCGTATCAGGTCGATTTTCCACGACTGGAAATTGTGCTGGAAGGTGAGTTTGTTGATACCGGCGCTGGCGCGACGTTAGTTCCCGGCGATGTGCTATACGTTCCCGCTGGCGGCTGGAATTTCCCACAATGGAAAACACCCGCTACCACCTTTAGCGTGCTGTTTGGCAAACAGCAACTCGGCTTCAGCGTCGTGCAATGGGATGGCAAACAATATCAAAATCTGGCGAAGCAACATGTCGCCCGACGCGGCCCACGCATTGGTTCTTTTCTGCTACAAACGCTCAATGAAATGCAAATGCAGCCACAGGAGCAGCAGACGGCAAGGCTTATCGTCACCAGCCTGCTTAGCCACTGCCGCGATTTGCTCGGCAGCCAAATCCAGACCGCCTCACGCAGCCAGGCACTATTTGAAGCTGTTCGTGATTATATCGACGAACGCTATGCCTCCGCGCTTACCCGCGAATCTGTCGCACAGGCATTCTATATTTCGCCAAATTACCTCTCGCACCTGTTTCAAAAAACGGGGGCCATTGGTTTTAACGAATATCTGAATCACACGCGACTGGAGCACGCTAAGACGTTATTGAAAGGCTATGACCTGAAGGTAAAAGAAGTGGCGCACGCCTGCGGCTTTGTCGACAGCAACTACTTCTGCCGTCTGTTTCGTAAAAATACCGAACGCTCACCGTCGGAATATCGCCGGCAATACCACAGCCAACTGACAGAAAAACCGACTACTCCAGAATAAGATGGGTTTGCTGCGGCGCAGAAAGCACTTTGCGCACCGCGCTCATTACCCGCTGCGGCTCACGCAGAAAAGCGTAGATACTGCATTGCACGTAGCGACAATGTTCAAATCGCTCGGCACCGGCAAGCTCGATATCCGTAATCAACAGCGCAACATCTGCCCGGTGGATATCCTCGTCCGCTAAACGATTCTCCGTTCCCAGCGCGCCCTGAGTTTCAATGCTGACTCCCCACTTCTCTAACAGGCACAACTTTTCCAGCCGTTCCGCAGCCATATAAGTATGCGCCACGCCACTGACGCAGGCGGTTACTGCCACCAGGTATGCCATTTTAACCTCCCACGGTAACCTGAAATCCGGCCCGTTCTGCCATTTCGCGCATCGTTGCTACATCAGCTGACGACGGCGAAGGCTCCTCTTTCATCGACCATGTTTTCCCCAGTAGGCGGTATTTCGGTTCGCCGTACTGATGAAACGGTAACAGATGGATCTGCCTGATATTCAGCGGGATCAGCACGTCCAGCGCCTGCTGCATATTCTCCCGGCTGAGCGTGAAACCGGGGATCAGCGGCAAACGCGGGATCACGTTGACACCCTCACTCACCAGCAAACGCAGATTCTCCAGCACGCGTGGCAGGTTCATCTTCACCACATCCCGCGCCAGAAGCGCGTCCATAATTTTTAAATCGTACAACACTTCATCGCACAATTTCGCCAGCGGCAACAGTCGGCTTGCTGGCGCGTCTCCGGCAGTTTCAATGGCGCATGACACGCCCCACAGCCGCAGTCGCTGTAAAAAACGGGTAGCAAACTCTGCCTGCATTAACACTTCGCCGCCAGAAAGCGTGACGCCGCCGTCGGACGTGCGAAAGAAAATGTCATCTTTCATCACTTCCTGCTCCAGCGCGTCAAGGCTGATATCGCGACCAATCCGTTCAAACGCCCCGGAGGGACATTCATCCGCATCTTGCAAACATTTCGCGCAGTGCAGACATTTCGCCTCTCTGCGCACCGTCTGAATTTTGCCGGAGATCGACTCCGGATTAGCACACCACGGGCAAAGATGCGGGCAGCCTTTAAAAAAGACCACCGTGCGGATGCCCTCGCCGTCATTTAGTGAGTAACGCTGAATATTGAAAATGCGCGCCACATCATCGCGGCGCGTTTCCACAACGTTACAACTGATGCGCTGTCCGGCGGATGATGTCATCCTGGATCTCCTTCGACAGTTCGACAAAGAAGGCGCTGTATCCGGCAACGCGCACCACCAACCCGGCATAATCTTGTGGGCGCTTTTGCGCTTCCCGCAACGTGTCGGCATTCACCACGTTAAACTGAATATGCTGCAACTTAAGCTGGGTAAATGCCCGTAAGAAGTCGGCCAGTTTGCGTAATCCCGCTTCACCTTCCAGAGTCGCCGGAGTGAATTTCACGTTCAGCAACGTACCGTTAGAAAGTAGCGTGTTATCAAGCTTACTGACTGACTTCAGCACCGCCGTTGGTCCTTGTGCGTCCTGGCCCAGCATGGGCGACAGCCCACCGTCTGCCAGTTGTTCCCCGGCAAAACGACCATCTGGCGTCGCACCAACCACCGCGCCCAACGGGACGTGTGCAGAAACAGTATATGACCCCGGCGTAAAGTAGCCGCCGCGCGGATTTTGGTACTTTTCAACCTCTTTGCAGTAATGACGCAGCAATTCGGCGCTGATGTTATCCACTTCGTCGATATCATTACCGTATTTCTCGAAGCGGTTAATTAAGCGAGCACGGATTTTTTCGCCTTCTGGCGTTGCGAAGTTCGCTTTTAATACCGTCAATAACTCATCAAAACTTAAACGCTGTTGATCAAAAACCATCCCTTTCAGGGCATGTAACGAATCGCTCAGGTTGGCGATACCAATCCCCTGCACGCCGGAGAAGTTATAACGCGCGCCGCTGTCAGTAATATCGCGGCCGTTTTCCAGGCAATCGCTGATGAACGAAGAGAGCAGCGGCACAGGTGCCCAATCACGGTGACCGATATCACAAATATTGCTGCCCTCAACCATCAGAGTGATGTAGTGGCTGATCTTGGCGCGGATCTGCTCCAGTAAACCTTCATAACTCAGCGCGGCATTGCCTTCATTCTCATGCAGGCAGATTTCCATCACTTTCAGCAGGTTAAACATCGCGATGTCATGCAAGCCATAGGTTCTGCCGGGAATAGATAATTCCACGCAACCCACTACAGAATAATCGCGCGCATCTTCCAGCGAAACGCCACGGTTGAGGAACGCAGGCACCACCACTTCATCGTTGAAGATTTGCGGAATACCCGTGCCGAGGCGAATGGTTTCTGCGGTTTTCATCAGGAACGGCGTGTCGATCAAAGCGTTAGTACGCACGCCCAGGTTCGGTTGCGGCAACTGCACGCTCTGATAGGCATCGAGGCAGAGGAACGAAAGCACGTTCACCGCGCTACGTCCGTTCTCGGTTAACCCGCCGAGCAGTGCGGTATAGCCAGTCGGGAATCCCGCAAAATAACGCGCGCTGCTGGTGGAGCGCAACAGCACGATGTCGTTGCATTTCACCCATAAAGATTCGAGCAGCTCTTTCAGGAACGCCGGTCCTTCGCCCTGGGTTAAAGATGCCTGATAGAACGGCAACATATACTGGTCGAAGCGCCCCAACGACAGCGAGCTGGCGTTAGATTCGTATTGCAGAATGATGTTCATGTACCAGAATAACTGGCACGCCTGCCAGAACGTCTGCGGCTTATGTTCGGCGTTATGGCGGGAGATCTCCGCAATAGTCAGCAGTTCTTCGCGACGCTGGGCGTCCGGGCAGTTTGCCGCCATCGTTTCGGCCAGTTCAGCGTAACGCAAAATGTGTTTCTGCGAGGCTTCCAGCAGTAACAGCGCTGCCTGATAAAAGTGATTCTCCGGCTGTTGCTGACAATGTTGCTGCATCTGCGCCACCAGCTCACCCAGTCCGTGACTCAGCAGGCGCGGGTAATCAATAATAATGTGCCCCTGGCCTTTATCCGTCTGGTTGATGCTGAAAATCTGCGTGCTGGTCGCGGCTTTTACTTCATCCGTCATCTGCCCGTTAATGAAATCTTTCATCGAACGTTTTTCCCAGTACGGGAACAACTCTTCGCGGTAGATATGTTTATCTTCTTCGCTAATAGCGAAGCGGTCCTGCGGACGTGTCGGAAACTGGTCCAACTCTTTCAGCAACCAGTAAGGGTCCATTTCCGGCGACATAATCCCGGCGCGCGGTTTCACCGTGCGGTTACCGGCAATCAGTTCTTCATCACGAATCGAAATTTCAACATGTTCAAGGATATACGCTGTTGCTTTCGCCCGACGCAATATCACCGGTTCGCCTTCGGTTTGCCGATGGCTGGCGGTATAAAGCAGCGCACGCTCCAGCGAGATTTCACGGGTATTGGCAAACAGTGCAGTTTTGAGGCGAGAGATACGATTCGTCATGAGGAACTCCTGTGGGAAAGCGACCCCGCCCTTACGGGCGGGATAAGAACTTAAGCAGTTTGCGCCAGGTGAGCTTCAATTTTGCTCATAATGGCATCAGCGCGTTTTACCGCGTCGCTGATGTTGACGCGTACGATGGTCTTGCCAGCAAAGCGCTCTTCAAACTTGATGCCGATATCTTTGGTCAGAATCACCATATCGGCGCTTGCCACGTCTTCCGCAGTCAGTTCATTTTCCAGACCAATCGACCCCTGGGTTTCCACTTTCACTTCCCAGCCTTTCGTTTTCGCGGCACTTTCCAGCGCCTCTGCTGCCATATAGGTATGGGCAACACCTGAAGGACATGCGGTTACTGCAATAATTTTCGTCATGGCTCGTTCCTCAATTAATTAATTTCAAAATCCAGATCCAGGTCGTCTTCCTTCTCATCAGTCGAAGACCCTTTTTTACGCGCCAGACTTTTCAGCACGTTCACGTAGACTGCCGTCACAACCGCCCCGACAACCACTGCTGCGATATAACCCAGCTTGCCTTCAACCACCGGCAGTACAATCAGACCACCCCAGCCTGCATAGCACTGAGCACCGACCAGCGCCGCAGTTACCGCACCACAAACAGAACCGACCATGATGGAAGGAATGACACGTAACGGATCGGCAGCGGCGAAAGGAATCGCCCCTTCAGTGACGCCAACACAGCCCATCACCAGCGCCGCTTTGCCGGTTTCGCGCTCTTCTGCGGAGAAATTTTTACGACCAATCAGCGTCGCCAGCCCCATGCCCAGCGGTGGAACACAAATCCCAACAGCGGCAATCGCCACCACGGTATAAACGCCCTGAGCAACGCAAATCAGCATGAAGGCATAGGCCACTTTGTTAACCGGGCCGCCCATATCGAACGCCAGCATCAGACCCATGATCACCGCCAGCATAACAATGCTGCCCTGCTGCATCCCCTGAAGCCACTGAGTCAGGCTGCTTGTCAGCGCTCCCACCGGCTCGCCCAGGCCCCACATCATGATGCCAGCGGTAATTAGTGTGCCGACGATCGGAATGATGAAGATTGGCATCACCGAGCGCAGAACTTTATGCACCGGAATTTTCTTCAGGTAATGCACCACGATACCGCCGATAATCCCGGCGATCAGCGCACCAAAGAAGCCCGCACCAAAGCTGTTACCGACCCAGGCACCGATAGCGCACGGAGCCAGCGCAGAACGTTCTGCAATGGAATAACCAATGTAAGCGGCGAGGAAAGGCACCATCAGCGTCAACCCTGCAACGCCGATATCAAACAGTTTTTTTAGATTCGGATCGGCTACGGCATCCGGCACTGCGCCTTTGCCATACAACATGACGGAAACCGCCAGCAAAATACCGCCCGATACCACGAAGGGAATCATGTGTGAAACGCCCGTCATTAAATGCTGACGGGTATTTTTCAGGATCTGCACCAACTCATTCATAAGCTGCTCCCAGGCTTGCGAAAGCCCATATCCATATTTTTTGATGGGAGAAACAATAGGCAATCACAGGCGGAGCAAACAGTGGATAAAAAGGCCATTTACTGGATTTTTGTAATATCAGTACAAAAATGCGATCCGCCTCATAACTTGCAATAATCTGGAATCATGCCGCGAAAGGGTATCTTGTGAGACGCGTCGCAAATTGACGGTTACATTACATTTGTCCAGCTTTTGGCAGATTTGTCACATGGCAGGCCATTGCCGTGCGCTCTTATCCTGTAAACAGAAAACCGTACCGGGAGAGAGGCAATGGCCCAGATTGTGGAATTTATTTGTGAGCTACCTAACGGCGTACATGCGCGCCCGGCAAGCCACGTTGAAACGCTGTGTAATACTTTTTCATCACAAATTGAGTGGCATAACCTGCGCACTGACCGCAAGGGCAACGCCAAAAGCGCCCTGGCGCTGATTGGCACCGATACGCTGGTGGGTGATAACTGCCAGTTACTGATTTCCGGGGCAGACGAACAGGAAGCGCACCAGCGTTTAAGCCAATGGCTGCGCGATGAATTTCCCCACTGCGACGCGCCGCTGACGGAAGTAAAATCTGACGAACTGGAGCTGCTGCCGGTTTCACTGACCAATCTGAATCCGCGTATTATCCGCGCCCGCACCGTGTGCAGCGGTAGCGCAGGCGGCATTCTGACACCGCTCTCTTCTTTAGATCTCAACGCGCTGGGTAACCTCCCCGCAGCCAAAGGCATTGACGCCGAGCAATCCGCGCTGGAAAACGGCCTGACGCTGGTGATGAAAAACATTGAGTTTCGTCTGCTGGATAGCGACGGAGCCACCAGCGCGATTCTGGAAGCTCACCGATCCCTGGCTGGCGATACTTCCCTGCGGGAACACTTACTGGCAGGCGTCAGCGCCGGATTAAGCTGTGCCGAAGCAATTGTCGCCAGCACAAATCACTTTTGTGAAGCGTTTTCCCGTTCCAGCAGCAGCTACCTGCAAGAACGTGCGCTGGACGTACGCGACGTCAGCTTCCAGTTACTCCAGCAAATCTACGGTGAGCAACGCTTCCCGGCACCGGGCAAACTGACGCAGCCCGCCATTTGTATGGCTGATGAACTGACCCCCAGCCAGTTCCTCGAACTGGATAAAAATCACCTTAAAGGTCTGTTGCTCAAAAGCGGCGGCACCACGTCACATACGGTAATTCTTGCCCGTTCGTTCAACATTCCGACGCTGGTTGGTGTGGATATTGATGCTCTTACCCCGTGGCAGCATCAGACGATTTATATCGATGGCAACGCCGGGGCGATTGTGGTTGAGCCTGGGGAAGCCGTTGCGCGCTACTATCAGCAAGAAGCCCGCGTACAGGACGCCCTGCGTGAGCAACAGCGTGTCTGGCTGACCCAACATGCCCGCACCGCTGACGGTATCCGCATTGAAATTGCCGCTAACATCGCTCACTCCATGGAAGCGCAGGCCGCATTCGGCAATGGCGCGGAAGGCGTTGGTTTGTTCCGCACTGAAATGCTCTATATGGATCGCACCAGTGCACCGGGCGAAAGCGAGCTGTACAACATTTTTTGTCAGGCGCTGGAGTCTGCCAACGGACGCAGCATTATTGTGCGCACTATGGATATTGGCGGTGACAAACCCGTTGATTATCTAAATATTCCCGCAGAAGCTAACCCGTTTCTCGGTTATCGCGCCGTGCGTATTTATGAAGAGTACGCCTCGCTGTTCACCACGCAGCTACGGTCGATCCTGCGCGCCTCCGCTCATGGCAGCCTGAAAATCATGATCCCGATGATCTCTTCAATGGAAGAGATCTTATGGGTGAAAGAAAAACTGGTGGAAGCCAAACAGCAACTGCGTAACGAACACATTCCGTTTGATGAGAAAATCCAGCTCGGCATCATGCTTGAAGTGCCATCGGTGATGTTCATCATCGATCAATGCTGCGAAGAGATTGATTTCTTTAGTATCGGCAGTAATGACCTGACGCAATATCTGTTGGCAGTGGATCGCGATAATGCCAAAGTCACCCGTCACTACAACAGCCTCAATCCGGCATTTTTGCGGGCGCTCGATTACGCCGTGCAGGCGGTGCACCGCCAGGGCAAATGGATTGGTCTGTGTGGTGAACTGGGGGCGAAAGGTTCAGTTCTGCCGCTGCTGGTTGGCCTGGGGTTGGATGAACTGAGCATGAGCGCACCGTCAATTCCGGCAGCGAAAGCGCGGATGGCGCAACTTGATAGCCGTGAGTGCCGTCAGTTGCTCAACCAGGCAATGGCCTGCCGTACTTCGCTGGAAGTGGAACACCTGCTGGCGCAATTCCGCATGACCCAACAGGACGCACCGCTGGTCACTGCCGAGTGCATCACGCTGGAAAGCGACTGGCGCAGCAAAGAAGAAGTGCTCAAAGGTATGACCGATAACCTGCTGCTGGCGGGCCGCTGCCGCTATCCGCGTAAACTGGAAGCCGACTTGTGGGCGCGCGAGGCCGTTTTCTCTACCGGTTTGGGCTTTAGTTTTGCCATTCCACACAGCAAATCAGAACACATTGAGCAATCCACCATCAGTGTAGCGCGTCTGCAAGCACCGGTGCGCTGGGGCGATGATGAAGCGCAATTCATCATTATGTTAACGTTGAACAAACACGCCGCAGGCGATCAGCATATGCGCATTTTCTCGCGCCTCGCTCGCCGCATCATGCACGAAGAATTCCGTAACGCGCTGGTTAACGCCGCCTCTGCCGACGCTATCGCCAGCCTGCTGCAACATGAACTGGAACTGTAAAAGGAAACATCATGGAACTGTATCTGGACACCGCTAACGTCGCAGAAGTCGAACGTCTGGCACGCATATTCCCGATTGCCGGGGTGACAACTAACCCGAGCATTATCGCTGCCAGCAAAGAGTCCATCTGGGAAGTGCTGCCACGTCTGCAAAAAGCGATTGGTGATGAGGGCATTCTGTTTGCTCAGACCATGAGCCGTGACGCGCAAGGGATGGTGGAAGAAGCGAAGCGCCTGCGCGACGCCATTCCGGGCCTTGTGGTGAAGATCCCGGTGACTTCCGAAGGTCTGGCAGCAATTAAAATACTGAAAAAAGAAGGTATTACTACACTTGGCACCGCTGTATATAGCGCCGCACAAGGGCTATTAGCCGCACTGGCAGGGGCAAAATACGTTGCCCCGTATGTTAACCGTGTCGACGCCCAGGGGGGGGACGGCATTCGTACCGTTCAGGAGCTGCAAGCACTGTTGGAAATGCACGCACCAGAAAGCATGGTGCTGGCTGCCAGCTTTAAAACACCGCGTCAGGCGCTGGATTGTTTGCTGGCTGGATGTGAAGCCATCACCCTACCCTTAGATGTAGCGCAACAAATGCTCAATACGCCTGCGGTAGAGTCAGCGATAGAGAAATTCGAACACGACTGGAATGCCGCCTTTGGCACTACTCATCTCTAAAGGAGCAATTATGGACCGCGTTATTCAATCACCAGGTAAATACATCCAGGGCGCAGATGTGATTAATCGTCTGGGCGAATACCTGAAGCCGCTGGCAGAACGCTGGTTAGTGGTGGGTGACAAATTTGTTTTAGGTTTTGCTCAATCCACTGTCGAGAAAAGCTTTAAAGAAGCCGGATTAGTTGTAGAAATTGCGTCATTTGGCGGTGAATGTTCGCAAAATGAAATCGACCGTCTGCGTGGCATCGCAGAGACGGCTCAGTGTGGCGCAATTATCGGTATCGGTGGAGGAAAAACCCTCGATACTGCCAAAGCACTGGCACATTTCATGGGTGTTCCGGTAGCGATCGCACCGACTATCGCCTCTACTGACGCACCGTGCAGCGCACTGTCTGTTATCTACACCGATGATGGTGAGTTTGACCGCTATCTGCTGTTGCCAAATAACCCGAATATGGTCATTGTCGACACCAAAATCGTTGCTGGCGCACCTGCACGTCTGTTAGCGGCGGGTATCGGCGATGCACTGGCAACCTGGTTTGAAGCGCGTGCCTGCTCTCGTAGCGGCGCGACCACTATGGCGGGCGGCAAGTGTACCCAGGCGGCTCTTGCGCTGGCTGAACTGTGCTACAACACTCTGCTGGAAGAAGGCGAAAAAGCGATGCTTGCCGCTGAACAGCATGTAGTGACTCCGGCGCTGGAGCGCGTGATTGAAGCGAATACCTATTTGAGTGGCGTGGGCTTTGAAAGCGGTGGTCTGGCGGCGGCGCACGCGGTGCATAACGGCCTGACCGCTATTCCAGATGCGCATCACTATTATCACGGTGAAAAAGTGGCATTCGGTACGCTGACGCAGCTGGTTCTGGAAAATGCGCCGGTGGAGGAAATCGAAACCGTAGCTGCGCTTAGCCATGCGGTAGGTTTGCCAATAACTCTCGCTCAACTGGATATTAAAGAAGATGTCCCGGCGAAAATGCGAATTGTGGCAGAAGCGGCATGTGCAGAAGGTGAAACTATCCACAACATGCCTGGCGGCGCAACACCAGATGAAGTATATGCCGCGCTGCTGGTAGCCGATCAGTACGGTCAGCGTTTCCTGCAAGAGTGGGAATAACCTACGCCAAACTCCCGGCTTGTCCGGGAGTTTCAGATTGTTGACAACGTGCGCGTTGTTCATGCCGGATGCGGCGTGAACGCCTTATCCGGCCTACAAAAACATGCAGTTTCAATAGATTGCAGAGATTACGTAGGCCTGATAAGCGCAGCGCATCAGGCAATTTTGCATTTGTCATCATTCTCAGGCCGAACCCTGCCTCAGATTGTTGACAACGTGCGCGTTGTTCATGCCGGATGCGGCGTGAACGCCTTATCCGGCCTACAAAACCATACAATTTCAATAGATTGTAGAGATTACGTAGGCCTGATAAGCGCAGCGCATCAGGCAATTTTGCGTTTGTCATCATTCTCAGGCGGCTCATATTGTTGACAACGCGCGCGTTGTTCATGCCGGATGCGGCGTGAACGCCTTATCCGGCCTACAAAAACATACAATTTCAATAGATTGCAGAGATTATGTAGGCCTGATAAGCGCAGCGCATCAGGCAATTTTGCATTTGTCATCATTCTCAGGCGGCTCATATTGTTGACAACGTGCGCTTTGTTCATGCCGGATGCGGCGTGAACGCCTTATCCGGCCTACAAAACCATACAATTTCAATAGATTGCAGAGATTACGTAGGCCTGATAAGCGTAGCGCATCAGGCAATTTTGCATTTGTCATCATTCTCAGGCGGCTCATATTGTTGACAACGTGCGCTTTGTTCATGCCGGATGC
>NZ_PTRE01000109.1 GCF_002965065.1 Escherichia sp. MOD1-EC7003
TGAAGGTATCAACTGGAAGCACCCGAAACGAACGGAACGCGCTGGAATCCGCATATAACCCGTTGTAAAGTGAGGATATGGACACCTCACTTGCTCATGAGAACGCCCGCCTGCGGGCACTGTTGCAGACGCAACAGGACACCATACGCCAGATGGCTGAATACAACCGCCTGCTCTCACAGCGGGTGGCGGCTTATGCTTCCGAAATTTCCCCGTGAAACCCGGGTTATCCGGCCGGAAGAGGAATGCTGTCCTGCCTGTGGTGGTGAACTCAGTTCTCTGGGATGTGATGTGTCAGAGCAACTGGAGCTTATCAGCAGCGCCTTTAAGGTTATCGAAACACAACGTCCGAAACTGGCCTGTTGCCGGTGCGACCATATCGTGCAGGCACCGGTGCCTTCAAAACCCATTGCACGCA
>NZ_PTRE01000010.1 GCF_002965065.1 Escherichia sp. MOD1-EC7003
TTCTTTTGTTCTGCTATTATTGACCGAAAGGAGACTGCCACGCATAACGGTTCTGCGAGAGGCGACCGTCTTCATATGATTTTTTCAGAAAATCTTTCATATTATATATCCTTCATTGAGCAGGAAATGTCTTACCAGCAGCAGGGTGAGAACATGAAAAGTATGTTTTTGTACACGCCTGAATAAAGGATAAAATACAATCAGAGTCTGTGTATTTAGCACGCTAAACACAACATTTTAAATGCAACTCTGCATTAAATTTTACAGGTCAATATTGCATTATTGCTAAATTCATAAATTAACATTTAAATTATAGTTATCATGATCTTTCCCTGGGGGATAACAGTCATTTTCAGTATTGCTGGAAATTTATACTCACTATCAGTGTTGTTGAATTATATCTAAAGTGTTTTTTATTATATTCCGGCGCAAATTCCTTTGCAGAAAATAAAAAATGATGGAGCGACATTTATTATGTAGCTGGGATCGGAGTCAAAGCATATATATTTTACCCTTCCTGTTTTTAAATCAATCCAATAATCATTGCCACTGGCATCAGATGCGAACGGGAAGTGTGAGTTTACAAAATTGGACATATTTGTTAAGTGTTTTATTCTGGCATTCCATCGTTTGAAAATAGAGCCAAGGTAAGGCATCTGTTGTTCAGGCATCGCCGGAATAAAGTAAAATGACTCAATTTCAACAGAAGTATAGCCATCTTTTGATGACTCACTATCATCTCTACAAAAACGAGCACCATCAGGGAAGCGTCCACCATTATTTTCCAGATAAAAATGAATAAAGTACTCATCACCGTTAAAACCAAGAGGAATGATTGCTGCTAGTTGCTCTTTAGTAACATTCATAGCAGAACATTCAAATCTAACATTACTCTCTAAAAAAAATCCATTCATTGTAATTTTCCTTAATAAATTAGTTTTGTTTAAATTAATTTATTCAGTTTCAATAGTCAGGAGATACTGCCTTGAGCCTCTTCAACGCCTCAGATCTTGCAGATTCCGTATCATATTTGAAGTTGTCTGTACCAGTCTTAAGTTTTACATCATCTTCAAACTCTTTGACACCACCGACATGCTACCTTTGTGAGCATCTTTAGATACAAGTTGCATTTTCATTTCATTAGTCTCTGGATCATAACTAATATGATGGCTGATCCAGGCTTGTCTGTAATCGGGGATAATAGAAATATATCCCATCATTTTTTAAGTTCCATTTTGTTCTACTTATTTAAGTAAGGAGTATTTGATCATGTATAAGAAATAAAAAACAGCCTCAGGCAATAACGAATATCTCAATTATTGAACATAAAATGCGAATTATTTAGTACAAAAAAGCAGCGTTACGTGATCTTTCCCTGCCTGGACTCGGATCCTGTAAAAATATTATGAATGACAAGTAATATTCTTCTTTATAACGCTACCGCCCTCCCGTTTCATTATTCACAGGCTTGCAGCTATAGGTGGCCCCCGAGGGATACAACATGCATTTTGCGGGTGAGGTATGTTGCCGCCAATATAGGTAAAAAAGAATAGTTATAGAAGGAAGAAGGGCGCTTTTCGGAATTCATAAAGACAACTCCCCCTGGCTCCAAAATGTGCAACTTTTACCGATTCACAGTCATAAAGCGATGTGTTTGAAATCAGAGGGTAGATAAGTGCGCTGTTCGTGCCGGATGCGGCGTAAACGCCTTATCCGGCCTACAAATTGCTACGAATTCACTATATTGCAATGGCGCGTAGGCCTGATAAGCGAAGCGCATCAGGCACTTGCGCGGTTTACCCCAGCGCCTCCATAATCACCATCGCCGCCCGTTCTCCTGCTTTGCCATCCATAAACGCGTCGCAATAGTGATGCCGAATCTCCGTCAACCGTTCCTGCAACGCTGTCCAGTCAAATGCGTCGGACAGCAAATAACGCAGTTGCGCCATATCACGAGCAACCGGCAATATTTCGCGGATTTGCTGATCGGTGCTTTCCGGTGTGGAGTAACTTTTCTCGCCATCGAGCAGTTCGGTCATGCCCGGAAAGTCGAGCAGGATAACCCGCTTATCGACATGGATAGCATCGAAAATAAAGCCGCTGTTATCGGTGAGCACATAATCGGCCTTTGCCAGCAGCGCCAGCGTGTGGCGTGCTGAGTCGGTGCGCTGTTTTAAATGCCTGCACGCCAGTGCCCGCGATGCGGCTTCTTCCGGGCGCGAGCAGGTGCCATGGTGAAGCTTGCAAATCAGATTCATATCGCCGCTCAGGCGGCCTAGTTTTTCTGCCCAGTAGGGCAGGGAACAGAGTGCACCGAAGGTAGGGGCGTAGAGTACGGTGGCTTTATGGTCATCCAGCAAGATATTTTCCGGCAACGAACGATCGAACGTGCCGTTATGCCAGGCGTCGAAGCGCGGGTTGCCAACCACTTCTGCATTGCCGAAATGTGCCAGCGCCTGCTGGCTGTAGTGGCTGTAACACAAAATGCGCTGATAAAAACGGTTCCAGTCGGCGTGGTTCCACGTTTCTTTGGCTAAGCCGTACATGGCGCGGATGTTCATCGCCGCCAGGCCATTGAGCGCGGGCGTGTGGTAGGGGCTGACCAGGCATTTCATCCGCTGACCGTGCGCCTGCATTTCAGACAAGCGCATACCTTTAAGCAGCTGATCGTCGATGCTTTTTAGCGTCGCCAGCATTTCATCCAGAAACGGTTTAAACACGCGGTCGTTGATCACCAGCGTGCAGCTCTGCCCCCGAGCCTGTAGGGCGGTGATGATTGGGCGGTAGAGGGCGTAGTGGAAGGAGGTTTCCATAAAAAAGCCGATGGTGTCGGTGATGGGGAACGTGGATGGCTTGGTGGCTACGGGTAATTTATTGAAATAGTGAGCAATGTTATCAGTTGTTTTTTTCTCGATATCACTAAAGCCCGGTCGCTGGTAACTAAGGCTCGGGTAACAGGCCAGCCATTTGTCGGTGCGTAGCAGCGGCTGCCAGCAGGCTTCCAGCGAGTGCTCACCGCTGCTCATCTGCTGCGCCAGTTGCGGGTAGTAGCGGCTGTTCACCAGATAAGCACACACTTTGCGGCAGTCCCGCGCGTGTACCAGCCCCGGCAAACTTTTTAGCATCGTTCCTTGCGAAATTTCGCCGCCAAGGAGCATCACCTGCCAGGGAATTTTCGCCAGGCTGGCGAGCAGCGTGTTCAGCACCTGAATATGTTTTTCCTGCTTGAGAATAACCGCGTCATCTTCCAGCAGCAGGTAGTTTTGCCAGCCGTGCTGTTGTGCCAGGCGCAGCGCCTGCAAGTGTGACTGACGGCGTCCCCGTTGACCGTTTTCATCTTCACTGGCGGCAAGGCGGGTGATCTTCTCGGGTGGAATATGCAGCTGTGCCAGTTCTTCATTGATCTGCTGTAGACGATCCGGGCGTTTATCCAGATTCACGATGACCACCTGATCGATTGCCTGATGATTGATCGCCTGGTGATGAGTGGTGTTATGCAGACTTAGATAAGCATTGCGTAGCAGCGGATCGCGGACGATATCCGCAAGCACCGTGTTTACTGGCGTGCAGGCCCCGAGAATAAAGTCTTTATCAAAGGTGTTGTGGTTGTGCGAGATACACAGGATGGTGCGCTCGCCGGGGAGTTGTAGCGGGTTAACGGTGAAGTTATTGGTAAAACTTTTCTCTTCACCTAAATTGCAATCATCGTCGTAACGGTGTTTTTTCAGGTAGTTACGGTGATAGCAAAAGGTGCCGTTGAGGATGTTACGCGGGCCAAAGCTGTGGCTTTTGAAAATGCGGTTGATGTGGCTGTACCAGATAGGGATCTGGTCGGAACCGGAGATGAGCGCCCGGTGTTTTTGCATCATGGCGAGGGTCCAGGAGATTTTATCTGCCGGATAATAGTCGTCATCGTCCATGCAGAGGATGTATTCGCCGCGCGCCAGTTCGTTGAGTATGTTACGTTTTTTGCCCAGCGGCAGTTTTTCCGGGTGATGGATGTAGCGGATGTTAAAGGCTTCCGGCGTGCCATTGGTCAGACGGTTGATGATGTGTTGATGGCTTTGCGGAGAGTCGTCGAGGATGATCAGTTCGCGGCGGTCTGCTGGGTAATCCTGATAGCGGTACATGTAAACCAGGTACGGCAGGAATGTGCTGCGGTTCCAGGTTGGCGTGACGACGCTGACAAACGGTTTTTCGCGGTGAGTGACGAGTGTTTTGATGATGGTTGGTGTTGGCATGGTGTTTGGGTGAGTTAATGGGTGAATGTGATGGATAAGGGGGGCTGAACGCGCTTGCCCCTCACCCTAACCCTCTCCCCGAGGGGCGAGGGGGCCGATCGAGCGAGGCTTCACCTCAGCAACGAAAACGCTGAAAGCAGCGGGTCGGCAGCACATAACGACTGAATTTGCTGGCGAATCAGCTGCGCATTTTCACTGGCTCGCCAGCGTTCAAATACCGCGAAGAGGGCGAAAATATCCTCCCGCCGCAGCGTCGAACCATCCAGCGTCCACAAACTGATTAACGTGCGGATGAGATAGAAATCGCATACCAGCGGCAGATAATCTGCCCCGTCAGCTTGCCCAATCACGTCGTGGTAAACACGGTAAATCAGATAATTATGCAAGAATGAGGGGGAAGCCGTGAAATGTGGCTGCCAGGTGGTTTGCCACTGCGCCTGAAGCTGTTGTTGCAACAAAGCTTCGCTGTTAGCGTCATGTAGTGTCAGCAAAGTAATCTGCAACGGCAGTGAGGCTTTGCGAGGGCTTTCCGGCAGGATCGACCAGTCAAACGCAAAACTCCCGAGCAGCGTCATCAACTGGCGCGCCAGCTGTGGCACGGGCGGGAGTTGGGCGAACTGTGCCTGTAGCGTGCCTTTTTGTGCATGATCGGCCAGCGCCTGTGGCATCGTCGTCAAACGGGCCAGAGTATCGCCATCCCTGCCGGGCATTTTACTGGCGCGGGAAAGCAGGATACCGACAGCATACAATGACAGTTCTGGTGTTAAATCGGGCAGCGTGAGCGTGCTCAAAATCATCTGGTTGACTATCGCATCGCGTGCGGATAGCTCTGCGGCATTTTCTTCCATAGGGTGATAGGTAAGCTGTAATTCAAAGTCCCTGGCATCGTTGAGCACCGCTTTGCAACTGGCAATATCGGTCAATGCCAGGCTCTGGCGAATCTCATTCTTCCAGACCTTACGGACGTATAAGGGTGAACCGGGATGCTGCGACAAAAAATTGTGCACATATTTCGGTTCGTAACATTCAATAAAACTCATAGGTGGCTTCCAGTCTTTATTATTTTGTGGGATGTGCAATAAGCGTGCCGGGAATTTTTACAATCAAAAACAAAGGATTGATAATCAGGCGGAAAATCCGTTTCCGCGATGGGGGAAGGAATTGTTGTTATTCGTGGTAAATAAAATCTGCTTCGCTGCCTAAAAAAGACTGAATAAATTCATACTGGCGAATCAACAGCTCGCCGTTTTTATCGTTGTAGGATTTGCAGCGTTCCGCTTTTTGCTCAAGGCGTTGCCACAACTGCTGTGCTGCCGCTTTTTGAACTGCCGGAAGCCAGGCGAAAACCTGAGCCAGACCGTCACGATTGACGCTGACACCGAGCAGTTGCAGCAGGCTGTGCCGCTGATGGCTATGGCTGTGTAACTGCTCATAGTGATGGGTTATCTCATCATTAACCGTCAGCAGCTCCTCGCTGGCGCGGCGAATCATGCAGATCCGCTGACGCTGGAGAAGTTCACGCAGGGAATCATATCGCGCGTCGTCGTCGCGAATGCCCTGCAACAGCGCCTTCACCTGTTGTAACCGGATACTCACTTCATCGGCCTCTTATTTCTGGAAAAAACTCAGCATGTCGCTGGCTAACTGTTCGGTGTCCACTTGCAGGTTGCCGGAGGCCAGTATCGCCTGCATTTGCGCCACTTTGTCGCTGTCTATATCGCTCTCGTTCCGGTCGTTCAGTGTTTGCTGGGCAGACTGTAATCCCGCCTGGGTAATGTCGTCGGCGCTTAGCGTTGTGGTAGTGGTCGCCGTGTTTTTGCGTGGCTGGCTGGTGCCTGCCGTTGTGGCTGTCGGGCGATTGCCTGACATAGTCGGGGTGATTTTCATTGCAACCTCGTCTCGGTATTTGGGGGATACTCCGGTAAAGCGGTTAGCAGGCGGCAAAACTTTAATCGTCCTTCGGTTTTATTCCGAAAAGCTGGAAATATAGCTTTCCTTCTGGTCTGGCGATTATTCAATATGCGGCGGGTTATTACCCGGCTGGCGTAACCAGCCAGATGACCAACTTTTAGAATGCCGCCGTATTGAATATTAATTATTATTAATCGTTAATAACATGCCTGTTGACTGCTTTTTGTATATATGGTTCTAGTAATCTTGCTACAGCTTCAAATACTGGAACAACAACTGAGTTCCCAAATTGTCTATAGGCTTGAGTATCTGACACAGGTATTCTAAAAGGTCTTCCCCCAGCTTTTTCAAAACCCATTAGCCTGGCACATTCGTGAGGTGTCAGTCTTCTTGGACGATTTTTTTGATTCGCTGGATTACTAAAATCAATTTCACCGATAGTCTTATCCCAGCCACGATCGATCAGTATTTCAGAGCCATCTTTATGGTAACGAGCAGACAGCGTCCGTGCGATACTTTCTGGATTTTTAGGATCCACCAGGCTAAAACCAAACCCATTTCCTTTTGCTGCATGTTTTTTGGCGTAATTGTAAAGATACTCCCATAACCTTGGCGTTAAAATATATTTATCGTCAACATCATGATCTAATAATTCACCAAATGTTGGCCTGTTTTGAGGGTAAAAGCGGTTAATGTTTCGTAACGTGAAATCATTGTGAATATTCAGATCCCTACGAAATCCTACCAACACGATACGTTCGCGATGTTGGGGTAAAAAATGTTTTCCATCGATAATTTTAGGATCATCTGAGCCAGTAACACCGGCATCGGCGACTTCATATCCTAATTCATCGAGTGTTTCCATGATGACTTTGAAAGTCTTACCTTTATCGTGACTTTTAAGGTTCTTCACATTCTCAAGCACAAAAATAGCTGGTTTTTTTGATTTAATAATTCGAGCGACATCAAAAAATAGTGTTCCTTGTGCCTCACATTCAAAACCATGTGCACGCCCCAGAGAATTTTTCTTGCTTACCCCTGCCAGACTAAAGGGCTGACATGGAAAACCAGCCAGAAGGACATCATGATCTGGAATATTTTTGCTTATATGATTATAGGCTTCCACTTCGGAAACATCATCTCTATCACTTAAAGTGACTTCTCGTATATCAAGATTAAATTTATGATTTAGTTCATCATTAAACCAATTCGCTTTGTAGGTTCTTACCGCTTCTTTATTCCATTCGCTAGTAAAAACACATTGCCCACCAATATTTTCGAAGCCTTTACGAATACCCCCAATCCCTGCGAATAAATCAATAAAACGAAACGTATAGTTAGGATGATGTTCGGGGGGTTCTGGAAGCATCTTTCGTAGTAAAGTTTCCTCAGCAGAAGTTAATTGCTTAGGGTTACATTTACCATTTATCCAACGGTTAAGTGTTTCTCTGCTCCATTCATTTTTTCCTACTTTTCGTAGGAGTTCTGCAACATATTTTTGATCATAGATTTCAAGAACCTTTGAAATTAATTCTCGATCTTTTTCTTGTCGCTTTTTCTCATCTTTTTCTGATTTTAAAAGAAGATCTTTCACGAGCAATTCAAATTCAGACATAGCACCCCCATAGGTCTTATTAGTGATAAGATATCACTCATTTGACCCAGATGAAATGGTTATCGTCTGGATATTTAAACAGTGGTGATTATACCCGTCATACTTCAGGTTGCATGTGCGTTGGCTGCGTTCGTTCACCCGAATCACTTACTTAGGTAAGCTCATCGGGATTCTCTCACTTACCGCCTTCCTGCAACTCGAATTATTCAGGGGACAGATGCTCAATAATCCCCCAAAAGATACGATGAAATTTGTTAGAAAGTCATAATATTGGGAGATAGTCATACATATGCTACGCGGTATTGCAGCAAGTTACTCTGCGCTTACCGTTGTCACCACGCCGCTTTCTGCCACCATTGTGCTGATGACCCGCTGGCTGCTGGCGTTACGTACTTTCACCATCTCGCCTTTACGACCATTTTTCAGCGCCACGCCGGGCATTGAGGCGGTGATCCCCGCATTCTGGTAAACAATCATCACGGGTTGATCGCGCTCGACCAGCACAGGCGAAACCAGCTCTTCTTTGGTGATTGGCCTGCCCGGTTGCAGCGCGTGCTTACTGCTTAAACCAATTGCGTCGTCAAGGTTCATCAATACATCCCGGCGCTGGGCGCTGACGTTGTAGGGCTTCAACTCCACATCATTTGCCGTGAGCGGCGTATCGCGGGCAATCACTGATTTCGTCATGACCACTGGCACCCGTACATCCGGGCGCACCGCCACATTCATCTGCCAGCTTTGCGGGCAACTGACGGTGAAGTTCATCCGGTTAAGGGCTATTTCCGCAGGTGAAGTCAGCGTGATGCCGGGTGCCGTAGCACAGGGCGCGGCGCTCGCCACCTGCGAGGGAATGTAGACCTTAAAGGTGTAGCGATAGTCATGCCATTGCCGCTGTTGCGCCAGCGATCCAATTTCTTGGCTCGCGGCGTTCAGCACCTGGGCGTTGACTTGTTCCCGCGCACTGTGTTGCACGGGATGGACGGCGGCGTAGCCCGGTAAGGCCAGCATCAGGAGGAAGTAAAACTTCCACCTGTAAAATTGAAAACTCATAAACCCTTTCTCATCAGTCACTTAAAAAATGGCACGGTAATTGCCTAGCGTATGCGGATGAGTCAGGAGCGACGGACATGGGGATCAGTTTTCAGCAGGCATTGGGAGTACATCCGCAGGCAGTGAAGTTACGTCTTGAGAGGACCGAGCTACTGACTGCGAATCTGGCGAACGTCGATACGCCAAATTTCAAGGCTAAAGATATTGATTTCGCCAGGGAGATGCAACGGGCAAATAACGCGGCGGTGGATGTCCAGTACCGTGTGCCGATGCAGCCATCGGAAGATGGCAACACCGTGGAACTGAACAGCGAACAGGCGCGGTTTTCACAAAATAGTATGGATTATCAAAGCAGTCTGACCTTCCTGAATCTGCAAATCAGCGGCATCAGAGAGGCCATCGAAGGGAAATAAGTATGTCATTTACGGATATTTATCAGATTTCCGGCTCGGCGATGACGGCGCAGACCATTCGCCTGAATACCGTTGCCAGTAACCTGGCAAACGCCCAGGCGCCAGCGGGCAGTGAGGCGCAGGCGTATAAAGCGCGCAGCCCGGTGTTTGCTGCGGTGTATCACAGTAGCTTGCTGGCGGGAACTCATCGTCATGCTATCGACGGTGCCAGCGTGCAGGTGCAGGACGTGCTGCAAACCGGCGGCGCGGTAAAACGCTACGAACCGCATCATCCACTGGCTGATGCCAATGGCGATGTCTGGTATCCCGATGTCAATGTGGTGGAGCAGATGGCAGACATGATGTCAGCCTCGCGCGATTTCGAAACCAACGTCGATGTGCTCAACAACGTGAAAAGTATGCAGCAAAGTTTGCTGAAACTGGGAGAGGCCTGATGAATACCCTGGCACTTAATGCACAGCAACAGCCGCACTCGTCTGCGGTAGGAAG
The DNA here is from genome assembly GCF_002965065.1 of Escherichia sp. MOD1-EC7003. Lineage (GTDB taxonomy): Bacteria > Pseudomonadota > Gammaproteobacteria > Enterobacterales > Enterobacteriaceae > Escherichia. Next base: position 9,720 of record NZ_PTRE01000010.1, read on the forward strand.
CAGCGCGGTGGGTGACGCTACGGATACCACCACTTCATCAACGAATTCATCGCCTGTCGATACCTTCCTGACGCTGTTTGTCGCCGAGATCCAAAATCAGGACCCGACCGACCCGACCGACGCCACTGAATATATCGACCAGCTCTCTTCCATGGCCCAGGTGGCGATGATGGAAGAGATGAGCGTGCAGGCCAACACCAACGCGGTGCTGATGAGCAACATTCAGGTGATGGCGCTGGGCAACCTGGTGGGCGACGACATTATGGTGCAGACCACCGCCTTGCAGGTGAGCGACCAGACCATTAACGGTCGCGCCACCCTGGATGATGCCTGTACCACCGCCGATCTCCACTTTATCGATGCCGCAGGCGATGACTACACCGTCTCGCTGATCCCGCAAGGGAGCTCCTCTGTCGGGCCAGGCCAGGTCGATTTCTCGGTGAATCCCGCCGATTACGGCATACCACCGGGCGATTACGACGTCTCGGTAGTGACCAACACCGGGGAAGAGGAGGTGCCGATTGAAGTCTCCGGCGAAGTGGAAGATGTGCGTATCCCGCTTGACGGTAGCTCTCCGGTGCTGAACGTCGCGGGTGTAGGTGAAGTGCCGTTCACCATGATTAGCCAGTTTGGTGTACCCGATGCCGACAGTGATGTGGCCTGATTTTGTAGGCCGGATAAGGCGTTCGGTGCAAGATGCCTGATGCGATGCTGGCGCGTCTTACCAGGCCTACGAGTTCGCGCATATTTGTATGTTTACGCCGCATCCGGCAAAACAACGGGCACGTTGTCAACAATCTGAATTAACAGGAAGACACAATGAGTTATGAAATTGCCGCAACGGGGCTGAATGCCGTTAACGAACAACTGGACGGGATCAGTAACAACATTGCTAACGCCGGAACGGTGGGCTACAAGTCGATGACCACCCAGTTTTCTGCCATGTATGCCGGAAGCCAGGCGATGGGCGTCGGCGTGGCGGGCACCGCGCAAAGTATCTCCCGTGGCGGTTCGATGGTCTCTACCGGTAATGCATTGGATCTGGCGATTAATGACGATGGCTTTTTTGTTATGTGTGACAGCGCGGGAAATCTGACTTATACCCGCAATGGGTCGTTTGAAACCGATAAAAACGGCTATATCGTTAACGCGTCAGGTGATTATTTGCAGGGGTATCCGGTGGATGGCAACGGCACCCTGCAAACGGGTACGGTGACGGATATCCAGATTAAAACGGGTAATATTCCGGCCCAGGCCAGTAGCAGCCTGACCTTCACCGCTAACTTTGACGCCAGCGATGAGGCGATCGATCGTACCTCTGTACCGTTCGATCCGACCATAAGTAGCTCGTATACCAACAGTTACACGACTACGGTATACGACTCGTTAGGCAACGAACACTCGGTGTGTCAGTACTTCACCAAAACCAGCGACAACACCTGGGAAGTGCAGTATACCTTCGACGGTCAGCAGCAAGCGGGCGTGTCTGCGTCCACGCTAACCTTCGACCCGAATACCGGGAAACTGACTTCCCCGACCACGCCGCAGACCATAGAATTTCAGACCGCCGCCGCCGCACCTATCGACTTGACCGTCGATTGCTCGACCTGTACGCAATACGGCTCTGACTTTTCGGTCACCACTAACACCGCCAACGGTTACGCCTCCGCGACTCAAAACGGCGTGCAGGTGGACAACGATGGCAAAGTTTACGCTACCTATAGCAACGGCGAGCGCATGTTGCAGGGACAGGTGGTGCTGGCGACGTTCCCGAATGAAAACGGCCTGGACGCGGTGAGCGGCACCGCGTGGGTACAAACCGGAGAGTCTGGCACACCACTGATTGGCGTTCCCGGCTCCGGCACCTGCGGCACGCTCTCGTCGGGGATGCTTGAAAGCTCGAACGTCGATATTACCAATGAACTGGTCAACCTGATGACCGCCCAGCGTAACTATCAGGCTAATACCAAAGTGATCTCCACCAGCACACAGCTGGATGATGCACTGTTCCAGGCAATGTAATGGATCGCTTGATTTATACCGCCTTGAGCGGTGCCTCTCAGACCTTGTATGAACAGCAGATCAGCGCCAACAACCTGGCGAATGTCAACACCAACGGCTTTCGCGCCGATATGGCGATGGCGACCAACGACAAGGTAAAAGGCGGTGGTTTCGATACGCGTTATATGGCACAGGAAGGGGCCAGCGGTGTGAACGACAGTACCGGTGTGGCAGAGAAAACCGAACGCCCGTTGGATGTCGCTCTCCAGGGGGCAGGGTTTATCGCGGTGCAGGATAAACACGGCAACGAAGTGTATACCCGCAACGGCAACATTCAACAGAATGACCAGGGACAATTGACTATCGATGGCAATCTGGTGCTGGGCGATAACGGGCCGATTATTCTGCCGCCGAACGCCATTGCCTCGTTTGGCAGTGACGGTACGCTTTCGGTGACACCTGATGATGGCGACGTTACCGCAACGATGGATATCGACCGCCTGAAGCTGGTGGATATCCCGGTTACTAACCTGGCGAAAAACGCCGAAGGGATGCTGGTGACTGCCGATGGCGTTTCGGCCCAGCGTGATGAAAACATCAAAGTTAGCGGCGGTTTTCTTGAGGGCAGCAACGTCTCGGCGGTGAGCGAAATGATGTCGTCCATCGCCATGAATCGCCAGTTTGAAGCGCAAATCAAGATGATGAAGACCGCCGAAGATATCAGCGATGCGGGCAACCGCTTATTGCGCGGTTCGTAACCGCACATCGTAGGCCGGATAAAGCGTTTACGCCGCATCTGGCAACAGCGACCCAAAAAATAACACGGAATTTACCACCATGAACGCAGCATTATGGATCAGCAAAACCGGCCTCTCGGCGCAGGATGCTGAAATGAGCGCGATTGCCAACAACATCGCCAACGTTAACACCACCGGCTTTAAGCGTGACCGGGTAATGTTTCAGGATCTGTTTTACCAGACCCAGGAAGCGCCGGGTGCGATGCTCGACCAGAACAACATCATGCCGACCGGGCTGCAATTCGGTAGCGGCGTGCGCATTGTCGGCACCCAAAAAACGTTCACCGAAGGCAACGTCGAAACCACCGATAACGCGATGAATGTCGCCATTATGGGGCAGGGTTTTTTGCAGGTGCAGAAAGCTAACGGCGATACCGCCTATACCCGCGACGGCAACCTGCAAATTAATGCCGACGGCGTACTGACCAACTCGCAAGGGTTACCATTGCAGCCGGAAATCGATGTTCCAACGGGGGCGACTAATATCGCTTTTGGCGAGGATGGTACGGTGACAGCGATCTTACCTGGCAACAGCGATGCCACTGAGTTAGGGCAACTGACGCTGGTTAACTTCGCCAACCCGGCGGGGCTTTCTGCCGAGGGCGACAACCTGTATCTGGAAACTGCCGCCAGTGGTCAGCCGACCGAAGGCGTACCGGGCGAAGATGGGCTTGGCACCTTGCAGGACAATGCGCTGGAAGGCTCAAACGTCGATATCGTCAACGAAATGGTGGCGATGATTACGGTACAACGCGCTTACGAAATGAACGCCAAAATGGTCTCGGCTGCGGACGATATGTTGCAGTACATCAGTCAGACGCTGTAAGGCGAAATGTCGGATGCGACGCTGACGCGTCTTATCCGACCTACAAAAGCTCTTGTAGGCACGATAAGTTAGTGGACGGTGCACATGAGTTTGGTTGATTAATTGTTAATGAACCGTCCACACACGCATCGGGCAATTTGCACACGCTGTTGTCGGATGCGGCGCTGACGCCCTTGTAGGCACGATAAGTGAGTGGACGGCGCACATGAGTTTGGTTGATTAACCGTTAATGAACCGTCCACACACGCATCGGGCAATCTGCACACGCTTGTTGTCGGATGCGACGCTGACGCCCTTGTAGGCACGATAAGTGAGTGGACGGCGCACATGAGTTTGGTTGATTAACCGTTAATGAACCGTCCACACACGCATCGGGCAATTTGCACACGCTGTTGTCGGATGCGACGCTGACGCGTCTTATCCGACCAACAAAAGCACATAACTCACTGTATTTAAAACAGGCAGAACGTGAAAAATTATCTCTGGCTGATGGCGCTGCTTCCACTCCTTAGCGGGTGTGAATCGCAGGCCATTCTGGTCAAAAAAGACGACGCATACTTTGCGCCACCGAAAACTGAAGCGCCGCCTCCGGCAGACGGGCGTGCCGGGGGCGTATTTGAAACGGGCTATAACTGGTCGCTGACGGCAGACAGACGGGCTTACCGTGTGGGCGATATCCTGACGGTGATCCTCGAGGAATCTACCCAGTCGAGCAAACAGGCGAAAACCAACTTCGGCAAAAACAACACTGTCGATATCGGCGCGCCGACGATTTTTGGTCACACCAAAGATAAGCTTTCCGGCTCCATCGATGCCAACCGCGACTTTGACGGCAGCGCCACTTCCCAGCAGCAGAATAGCCTGCATGGGGAGATCACCGTTTCCGTCCATGCGGTACAGCCCAACGGCATCCTGGAAATTCGCGGCGAGAAATGGCTCACCCTCAATCAGGGCGATGAGTACATCCGTTTAAGCGGCCTGGTGCGTGCCGACGATATCCAGAACGACAACTCGGTTTCCTCGCAGCGGATCGCCGACGCTCGAATCTCTTACGCCGGACGCGGCGCGTTAAGTGACGCCAACGCCGCAGGCTGGCTGACGCGGCTGTTTAACCATCCTCTGTTCCCGATTTAATGCCGGAGAGTGCAATGCAAAACTGGATAAAGACCGTGGTTATCGCCGCAAGTCTGGCGCTGCCCGGCATGACGCAGGCGCAATCGCTGGAGTCGTTGGTGAATGTACAGGGCGTGCGCGAAAACCAACTAGTGGGCTACAGCCTAGTGGTCGGCCTCGACGGCACTGGCGATAAAAATCAGGTCAAATTCACCAATCAGACCATCACCAATATGCTGCGCCAGTTTGGCGTGCAGTTGCCGAATAAAATCGACCCGAAGGTGAAAAACGTCGCGGCGGTGGCGGTGAGCGCCACGCTGCCGCCGATGTACTCCCGCGGGCAGACTATTGATGTCACCGTCTCGTCGATTGGCGATGCCAAAAGTATCCGTGGCGGCACCTTGCTGCTGACCCAACTGCATGGCGCGGATGGCGAAGTATATGCTCTGGCGCAGGGCAGTGTAGTGGTGGGTGGGATGAACGCCACCGGGGCCAGCGGTTCCAGCGTGACGGTTAACACACCGACCGCCGGGTTAATTCCCAACGGTGCAACGGTGGAACGCGCGATCCCCAGCGATTTTCAAATGGGCGACACTATCACCCTCAACCTGAAACGCCCGTCGTTTAAAGACGCCAACAACATTGCAGCGGCGATCAACGCCTCTTTCGGCGGCATTGCTACCGCGCAGAGTTCCACCAACGTCACCGTACGTGCGCCCACCAGCCCCGGCGCGCGGGTGGCGTTTATGTCACAACTGGACGATGTGCAGGTGCAGGTGGAGAAAGTTCGCGCCCGCGTGGTGTTTAACTCACGTACTGGCACGGTGGTGATGGGCGACGGCATTGCGCTGCATGCGGCGGCGGTGTCGCACGGCAGTTTGACCGTCTCGATTAACGAAAGCAGTAACGTCAGCCAGCCGAACGCGTTTGCCGGAGGTCGCACAGCGGTGACGCCACAGAGCAATATTGCGGTGAATCATGCACGTCCAGGCGTGGTGAATTTGCCTGAGTCAAGCAACCTGAAAACGCTGGTGAATGCGTTGAACAGCTTAGGGGCGACACCGGACGACATCATGTCGATTTTGCAGGCGTTGCATGAGGCAGGCGCGCTCGATGCCGACCTGGAGGTGATCTGATGAAGGTAAACGCCAGCGGTGGGATTGACGGCAGCGATGCGTTAATGGGGCCGAAGGTTCAGGCCAATGATATCAAGCAGGCCGCCGAACAGTTTGAGGCGATTTTTTTACGCAACATGCTGAAAGAGATGCGAAAAACCAACGAATTGTTTGATTCGAAAGATAACCCGTTCAACAGCGATTCGGTGCGCATGATGCAGGGTTTTTATGACGATGAGTTGTGTAACACGCTGGCGCAGCAGCACGGAATTGGGATTGCCTCGATGATTGTGAAGCAATTGTCGCCTAAGCACAGGTGAGGCTCCGACGTTCGGTGCCTGATGCGGCGTTCGGTGCACGGAGCCTGATGCGACGCAGTCGCGTCTTATCAGGCCTACGAGTTCGCACATATTTTTATGTTTGCGTCCGTTTGTAGGCCGGATAAGGCGTTTACGCCGCATCCGGCGCACGGTGCACGGAGCCTGATGCGACGCAGTCGCGTCTTATCAGGCCTGCGAGTCCGCACATATTTTTATGTTTGTGCCCGTTTGTAGGCCGGATAAGGCGTTTACGCCGCATCCGGCGTTCGGTGCACGGAGCCTGATGCGACGCAGTCGCGTCTTATCAGGCCTACGAGTCCGCACATATTTTTATGTTTGCGTCCGTATGTAGGCCGGATAAGGCGTTCACGCCGCATCCGGCGCACGGTGCACGGAGCCAGATGCGACGCAGTCGCGTCTTATCAGGCCTACGAGTCCGCACATATTTTTATGTTTGCGCCCGTTTGTAGGCCGGATAAGGCGTTCACGCCGCATCCGGCGCACGGTGCACGGAGCCTGATGCGACGCAGTCGCGTCTTATCAGGCCTGCGAGTCCGCACATATTTTTATGTTTGTGCCCGTTTGTAGGCCGGATAAGGCGTTTACGCCGCATCCGGCGTTCGGTGCACGGAGCCTGATGCGACGCAGTCGCGTCTTATCAGGCCTACGAGTCCGCACGTATTTTTATGTTTGCGTCCGTTTGTACGCCGCATCCGGCGCACGGTTTACGGAACTTAAGAATCCCCAACTTCACGCCGCTTTTAACCGGAACAATTGACCGGTAAGGACTCAACATGGACATGATTAACATCGGCTACAGCGGCGCATCAACCGCGCAGGTGGAGCTGAACGTCACGGCGCAAAATACCGCTAACGCCATGACGGATGGCTATACCCGTCAGGTGGCAGAGATCAGCACCATCAGCGCCAGCGGTGGCTCGCCGAACAGTGCCGGTAACGGCGTGCAGGTCGACAGCATTCGCCGCGTCTCTAACCAATATCAGGTGAATCAGGTGTGGTATGCCGCCAGCGATTACGGTTATTACAGTACTCAGCAGACCTATTTAACCCAGCTTGAAGCGGTGCTCAGCGATGACAATACCAGCCTGAGCGGCGGTTTTGATAATTTCTTCGCGGCGCTCAACGAAGCCACCACCAGCCCGGATGATTCCGCCCTGCGTGAGCAGGTGATCAGCGAAGCCGGGGCGCTGTCATTGCGTATCGACAATACGCTCGATTATATCGACTCACAAAGCACGGAAATCGTCAGCCAGCAGCAGGCGATGGTGTCGCAAATCAACACCCTCACCAGCGGGATCGCCAGCTATAACCAGCAAATCGCCCAGGCCGAAGCCAACGGTGATAACGCCTCCGCACTGTACGATGCCCGCGACCAGATGGTGGAACAACTGAGCGGAATGATGGATGTGCAGGTTAATATCGATGACCAGGGCAACTACAACGTCACGCTGAAAAACGGTCAGCCGCTGGTGAGCGGGCAGCAAAGCTCAACCATCGCGCTGGAAACCAACGGCGATGGTACGCCAACCATGTCGCTGACTTTCGCTGGCACCACCTCGACGATGACCTCCGATACAGGAGGAGCATTAGGCGCACTGTTTGACTATCTGAATGAGGTGCTGACGCCGCTGGCTGACACCATCAACAGCATAGCGTCGCAGTTTGCCGATGCGGTCAACAACCAGTTAGCGCAGGGCTACGACCTCAATGGCAACCCCGGCGAACCACTGTTTATTTACGATGCCAGCAATGCCGATGGCCCGCTGACCGTTAACCCGGATATCACCGCCGATGAACTGGCATTCTCCAGTTCGCCGGACGAAAGCGGCAACAGCGACAACCTCCAGGCGCTGATCAACATCTCCACCGAACCGCTGGAAATTGCAAACCTCGGCAGTGTGACCGTAGGGCAGGCGTGCTCGTCAATCATCAGCAATATCGGCATTTACTGTCAGCAAAACCAGACGGAAGTCGATGCCGCGTCCAATGTCTATTCCGAAGCGCAAAACCAGCAGAGCAGCGTCAGCGGCGTCAGCATGGACGAAGAAGCGGTGAATCTGATCACCTATCAACAAATTTACGAAGCCAATTTGAAAGTCATTTCTGCCGGGGCCGAGATTTTCGATTCGGTGCTGGAAATGTGCAGCTAAGCAGGAGCGTGAGAATGCGAGTAACCACCCAACAAACCTACGTCTCGATGACGCAAAGCTTTAATAATCTCTCCGACTCCCTGGCGCATGTGGTGGAGCAGATGGCGACGGGCAAACAGATTTTGCAGCCATCGGACGACCCTATCGCCGCCACGCGTATTACCCAGTTGAATCGCCAGCAGTCAGCGATTGAACAGTATCAGAGCAATATTGACTCCGCATCGGCGGGCTTAAGTCAACAGGAGTCGATTCTTGATGGCGTCAATAACAGCCTGTTGGCGGTGCGCGACGACCTGCTGGAAGCGGCGAATGGCACCAATACCGCCGATTCGCTCGCAAGCCTCGGGCAGGATATTCAGTCGCTGACCGAATCGATGGTCGCGGCGTTGAACTATCAGGACGAAGACGGACACTACGTGTTTGGTGGCACTATCAACGATCGGCCACCGATTGTGGTCGTGGACAATGATGGCGATGGCGTCACCGACAGCTACAGCTATCAGGGCAACAGCGATCACCGCCAGACCACGGTATCGAACGGTGTGGAAGTAGACACTAACGTGGCGGCAAGCGATTTCTTCGGCAGTAATGTAGACGTGCTTAATACGCTTAATTCACTTTCACAGGAGTTGCAAAACCCGGACGTTGATCCGGCCAATCCTCAAGTGCAAAGCGATATTCTGAACGCCATTGATGTGGTGGATACCGCGTCGAACGACCTCAACGCCTCGATTGCTTCACTCGGTGAGACGCAAAACACTATGTCGATGTTGAGTGATGCACAGACGGATATCTCTACTTCTAATGATGAGCTGATTGGTTCATTGCAGGATCTCGATTACGGTCCGGCGTCGATCACCTTTACCGGACTGGAAGTGGCGATGGAAGCCACCCTCAAGACTTACTCGAAGGTGAGTGAGTTGAATCTTTTTAGCGTGATTTAACCTCTTCAGGAACAGTATGCAGGTCGGACTTACTTCTTCGTCACTTGCCACCGGCGGCGCGCATAGCGCTGCGGTATCGTCGTCAACCGTTGCACCTACTCAGTCGGTGCGGCAAAAACTCCCGGCAACGGCGAGTGAATATCCGGCTTCGCCGCTGATTACCACTCGCCCGCAGCGTTACAGCGTGCAGCTTAACGACCAGATCACCACCTTGCAGCAGGCAGATCACTATCTCGGGCAACTGGAGCAGCAGTTGCTCGACTATCGTCATAGCCAGCGCAAGGGCGGGCAGGCGCAAAGTTCAGCGCTGATGCAGATGCTGGACAACCGCATCGCACTTTCCGGCGGTGCGGTGGACCGTCAGTTACAGCCGGTTTTACAGGGCGAAGCGCGGGTGACCTTTCACTCTCCGGATCTGGCAAATCTCGTACACAATCCCACGCCGGGAACGCGCATGTTCAGCGTCTTTGACGGGCGGCAGACTCAGTTTTCGGCGGTAATGCTATCTGACGACGCCGCCGGGCAGTATCAGACGCGGCTGACCAACGCTCTGCGCCGCGTAGGCATGCAGGTACATCAGCAAGCGGACGGCATCAGTTTCTCCACCACCGAAAAACAGTGGCCTGACATCGAACGCACCTTAAGCGTGCGCACCGATGGCGATAAGTCGGCGTTTATGCCGCTGAAAACGTTTGCTGAACCGTCACAGGCCGAGCGTTTAGCGCAAAGTTTGCAACAGGGTGGGGTGGGGATTTCTCAAATGTTAGAAAACATTAATCAGCAGCGCGCACAGATGGCGGTGCAGCAAGAAAAAGCGCGGCAGTTGATCGATGGCATGTCCCGCTTCCCACAAACAGAAAACGCCGTACAGGCGTCGGAAAATCTCGGCGGCGTGCTCGACAGCGCCAATCATAACTATCAGGTTTTATTGCAGGCGGTAAATGGTCAGGCGCGAATTTCCAGCCAGACGGTGAGGAGTTTATTGGGGTAATTATTTGTGGCCGGATAAGACGCGTGTAGCGTCGCATCCGGCATTTATTAGCATTCGTCAGCATTTCTGCACCGTATTTAACAACTTCTCCAAATTCTGATACATCGCGCTATTGATATCACTATTCTGCCAACCTTCCATATTAAAGGTTAATTGCCAGCTGCCGTTGCACTGGTTGCGCAGAACAATATCACTTTCCAGTCGGTTGCGAACATATTTATAATAGGCTGTCATTGTCATATTATGCGCTGACAATAAGTTATCAAGTTTGTCTTTTTCTGGTGCGAGAGTTTGTGAAAGTAACGGTGCTGAATTATTTCCCTCACCAGATGTGAGATGAAATATTTTTATTCGGGGACTATTTATTGTCTCGTTTACCAGTTGCGGTACATCAGGCGTGTTTTTACAGAGATGCCATCCCACGGCACTGCCCACCAATACGATGGCAGTCAACATCGCTACCCCCATCATTTTTTTATTTTTTTTGCGAACTGGCGTCAGCGGTGCTGTGAGCGATATGTCTTGTGAAATGTTGGTGAGCACTGCTTGTGGTGCGGTAGTTATTATTATCGTTTCACCGGGGAGCGATACTGGCAGCGATACATATTCTTTACAGCACAAATAACCTTTTTTCGGGATGGTTTTAATAATATTCTGTTGCTTGCCATCATCATCAATGGCTATGCGCAGGGCATGAATTGCCGTTGGCAGGCTGTTGCCACCAACAATACGGTTTTTCCATACTTCGGCACATAAATAAGATCGCGATAAAACAGTATCGGCATTTTTTGCTAATGTTTCCAGCAAAATAAAATGGTATTCGCCGAAGCGACGTGTTTCACCCGTTTCACAATGAATTAAGGCATTCAGCGACGGGTCCATCCGCCAGTTGTTGACAATGATACTCATGGTTGGTTTTGCCTTTATTATAGATAAGTGCTGGCTGATATTATGCTGCATTAATCAACGTATTGTACGTCCTTGAAAATAATGTCTTCTGCGTGATAATTAATATTCTATGGTAATGGGATTATTCTTAATGATTGTGTGGTATGAAATGTAACTAAATGACTGGCTGGTCACAATGCTAAAATGTGTACCATTTGCAACGCAATGTAAATTTTGGCATCAGAGCATTGAATGGAAAACGATTTTATCATGGGTTATTTTAATGATTTCAAGTAGTTGATGAAGACATACTTTGATACCTGGTCATATGGCAGATATTGCTAATAATCTTTTTATCTGAATTAAAATCCTGCCGTTTTTAACAAAAAATGGCATCAAAGAAAGGATGTGGAAAGTTTTTTATCAATGATTTTAAGTTTGCTCGCTGGCTGTCGTTTTTACAGGGTATCGAAACGAAAACGATGAATCTCAAGGAGCAATACCATGTTATCTATTAACACCAATAACGCCTCAATGGCCGCCGTTAATGCAATCAACAAAAGCAACTCATCTCTGTCTACCTCTATGGAACGTCTGGCAACGGGTAACCGGATTAACTCTTCTGCTGATGACGCCGCAGGCAAACAAATTGCTAACCGCTTAACTGCCCAGTCCAGCGGCATGGGCGTGGCGCTGAGCAACATTAATGACGCAACTGCGATGCTGCAAACCGCTGACAGCATGTTCGACGAAATGTCTGACGTACTGGGTCGTATGAAAGACCTCTCTACCCAGGCCGCGAACGGCACTTACAGCGACGACGACCTGCAGGCGATGCAGGATGAATACGACGAACTGGGTCAACAGATGTCTGACATGCTGCAAAACACCACTTACGGCGGCACCAACCTGTTCGGTGTTTCCAGCACCAGTAATACCAAGACCGACGGCCTGTTCCAAAGTGCGGTCACCTTTCAGGTGGGGGCAGAATCTTCTGACACGATGACTGTGGATATCTCCAGCCAGTTGGATACCCTGGTAACTGACCTTTCTGGTATCAGCACCTCCTTTAGCGCCGACCAGGCAGACACCACCGGCACCGCAGGCGTTTCTGGCGGTACTGAACTGACGGCGTCTGGCTCCGCTAACCAGATGATCACTGACATCTCCACCGCGATGGATGACGTTTCTAAGATCCAATCCAAACTGGGTGCGTCTATTAACCGTCTGAACGACACCGCCAATAACCTGACCAGCATGCAGGACAACACAGAAGTGGCGATCGGCAACATTATGGATACTGATTACGCGACAGAAGCGTCCAACATGACCAAACAGCAAGTGCTGATGCAGACTGGCATCACCATGCTGAAACAATCCAACAGCATGTCCAGTATGGTTTCCAGCCTGCTGCAGTAATAACGGACTTGCCGGATGCGGCGTGAACGCCTTATCCGGCCTACAAAAACATGTAATTTCAATAGATTGCAGAGATTGCGTAGGCCTGATAAGCGTAGCGCATCAGGCAATTTTGCGTTGTTCTTGCCGGATGCGGCGTGAACGCCTTATCCGGCCTACAAAAACATGCAATTTCAATAGATTGCAGAGATTGTGTAGGCCTGATAAGCGTAGCGCATCAGGCAATTTTGCGTTTGCCACCATTCTGACACCGCCTGTGGGCGGTGTTGTGTTTTCTGCGGCAGACACGTTTCCACCAAACCGGAAGTGGTATTTCCGTATGTTTCTCAATCTATTGATTATTCACATAAAAATTATTGGCATGTCTTTTGCTAATAAATTGATATCGTTACCTGGAGTCATCAATGATTAACCCAAGAACCATTGCGCAACAAATTGCCTATGCCGATGTGGCGACTCAAGCGGCAAATTTGCAGGAGAAGCAGACTGAGCTGGATGCCGAAAGCTCGGGCCTTGATACATTGAGTTCGGCGTTGAGCGATTTTCAAAGCGCCGTTGACGCACTGAACAGCGATACCTCCGGCCCGGTGACCTTTGCCGCAACCAGTAGCAACGATTCTGCCAGTGTGTCTGCCAACTCTCAGGCACAGCCGGGAAGCTACTCTTTCTACGTAGAGCAATTGGCGCAGGCGCAGCAGACCACTTTCAATATGGGCGATGACACGTTTTCGGCGACGGGAACCTTCGAACTAACGATGAGTGACGGCACCATGGATATCGATCTGGCGGCGGCTGACCAGAACGGTGATGGCGATGGTTATATCGATGCCAGCGAACTGGTAAATGCCATTAACGATTCCGATGATAATCCAGGCGTTTCCGCCGCATTGGTTAAAACCGATGGCACGACAACTATCATGTTGACCTCTGACAGCACTGGGGCACAAAGTCAGTTCACCCTCAATGTGACAGGCCATGATGCGGCGAACGACAGCGACAGCGCGCCGTTGCCAACTAAGTTAACTACCGCCCAGGATGCGATTATTCATATTGGTAGCGCGACGGGACCCTCCATCACCAACAGCAGCAATACCTTTGATGATGTGATCCCCGGTGTCAGCATGACCTTTAGCGAAGTCAGCGATTCTGCCGACGATCTCACCACCTTTAACATCAGCGAAGATTCCAGCGCCACCGAGGACAAAGTGCAGACCTTCGTCGATGCTTATAACTCGCTGATTGATACGGTTGATTCATTAACCACCAGCGGTAGCAACGGCTCCACTGCCGGGGTTTTTGCCGGTGATGCGGGATTAAGTTCACTGGCTAACCAGCTCGATGATATCGCCCACGCCAGCTACAACGGCGAATCAATTGTCGATTACGGCATTACGCTCGACTCCAACGGTCACTTGCAGATTGGCTCTGACCAGTTCAACGACGCGATGAAAAGCGACCCCGATGGCCTGACCTCCATTTTCGTTGGCGATAACAGCATGGTGGTGCAGATGGACGATCTTATCGACACCTATACCGACTCCAGCAATGGCATCATCACCCTGCGCCAGCAGAACATAGACGACCAGCAGAGCAAGATTCAGGACGAGGGCGACCAGCTCACCGAAACCTATAACGCCAACTACTAGCGTTATCTCGAGGAGTACACCAATACGATAGTTGAGGTTTACACCATGAAAGTCAGCATGGCGGCATTCGCGTAATTCATAAGGAATCACCTTAACGATGTACGAAGTACAGGACGGCTATTCGCAATATAAAGAGATTGATCTCGCGGCGCGTACAGCGGCGGCATCGCCTCTGGAACTGGTACTAGTGCTGTTTTCCGGCCTGATGGACGAGCTGGAGCGCGCCAAAAGTCACATCGAAGGGCGGCGTTTCGAGAAGAAAGCCCAGAGTATCAATAAATGCATCGACATTCTCAATGCGCTCACCAGTTCGCTGGAGTTTGAAACCGGCGGCGAGCTGGTGGTGAACCTTTCGCGCCTCTATGACCACTGCGTTTACCGTTTGTATGAGGCCAGTGGTGAATTGTCGGCAGAAAAAATCGATGAAGTGATACTGATCTTAAGCAACCTGCGCGAAGGTTGGGAAGGACTTTCGGGAAAGCTGGGTTAAGACGATGGAAAAACAACGCAGGCAACTTTTTGTGCTGGTTGAGGCGATGAACGAAACGCTCGACAAACAACGCTGGCGGCGCCTTCCGGCACTACATCAGCAGTTGATGCGCCAGTTTCACGATTACGCGGCGGTGGAAACCGATACGGCGCAGTTGGATGTGGTGAAGGCGCAGTTGTACAGCGCGTTTAATTCCCTGATTAAACGGCGCGAGCAGCGTGCAGATGTGTTAAAGGCGCGTATGGAACAACATCAGCGGCATCAGGAAGGTGTGCTCGCCTACTCAATTGTTAATTTACTTTCGGAGAAGTCATGAATCCGGCATTGCTTGCCACGCTCGGAACGCTTGCGGAAACGGCGTCGTTGAAAGCGGATATTTTACCGCCGGTGAGCGGTGAAAACGCCCCCGTGTTTACTTTGCCGAAAATGGCGGTGGCCGCGGTAGCGGAGCGCGTTCATAGCGCTAAAACCAGTCAGCAACAGGCGATGCGCCCGCAGGAGAACGATCCGGCGGGGATGCAGGCGCTAATGGCACTGTTACTTCCGCAACCTGCCGCGCTGCATCAGGACACGCCGCAGCCGCGAAACGTCGCAACATCGCCGGTTATCCAACAATTGACGAAAGCAGGGGCGCAAAACGCGCCGCAACGCCCGCAGCCGCCGCAGGAACTCACGCCGTTGCCGCCGCAATTGCAGGAACTGGTCAGTCAGTTGCCGCAGGCGAAACCCGAGCAGCAGGTCAGACTGGCGACTTACGCCTGCGAAGATTTACATGCTATTGCGCCGACGCAGCTACGTACATCAGCACAGCCATCTCGTCCGAAACCTGAACTAACCCGCGTGACCGCACGACCGCAGGTCGCACGAAAAACGGAAAAAGTAGCAGACAGCGAACCGGTTATGGCGCGTGCGGTGTTGCAGGTTAAGACGCCGGAGCCGATCAGCGATCATCAGGAGATAACCGCTAAACCCGTCACGCTCTCGATGGACGAGCTGGGTGAAAAACTGACGACGCTTTTGAAAGATCAGATCCACTTTCAACTCAACAAACAGCAGCAGATCTCTACCATCCGTCTTGATCCACCGTCGCTTGGCAAGCTTGAGATCGCCGTACAACTCGACAGCGGCAAACTGATGGTGCATATCGGCGCCAGCCAGGGCGAAGTTTGTCGCGCGTTGCAGCAGTTTAGCGACGATCTCCGCCAGCATCTGACGGCGCAAAATTTTATGGAGGTGAATGTACAGGTCTCCTCCGAAGGGCAGTCGCAGCAGCAACAACAGTCGGGCCATCAGCAGGAAGAGGTGAGTGCAGCCTTACTTCTCGATGATGCGCCTCAATTTCAACAGAACGAATCCGTTTTGATCAAAGTGTAAAGTCAATATGAAGAAAATCGTGGTGGCGGGCGTGGTCAGCGCCGTTCTGGCGTTGGTGGTGGGTGCCGGAGCTGGATGGGGTGTCTGGCATCATTATGCCGGAAAAGGAAAACCGACTGCTGCCGCGCAGACGGAAACAGTAGAAACCCTGGATGAAAGCAAAAGCGTGTTTGTGACGTTACCGGAAACCATCGTCACGCTGCATGACAACAACGGCGCGGACCATTATTTGTCGGCAGAATTAGTGATGGTGGTCGCCAATGACAAAGAAGCGGAAAAAATAAAACATCAGGAGCCGCTGTATCAAAGTATTGCAGTTGAATGCCTGACGGAAATGAAATTTGAAGATTTGCGCGGTATGAAAATATCAGCCATCCGCAAACTGATTTCTGACGCGTTAAAGAAAGAGCTTCAGCGTCGCAAAATGAGCGCACCGTATAAGGATTTGCTGGTGAAAAAAGTGGTCTTCCAGTAATCACCAGATGGATATAGACATGCTACAGGACGTATTCGAGTCAGAAGAATTTGCTGCGGCGCCGGTATTAACCCCGCAGCAGGAGAGCCACTATTTGCAAGCCTATTTACCGTTGGTGCGTAAAGTGGTGCGGCAACTTGCTCCGCAGTGTAATTGCATTATTGACCGTCAGGATATGGAACAAACGGCGTTAATGGGGCTGCTTAACGCCATTCGCCGTTATGGGCTGCCGGACGAAGGTTTTGCGGGCTATGCCGTGCATCGTATTCGCGGTGCGATCCTTGATGAGCTGCGTGCTATTGACTGGCGACCGCGCCAGCTGCGGCAGAAATATCATCAGATGAAAGACCTGATTCGCGAAACGCGTAAAAAAATGGGGCACGAGCCGGAATGGTCAGAACTGGCCGCGGAAGGGATCTCGCATGAAGATTATCTCGAATATCAGCAACTGGAAGGGGCAGAAACGCTCGCCAGCCTTGACGAACTGCTGAACAGCGAGGGGCCTGGCATTTCGCTTGCTGGCAGGGAACTGGAAGATCAGTTTGTCACTCAGCAAATGTTGCAACACGCGCTTTCACAATTAAGCGAAAAAGAGCAACTGATCCTCTCCATGTATTACCAGCATGAGATGAATCTCAAAGAGATTGCGCTGGTATTAGGGTTAACCGAGGCCCGAATTTGTCAACTGAATAAACAGATCGCGCAGAAAATTCGTAATTTTGTCTATCCGAATTAAAGTGAAGAAATCATGCAAAAAATATTAGGTTTACTGGTGGTGCTTGGCTGCGTATTTGGCGGCTATTTTGAAGCGGGCGGTCAATTAATTGCCATCTGGCAACCGGCAGAGATGATCATTATTTTGGGGGCAGGTTTTGGGGCGATGATTATTGGTAACCCGAAACATGTTCTGAAAGAGATAGCCCATCAAATTAAAGGCGTGATCAGTAAAAAACAGCTTGGTCCGGAGTTTCAACGTCAGCTATTAATGTGCCTGTATGAATTGCTTGAGATGGTACAAAACGGCGGCCTGCGTATGTTGGATCAACATATCGAGCAGCCGGAAGAGAGCACTATTTTCCAGAAATACCCGCTGGTATTAACTCAGAAGCGGCTGGTGACTTTTATTGCCGATAACTTTCGCCTGATGGCGATGGGCAAGATTGATGCTCATGAACTGGAAGGCATTCTCGATCAGGAGCTGGACACCGCCGAAGAGTCGCTGTTAACGCCATCACGCTCGTTGCAACGTACCGCCGAAGCGATGCCGGGATTTGGTATTTGTGCGGCAGTGTTGGGCATCATCATCACCATGCAGTCGATTGACGGCTCTATTGCCCTGATTGGCCTGAAAGTCGCGGCGGCGCTGGTGGGGACGTTTTTAGGTGTGTTTATCTGCTATTGCCTGATGGACCCGCTCGCCAACGCCATGGAACAACAGGCGCGGGCAGAACATTCTTTGCTGGAATGCGTGCGTACCGTGCTGGTGGCGCAGGCGGGCGGCAAACCGACGCTGCTGGCGGTGGACGCCGGGCGTAAGCTGCTGCATCTGGCGTCTAAACCGACCTTCGCCAACCTCGACGCGTGGGTGAATGCGATGCTGGAGCAAGAATAAGCATGAGAAAGATGGGCAACCGCCGCGATCGTGGGGCAAAAATGACCATCGTCCGGCGGCAGATCAAAAAGAATCATGCCGGGCATCACGGCGGGGCGTGGAAGGTAGCGTTTGCCGACTTTACTTTGGCAATGATGGCGCTGTTTATGACGCTGTGGATTGTCAACAGCGTCAGTAAATCCGAGCGTGAAAGCATTATCGCCGCGCTGCATGGGCAGTCGATTTTCAATGGAGGCGGGCTGTCGCCTTTAAATAAAATCAGTCCGAAGCATCCACCGAAACCTGCCACCGTGGCGGTGCCGGAAGAGACGGAGAAAAAAGCGCGCGACATCAACGAGAAAACGGCGCTGCTGAAGAAGAAATCCACCACTGAGCTTGGTGAACTGGCAACCAGTATTAACACCATCGCCCGTGATGCGCATATGGAAGCGAATCTGGAGATGGAGATTGTTCCCCAGGGATTACGCGTGCTGATCAAAGATGACCAGAACCGTAATATGTTTGAACGCGGCAGCGCGAAAATTATGCCGTTCTTTAAAACGCTGTTGGTGGCGTTAGCGCCGGTTTTTGATTCGCTCGACAATAAGATCATCATCACCGGGCATACCGATGCGATGGCCTACAAAAACAATATCTACAACAACTGGAACCTTTCGGGGGACCGTGCGCTTTCGGCCCGTCGGGTGCTGGAAGAAGCCGGAATGCCGGAAGATAAAGTGATGCAGGTGAGCGCGATGGCAGACCAGATGCTGCTGGATGCCAAAAATCCGCAAAGCGCAGGTAACCGACGCATTGAGATTATGGTGCTGACCAAAAGTGCGTCCGATACGTTGTATCAATATTTTGGGCAGCATGGGGATAAGGTGGTGCAGCCGCTGGTGCAAAAGCTGGAGAAGCAGCAGGTGTTTTCGCAGCGAACGCATTAAATGCTGAATCTTTACGCATTTCTCAAACCCTGAAATCACTGTATACTTTACCAGTGTTGAGAGGTGAGCAATGCGTAAAATCATTCATGTGGATATGGACTGCTTTTTCGCCGCAGTGGAGATGCGCGACAATCCCGCCCTGCGCGATATCCCTATTGCTATTGGCGGCAGCCGTGAACGTCGGGGGGTGATCAGCACTGCCAATTATCCCGCGCGTAAATTTGGCGTACGTAGCGCTATGCCAACTGGGATGGCGCTCAAATTATGCCCGCATCTTACCTTGCTTCCAGGGCGCTTTGACGCCTACAAAGAAGCCTCAAATCATATCCGCGAAATTTTCTCGCGCTATACCTCGCGCATTGAACCGTTGTCACTGGATGAGGCCTATCTTGACGTCACCGACAGCGTACATTGCCACGGTTCTGCGACCCTCATCGCCCAGGAAATTCGCCAGACGATTTTCAACGAGCTGCACCTGACGGCATCTGCGGGCGTGGCACCGGTTAAGTTTCTCGCCAAAATCGCCTCCGACATGAATAAACCCAACGGCCAGTTTGTGATTACTCCGGCAGAAGTTCCTGCATTTCTGCAAACCTTGCCGCTGGCAAAAATTCCCGGTGTTGGCAAAGTCTCGGCGGCAAAACTGGAAGCGATGGGGCTGCGGACCTGCGGTGATATACAAAAGTGTGAGCTGGTGATGTTGCTTAAACGCTTTGGCAAATTTGGCCGTATTTTGTGGGAGCGTAGTCAGGGCATTGACGAGCGCGATGTTAACAGCGAACGATTGCGAAAATCCGTCGGCGTGGAACGCACGATGGCAGAAGATATTCATCACTGGTCTGAATGTGAAGCGATTATCGAGCGGCTTTACCCTGAACTGGAGCGCCGTCTGGCAAAGGTGAAACCTGATTTACTGATCGCCCGCCAGGGGGTGAAATTAAAGTTCGACGATTTTCAGCAAACCACTCAGGAGCACGTCTGGCCGCGGCTGAATAAAGCTGACTTAATCGCCACCGCGCGTAAAACCTGGGATGAACGCCGCGGCGGGCGCGGTGTGCGGCTGGTGGGGCTGCATGTGGCATTGCTTGACCCTCAAATGGAAAGACAATTGGTGCTGGGATTATGAATAACATACAAATAAGAGACTATCAGCCTGGCGATTTTCAGCAACTATGCGCTATTTTCCTTAGAGCGGTTACGATGACCGCCAGTCAGCATTATTCACCACAACAAATTGCTGCCTGGGCACAGATTGACGAATTTCGCTGGAAGGAGAAACTCGCGAAATCACAAGTGCGGGTTGCAGTCATTAATGCACAACTGGTTGGCTTTATTACCTGCATTGAACATTATATCGATATGCTATTTGTTGACCCGGAATACACCCGCCTCGGGGTTGCCAGCACCTTGTTAAAACCATTGATTAAGTCTGAATCCGAACTTACGGTGGATGCCAGCATAACCGCAAAACCCTTTTTTGAACGTTATGGTTTTCAGATAGTTAAGCAGCAGCGCGTTGAGTGCCGGGGAGCGTGGTTTACTAATTTTTATATGCGATATAAACAGCAACATTAAATCCAGCTTGCAATGAAAATAACGCCCGCCTAGTATGTGCGCGTTTTCTTATTCCACAAACTGCAAGGAGGTAAATCATGACAAATCCTTTATCAATGACTCTTTGCAGACCTTTCCAGGATTAATTCTTTTTTTCTTGCCCTGGATTCGTCTGCCATTTCCTGATTTTTATATTTATATACTCTAAATAATTCGAGTTGCAGGAAGGCGACAAGCGAGTGAATCCCCAGGAGCTTACATAAGTAAGTGACTGGGGTGAACGAACGCAGTCGCAGTACATGCAACTTGAAGTATGACGAGTATAAATGGAATGGTACATGGGCAAATATATTCGTCCCTTATCCGATGCGGTATTTACCATCGCATCCGATGACCTGTGGATCGAGAGTTTAGCGATCCAACAATTACATACCACTGCAAATTTACCCAACATGCAACGCGTAGTAGGGATGCCAGATTTACATCCCGGACGCGGCTACCCAATTGGCGCAGCGTTCTTTTCCGTTGGTCGTTTTTATCCGGCGCTGGTCGGCAACGATATTGGCTGCGGCATGGCGTTATGGCAAACAGATATTCTCGCTCGCAAATACAACGCCGATAAGTTTGAAAAGCGATTATCAGATCTGGATGACGCAGCTGAAGAAAGCTGGCTGGAGGAAAACCTGCCGCCAGCGTTTGCACTGCATCCGTGGCGCAGCTCGCTTGGCTCCATCGGTGGCGGTAACCACTTCGCAGAACTGCAACAGATTGATCAAATCATCAACGCTGAGCTGTTTGCACTGGCAGGTCTGGATGCGCAGCATCTGCAACTGCTGGTTCATAGCGGCTCGCGTGGGTTGGGGCAATCTATTTTACAGCAGCATATTGCCTCGTTTTCGCATCATGGGTTGCCAGAATGCAGTGATGACGCGCTACGGTATATTGCGAAACATGATGATGCGTTGGCGTTTGCGCGTATTAATCGCCAGATGATCGC
This sequence comes from Escherichia sp. MOD1-EC7003, assembly GCF_002965065.1. Taxonomy (GTDB): domain Bacteria; phylum Pseudomonadota; class Gammaproteobacteria; order Enterobacterales; family Enterobacteriaceae; genus Escherichia. Next base: position 31,379 of record NZ_PTRE01000010.1, read on the forward strand.
TTTGCGCATAATGCAACAAGTTAAGGCCACCGGAAATTTGGTTCTGGATGTGACGCATAACTTTGTTAGCGCGTGTCAAATCGGCGATCAACAGGGCTGGTTGCATCGTAAAGGTGCCACGCCGGATGAAAACGGTCTGGTGATTATTCCCGGTTCACGTGGCGATTACTCATGGCTGGTTAAGCCTGTTGAGAACGAAAAAACGCTCCACTCGCTGGCACATGGGGCAGGGCGTAAATGGGGGCGCACTGAGTGTAAAGGGCGTCTGGCAGCGAAATACACGGCGACGCAACTCTCGCGTACTGAACTTGGCAGTCGGGTAATTTGTCGCGATAAACAACTCATCTTTGAAGAAGCGCCACAAGCCTATAAATCGGCAGAAAGCGTGGTGCAATGCCTTATGCAGGCCGGTTTAATTATTCCTGTCGCTCGGCTGCGTCCGGTGCTGACGCTCAAAAACAGTGGAGGGAAAAAAGGATGATCTTGCTACAACTTTCCTCTGCTCAGGGGCCGGAAGAATGTTGTCTCGCAGTGAAAAAGGCGCTGGACAGGCTGATTAAAGAAGCTGCCCGACAAGACGTCGCGGTAACGGTGCTGGAAACAGAAACGGGCCGTTACTCTGACACGCTGCGTTCGGCGCTGGTTTCTCTGGATGGCGACAACGCATGGGCATTAAGCGAAAGCTGGTGCGGCACTATTCAGTGGATTTGTCCGAGCCCGTACCGGCCTCATCATGGGCGCAAAAACTGGTTTCTGGGCATTGGGCGTTTTACTGCTGATGAACAAGATCAATCCGACGCGATCCGTTATGAGACGTTGCGTTCGTCGGGGCCGGGCGGTCAACATGTCAATAAAACCGACTCGGCGGTACGCGCCACGCATCTGGCAACCGGGATTAGCGTGAAGGTTCAGTCAGAGCGCAGCCAGCATGCTAACAAACGGCTGGCGCGATTGCTGATCGCCTGGAAGCTGGAGCTGCTGCAACAGGAAAATAGCGCGGCGCTGAAATCGCAGCGGCGAATGTTCCATCACCAGATTGAACGTGGCAACCCGCGACGGACATTTACAGGAATGGCTTTTGTCGCTGTGTAATTTTGTCGCTGTGTAATTGAGGAATGTCTCCCGCCGTTTTCTACATGAAAGCGGCGGGAAAAACGAAAGGAATAGTCATGTTTATCGGTCATCTTCCGGCTGGTTATTTAATAACTTGTACTTTAGTGAAACGCTTGCCACTGATTGCTCGTCATGCGCGCTGGGCGATGGTTATTGGCTTAGTTGGGGCCATTGCGCCCGATTTTGATCTTTTCTGGTGCTATCTGGTTGATAACGGGCAACGCCATCATCATCTTTACCCGTCTCATTGGCCATTATTATGGTTTGCTCTGCTGGCGGCGACATTAGTTTGGGCCGCAATTGCGAAGAATAAACTTCCGGCGTGGTTGGGCGTGGTGTTTTGCCTGAATGGTATCGTGCATTTATTACTCGATACGCTGGTCGGTGATATCTGGTGGTTGATGCCTTTCGTTAACCAACCCTTTGCACTCTTTCATATTACGGCGGTACATCATCCGTGGTGGCTCAATTTTTTATTACACTGGTCGTTTTTACTGGAACTGGCATTAGTAGCTGCCGCCATTGCCATGTGGTGCAGGCGTAATGCTAAAATGGTAAATGTAAAACGCGTGAAAAAATGATTCTGACTTTAAGCGGCGTAACATGTTTCCTGGGGAAATTCTCCCGTGGCTAAGTATGTTTTCCTGACTTTGCCCCAGGCTCTGAACATATAAAAATTCTGCTTTTCACCCTTAAGTTCTTTCACGGATTCCAGCGCAAAACTTTCTTTGGCGATCAGAAATTCTCCCCATGAAATATGGTCGCAGCTATATAAATATGCGACCTTTTCATGAGTTTCATAATGTTTTGTTATTTCGATATAGATAGCCATTGGCTTCAAACAGTAGTCCACGCCCGCAGGCGTGGACATTATTGTAATTACTTCGCCGGAATTTCTTTCAGCAGTTCAGTCAGAAGTCGCCAGTAGTGACCTACGCTTTCGATGTGAACTTGTTCATCCGGAGAGTGTGGACCGGTGATTGTTGGCCCGATAGAAACCATGTCCATTTCCGGATACGGTTTTTTGAACAGACCACATTCCAGGCCCGCGTGGATAATCTGGATGTTCGGCGTCTTGTTGAACAGACGCTGATAGGTTTCACGTACCAGATGCATAACCGGAGAGTTTGCGTCCGGCTGCCAGCCAGGATATGCGCCTTTCGCTTCGGTTTTCGCGCCAGCCAGTTTACCCAGCGAATCCAGCATGCTTACCACGTAGTCTTTACCGCTGTCGATCAGAGAACGGATCAGGCAGTGAATCTCTACGTTGTTGTCGGTCATGGTCACAACACCGACGTTCAGGGAGGTTTCAACCACGCCTTTGGCTACATCGGAGTTACGGATCACGCCGTTCGGAGTCGCGTTCAGCAAACGAATAAAGGTATCGCGAGATTTCGCGATCAGGGCAGCTTTATCGTTCGCAACAGAGTCCAGCAACAAGGCCAGATTTTTCTCTTTCTCTGCCAGCTCGTTTTTCAGGATGTCCTGATAGGTATTCACCAGAGATTTCAGTGCGTCGACTTTATCGGCTGCTACAGCTACAGTAGCAAAGGCTTCACGCGGGATGGCGTTACGCAGTGTGCCGCCGTTGAAATCGATAAGGCGCAGATCCAGTTCTTCCGCATGACCCGCCAGGAAGCGCACCAGCAGTTTGTTGGCATTACCCAGGCCAACGTGGATTTCACCGCCGGAGTGACCGCCTTTCAGCCCTTTTAAGGTTAACTTGAAGGTTTCAAAACCAGCCGGAATCGCTTCACGATCTAAATGCAGATTGGAGGTAAAATCGATACCGCCCGCACAGCCCATGTAGATTTCACCTTCTTCTTCGGAGTCGGTGTTAATCAGAATGTCAGCCTGCAACCAGTTGCTCTGTAAGCCGAACGCACCGTCCATACCGGCTTCTTCGGTCATGGTCAGCAGCACTTCCAGCGGGCCGTGAACTACGTTTTCGTCAGCCAGAACCGCCAGTGCAGAGGCCATACCAATGCCGTTATCTGCCCCCAGCGTGGTACCGCGAGCTTTAACCCATTCGCCATCAATATAAGGTTGGATAGGATCTTTAGTGAAGTCATGCACGGTGTCGTTATTTTTCTGCGGCACCATATCGAGGTGGGCCTGCAAGACGACCGTTTTACGATTTTCCATACCTGCGGTGGCAGGTTTACGAATCAGGATATTACCCACCTGATCGCGTTCGACATGGAAACCTTTCTCTTTTGCCCAACCTACAATGTATTCAGCGAGTTGCTCTTCATGATAGGACGGGTGAGGGATAGAACAGATTTTGGCAAAAATATCCCACAGCGGCTGTGGAGATAATTGAGACAGTTCAGACACGTTAAGTCTCCTTGTCAATCACCCGCAAAACAGTATTGCAGGTCACAGGGTTAGCAGAAAATGTTGTCAACACAAGACAGGCTTGCGAGATATGTTTGAGAATACCACTTTATCCCGCGTCAGGGAGAGACAGTGCGTAAAAAGACACGGAGTCATGTGAAATACTGGTTTTTAGTGCGCCAGATCTCTATAATCTCGCGCAACCTATTTTCCCCTCGAACACTTTTTAAGCCATAGATAAACAGGCTGGGACACTTCACATGAGCGAAAAATACATCGTCACCTGGGACATGTTGCAGATCCATGCACGTAAACTCGCAAGCCGACTGATGCCTTCTGAACAATGGAAAGGCATTATTGCCGTAAGCCGTGGCGGTCTGGTACCGGGTGCGTTACTGGCGCGTGAACTGGGTATTCGTCATGTCGATACCGTTTGTATTTCCAGCTACGATCACGACAACCAGCGCGAGCTTAAAGTGCTGAAACGCGCAGAAGGCGATGGTGAAGGCTTCATCGTTATTGATGACCTGGTGGATACCGGTGGTACTGCGGTTGCGATTCGTGAAATGTATCCAAAAGCGCACTTTGTCACCATCTTCGCAAAACCGGCAGGTCGTCCGCTGGTTGATGATTATGTTGTTGATATCCCGCAAGATACCTGGATTGAACAGCCGTGGGATATGGGTGTCGTATTCGTCCCGCCAATCTCCGGTCGCTAATCTTTTCAACGCCTGGCACTGCCGGGCGTTGTTCTTTTTAACTTCAGGCAGGTTACAATAGTTTCCAGTAAGTATTCTGGAGGCTGCATCCATGACACAGGCAAACCTGAGCGAAACTCTGTTCAAACCCCGCTTTAAACATCCTGAAACCTCGACGCTTGTCCGTCGTTTTAATCACGGTTCGCAATCACCTGTGCAGTCGGCCCTTGATGGTAAAACCATTCCCCACTGGTATCGCATGATTAACCGCCTGATGTGGATCTGGCGTGGTGTTGATCCGCGTGAAATTCTTGACGTCCAGGCGCGTATTGTAATGAGCGATGCCGAACGTACCGACAGTGATTTATACGATACGGTGATTGGTTACCGTGGCGGTAACTGGATTTATGAGTGGGCCACCCAGGCGATGGTGTGGCAACAAAAAGCCTGTGCGGAAGAAGATCCGCAACTCAGTGGTCGTCACTGGCTGCATGCGGCGACGTTGTACAACATTGCCGCTTATCCTCATCTGAAAGGAGATGACCTGGCCGAGCAAGCGCAGGCTTTGTCAAACCGCGCCTATGAAGAGGCCGCCCAACGCCTGCCGGGCACGATGCGGCAAATGGAGTTTACCGTACCGGGCGGTGCGCCAATCACTGGCTTTTTGCATATGCCGAAAGGCGATGGCCCGTTCCCGACAGTATTAATGTGTGGTGGTCTGGATGCGATGCAGACGGACTATTACAGCCTGTATGAACGTTATTTCGCGCCGCGCGGCATTGCGATGCTGACTATTGATATGCCGTCGGTGGGCTTTTCTTCAAAATGGAAGCTCACCCAGGACTCCAGCCTGTTGCATCAGCACGTCTTAAAAGCGCTGCCTAACGTACCGTGGGTGGATCACACTCGCGTCGCGGCCTTTGGTTTCCGTTTCGGCGCTAACGTTGCTGTGCGTCTGGCATACCTTGAATCGCCGCGTCTGAAAGCGGTTGCCTGTCTTGGTCCGGTAGTTCATACCCTGTTGAGTGATTTTAAGTGCCAACAACAGGTGCCGGAAATGTATCTTGACGTTCTGGCGAGTCGTTTGGGGATGCATGATGCTTCCGACGAAGCGTTGCGCGTGGAGTTGAATCGCTATTCATTAAAAGTGCAAGGATTGCTGGGACGTCGCTGCCCAACGCCAATGTTATCAGGCTACTGGAAGAACGATCCGTTCAGCCCGGAGGAGGATTCACGCTTAATCACTTCGTCATCTGCTGACGGTAAATTATTAGAGATCCCATTTAACCCGGTGTATCGGAATTTTGACAAGGCACTCCAGGATATCACTGACTGGATCGAAAAACGATTGTGTTAAAAATTTGCTAAATTTTGTCAATTTGGTAAAACAGTTGCTTCACAACAGGAGATCGCAATGACGTTACCGAGTGGACACCCGAAAAGCAGATTGATCAAAAAATTTACCGCACTAGGCCCATATATTCGTGAAGGTAAGTGCGAAGATAATCGATTCTTTTTCGATTGTCTGGCTGTATGCGTCAACGTGAAACCCGCGCCGGAAGTGCGTGAGTTCTGGGGCTGGTGGATGGAACTGGAAGCGCAGGAGTCCCGTTTTACCCACAGTTACCAGTTTGGTCTGTTCGATAAAGCAGGCGACTGGACGAGTGTTCAGATAAAAGATGCCGAAGTGGTTGAGCGACTGGAACATACCCTGCGTGAGTTTCATGAGAAGCTGCGTGAACTGCTGACGACGCTGAATCTGAAGCTGGAACCGGCAGATGATTTTCGTGATGAACCGGTGAAGTTAACGGCGTGAGTGAAAAGTGCCGGATGCGATGTTAGAGCATCTCTTCCGGCCTGAAATATTGGTTTTCGTAGTTTTCGTAGGCCGGATAAGGCGTTCACGCCGCATCCGGCAATATTCATTAAAACTGATATGTCATCCCAACCGCGACAATATCATCATTATTAATACTCAATTTGTTATCGCTATCCAGTTGGTTGATTTTATAATCAACAAATGCCGACATATTTTTGTTGAAATAATACGTAGCACCGACATCAATATAATTAACCAGCTCCTCATTACCGATACCTTCAATATCTTTCCCTTTCGATAAGACATAACCCAGCGACGGACGCAGACCAAAGTCAAACTGGTATTGAGCAACCGCTTCAAAGTTCTGTGTTTTATTAGCAAAACCGCCAGATATTGGCGTCATTTTACGTGTTTCAGAATAGAAAGTTGCAAGGTAAATATTATTGGCATCGTATTTCAGACCTGTTGCCCATGCTTCTGCACGCTTGCCTGTGCCACGGCTTTGTAGGTTTTGTTCGTTGGTGCGATCGGAGTTGGTATAGGCCCCACTGATGGCGAAATCGCTGCCGCCAAAGTCATATGTCAATGACGTGCCGAAGCCATCGCCATTTTGTTTTTTAACGTCGCGGTTTTCGTTTTTCCCTTGATATTGCAGGGTTAAGTTCAGACCATCGATAACGCCGAAGAAGTCGGTGTTCCGATACGTCGCCAGACCGCTGGCGCGCTTGGTCATAAAGTTGTCGGTCTGCGCGGAGGAATCGCCACCAAATTCCGGGAACATATCGGTCCAGGCTTCCACGTCATACAGCGCGCCCAGGTTACGACCATAGTCGAAAGAACCCACATCTTTATATTTCAAACCGGCAAAAGCGAGACGCGTTTTTTGCTGCGCAGTATCACTCTCTGCTTTATTACCGGCAAACTCTGCTTCCCAACGACCATAACCAGTCAGTTGCGCGTTAATTTGTGTTTCGCCTTTAAAACCAAAACGGATATAACTTTGGTCGCCATCTTTACTGTCATTATCACTCATATAATGCATGGCTTTAACTTTGCCATAAACATCCAATTTATTACTGTCTTTGTTATATATTTCTGCGGCCTGTACGGATACAGATGCCACAATGCCCATCACCATTAATGCCAGAGTGCTCTTTTTCATTTTCATTCCTGATTTTAATTAACGCGCGAATATTCAGCGGGAGTGTCCCGTTGAAAACAGGAAGTTTTTTAACCTGAGATTGTTAAAGATATATTACAGATTAATAATATTCTTAAAATGTGGTAATTTATTAAATATGTAATAAAAATGTAAACAGCTGCCGTTACGCTTGCTGATCCCGCGCAACAAAAAGCCATGCTTTACTCGCAGATGGTTGGCAACTGGCGACAGTCCTGCTAAAACGTTCGCTTGATATCATTTTTCCTAAAATTGAATGGCAGAGAATCATGAGTGACAGCCAGACGCTGGTGGTAAAACTCGGCACCAGTGTGCTAACAGGCGGATCGCGCCGCCTGAACCGTGCCCATATCGTTGAACTTGTTCGCCAGTGTGCGCAGTTACATGCCGCCGGGCATCGGATTGTTATTGTGACGTCGGGCGCGATTGCCGCCGGACGTGAGCACCTAGGTTACCCGGAACTGCCAGCGACTATTGCTTCGAAACAACTGCTGGCGGCGGTAGGGCAGAGTCGACTGATTCAACTGTGGGAACAGCTGTTTTCAATTTATGGCATTCACGTCGGGCAGATGCTGCTGACTCGTGCTGATATGGAAGACCGTGAGCGCTTCCTGAACGCCCGCGATACCCTGCGTGCGTTGCTCGATAACAATATCGTTCCGGTAATTAATGAGAACGATGCTGTTGCGACTGCAGAGATAAAAGTTGGCGATAACGATAATCTTTCGGCGCTGGCGGCGATTCTGGCGGGTGCCGATAAACTGTTGCTGCTGACCGATCAAAAAGGTTTGTATACCGCTGACCCGCGCAGCAATCCGCAGGCAGAACTGATTAAAGATGTTTACGGCATTGATGACGCACTGCGCGCGATTGCCGGTGACAGCGTTTCAGGCCTCGGAACGGGCGGCATGAGCACCAAATTGCAGGCCGCTGACGTGGCTTGCCGTGCGGGTATAGATACCATTATTGCTGCGGGCAGCAAGCCAGGCGTCATTGGTGATGTGATGGAAGGCATTTCCGTCGGTACGTTGTTCCATGCCCAGGCGACTCCGCTTGAAAACCGTAAACGCTGGATTTTCGGTGCGCCACCGGCGGGTGAAATTACCGTTGATGAAGGGGCGACTGCCGCCATTCTTGAACGCGGTAGTTCCTTGCTGCCTAAAGGCATTAAAAGCGTGAGCGGCAATTTCTCGCGTGGTGAAGTCATCCGCATTTGCAGCCTTGAAGGTCGTGATATTGCTCATGGCGTTAGCCGTTACAACAGTGATGCATTACGCCGCATTGCCGGACACCACTCGCAAGAAATTGATGCAATACTGGGATATGAATACGGCCCGGTTGCCGTTCACCGTGATGACATGATTACCCGTTAAGGAGCAGGCTGATGCTGAAACAAATGGGCATTGCCGCGAAGCAAGCCTCGTATAAATTAGCGCAACTTTCCAGCCGCGAAAAAAATCGAGTGCTGGAAAAGATCGCCAATGAACTGGAAGCACAAAGCGAAAGTATCCTCAACGCTAACGCCCAGGATGTTGCTGACGCGCGTGCCAATGGGCTTAGCGAAGCGATGCTTGACCGTCTGACACTGACGCCCGCGCGTCTGAAAAGCATTGCTGATGATGTGCGTCAGGTGTGTAACCTCGCCGATCCGGTGGGGCAAGTGATTGATGGCGGCGTGCTGGATAGCGGCCTGCGTCTGGAGCGCCGTCGCGTACCGCTGGGGGTGATTGGCGTGATTTATGAAGCGCGCCCGAACGTGACGGTTGATGTCGCTTCGCTGTGCCTGAAAACCGGTAACGCGGCGATCCTGCGTGGTGGCAAAGAAACCTGTCGCACTAATGCTGCAACAGTGGCGGTGATTCAGGACGCCCTGAAATCCAGCGGCTTACCGGCGGGTGCGGTGCAGGCGATTGATAATCCTGATCGTGCGCTGGTCAGTGAAATGCTGCGTATGGATCAATATATCGACATGCTGATCCCACGCGGCGGTGCTGGTTTGCATAAACTGTGCCGCGAACAATCGACGATCCCGGTGATCACTGGTGGTATAGGTGTCTGCCACATTTACGTTGATGAAAGTGCAGAGATCGCTGAAGCCTTGAAGGTGATCGTTAACGCGAAAACTCAGCGCCCGAGCACGTGTAATACGGTAGAAACGTTGCTGGTGAATAAAAACATTGCAGATAGCTTCCTGCCCGCATTAAGCAAGCAAATGGCAGAAAGCGGCGTGACGTTACACGCTGATGCAGTTGCGCTGGCGCAGTTGCAGGCAGGCCCCGCGAAGGTGGTGGCTGTTAAAGCCGAAGAGTATGACGATGAATTTCTGTCGTTAGATTTGAACGTCAAAATCGTCAGCGATCTTGACGATGCCATCGCCCATATTCGCGAACACGGCACGCAACACTCCGATGCGATCCTGACCCGCGATATGCGCAACGCCCAGCGTTTTGTTAACGAAGTGGATTCCTCCGCTGTTTACGTTAACGCCTCTACGCGTTTTACCGACGGCGGTCAGTTTGGTCTTGGGGCAGAAGTGGCGGTAAGCACGCAAAAACTGCATGCGCGCGGCCCGATGGGCCTGGAAGCGCTGACCACTTACAAGTGGATCGGCATTGGTGATTACACCATTCGTGCGTAAATAAAACCGGGTGATGCAAAAGTAGCCATTTGATTCACAAGGCCATTGACGCATCGCCCGGTTAGTTTTAACCTTATCTCCCGTGATTCGCACTCGTGAACATGTCCTTTCAGGGCCGATATAGCTCAGTTGGTAGAGCAGCGCATTCGTAATGCGAAGGTCGTAGGTTCGACTCCTATTATCGGCACCATTCAAACATCTCCCCAAGTCTACTAAAGTCTTTCAAAACCCCTTATAATCCGCGTATTAAAGCCCCGTTCGTCTTTTGACGTCTACTAAAGTCCCTCAAAATCTACGGTCAGATGGGGGTACTTATGGGGGTATTTGCTGTTCGGTTTAGTGGAGGTACCCCCAAGTGAAACTCAATGCCCGTCAAATAGACACAGCCAAGCCAAAAGAGAAGGCTTACAAGCTGGCCGATGGTGGCGGTTTGTATCTCTTGGTAAAACCTAATGGAGGTAAATACTGGCGACTTAAATATCGTGTAGCTGGTAAAGAGAAGCTATTGGCACTAGGTGTGTATCCTGAGGTTACTCTAGCCGATGCTCGGGCAAAACGTGAAGATGCGAAAAGAGGTATCGCTGGTGGTATCGATCCGATGGAAGCGAAACGAGAGGAAAAGATTGCCCGGGAAACGCAGTTAAACAACACCTTCAAAGATATTGCCCTTGAGTGGCACAGCAGCAAATTAAAAAAATGGTCTGCTGGTTATGCTTCAGACATCCTCGAAGCCTTCAACAAAGATGTGTTCCCTTACATTGGCAAAAAACCAATCGCCGAAATCAAACCACTTGAACTTCTGAATGTGCTGCGGCGCATCGAGGGGCGCGGTGCGACAGAAAAAGCCAAAAAAGTGAGGCAACGGTGCGGGGAAGTTTTCCGCTATGCAATAGTCACTGGTCGCGCAGAGTATAACCCTGCACCAGACCTTACTAGCGCGATGCAAGGCCATGAATCTAATCATTACCCTTTCCTTACAGCTAAAGAATTACCTGATTTTTTCAAGGCATTGTCCAGTTACTCAGGAAGCGCATTGGTTGTTATGGCGGCTCGTCTACTGATTATCACCGGCTTGCGGACTGGCGAACTACGTGGCGCATTATGGGATGAAATTGATTTCAACAAGGCTATCTGGGAGATACCCGCTTCACGTATGAAAATGCGGCGGCCTCATATTGTGCCATTGTCTGAGCAGGCTCTTTCGCTTATTGGGAAGATTAGAGAAATAACAGGCAATTACCCTCTTATGTTTCCCGGGCGCAATGATCCAAGGAAAACAATGAGTGAGGCCAGCATAAACCAAGTGTTTAAGCGCATTGGCTACGCTGGACGTGTAACTGGTCATGGGTTCCGACACACTATGAGCACGATTTTGCATGAGCAGGGCTATAACACCGCGTGGATAGAAACGCAGCTCGCTCACGTTGATAAGAACTCAATTCGTGGCACATACAACCATGCGCAATATCTGGATGGACGGCGGGAGATGCTTCAATGGTATGCCGACTATATGGATGCGCTGGAGAAGGAGGAGAACGTTGTTCATGGTTCGTTTGGGAAACGAGCTTAACTGTATGAATAGACAGTGTTAAGCAATGGTAGTAGACTTATGTAGACGAACAAAGAATAGGCTATGTCTAGGCTGATCCCCGAAAACCCGTACACCCCTACGGGCTGGCATAGCCGTCAGAATTAGGGGGCGCGGGGTGGCGTATGGTGAGAGCCAAAAAACAAGATTTAGCATGGTTTGATATTAGTAATTATGAATTTTTAATTGATTTAACCTTGCCGGACTTGATTCAAGAATTAGAGTGGCGCGATTTTTTATTGCGTCATGCAAAAGATGACACTGCTATATTCAAAGAAGAGTACGATATAAAATATGAAAGGATTTTTTCGGGCGATCCTAACCTAACCATTCTCAATGAAGAAGAGGAAGAGGTTGAAGAATTTATTCGCAAAGTAAATGATGAAGCCCCATCATTAAGAAATGAGTACGATGATCTTCCCTCATTATCTTCAGCTATGGGGGTTAGTCCAGTAACATTTTCAGAGCTGGCCATGTACTCTTTCTCATCGATAGATCAAGGCTTTTTTAAAAGAGACGAAGAGGATTGCTACCTCAAGGCAAACGCTATGCTTGCGAGTGTTACTGGAAACCTAAGTAATTGTTCCCCTAACAGCATACTCGTTTCTATAGATTTAGATGACGCCACTGATGACGAAATTATTACCAGCCTGACTCACCTTCTACCTCTATGGCGAAAAGAGTTAAAAGTACCAGAGAGAGAGCATGTCGCTCAGAAAAGGATTGGATTAAAGACCCTCCAGAAGTTGATATCTAATAGAGTGATACCTATTGTTGATCTGCTGATTTGGGGTGAGAAGTCAGGTAAGGAAGTGAGCAATCCGATGATTTCTGCCTTGGTTTTTAGTGATGATCCGAAAGATACGCAGGCTATTAAGGAATCAATAAAGCCTTTTGCACTTGAATCCATAAGCGAGAGATACACCCGCTTGCTTCAGCTTTATGTAAACAAAGACAGAGAAATGAGCTTGATAAAAATATCTGATTTAATGAGTAGAGATTTATAGCAAGCAAAATCCTACGTAAACGTTTTAAGTAAATTTCGCGATTTCCGCTTTGAATACGCTACTGTGTATTTCAAAGCGGATAATCTTCTCAAAAAAATATTTTATTTTTATCCGCTATCACCCATTCACCGGTTTGTTTAATCTCCTTTCTGTCTACTGATGTCCATTAAAGAAGATGACAGAATATAGGAGTAAACATGTCTCAATCATTTATTCGTCTTTCTGAGGTTCAACGCCGTACTGGTTACAGCAAAGCGTGGATTTATCGGCTCATCAAAGAACAGCGATTCCCTCAATCTGTAAAGATTGGAAGCCGATCAATTGCGTTTATTGAAAGTGAAATTGAAGAATGGATTAATCAGCGCATCGCTGAGTCGCGTGGCGAGGTAGCGTAATGAATAAGAAAAACCGCCCATTACAGGCGGCTAATTCAGATATTCGCGTATCTGATGTTACGCCCCTGACAAAATCCCTTCAAGCACCAAAGCGCACACCGAAAAAGCATCGCGCCCGAGTCTATATGCTGCGTACTGGTATAGAGGGATGGACAGAAAATGACATTCTTCGCTACTGCCGTCTGTCTTCTGGTCGTAACTATGCAACAGAGTTAGAACGCCAGCTTGGAATCACTCTGGAGCGTATCGACGAAAAGAATCCTGATGGTATCGGAACACACCTTCGCTACCGTTTCTCCTGCCGTGGTGATGTTCTGAAAGTGATCACTCATGTTAACCATCTTGCGAACATAAATGATCACAACGGACTTTCTCAGCAGGAAATTGCCGACATTCTGAAACTCTACCCGGACGCGTTTAACGCCGCCTAACGGAGACTGAAAATGAACATCGAAAAAAGCAGATTAATTTCTGAGGCTGCCCCTCATCTGAACGCCTCTCTGGGCACAATTAACGGTAATGAATTTGCCGCAATTGTCCCGGTTATTCCTGGTCATATCGGTGGGCGTGAAACCAATATTGTTAGCGCAAAAGCGTTACACAAAGCGTTGGGCGTGGGAAAAGACTTCTCTACATGGATCACTGATCGCATCTCTGAATATGACTTCACCATTGGGCACGATTACTCAGTCCATAAAACAATTTCCCCAAATTTGGGGAAAAGCCCGAATGGCGCGGCTTACAGCAAGATTAAGCAGTCTGGCAGACCCGGCAAAGACTATCTGTTAAGTGTCGGAATGGCGAAAGAACTGGCAATGATCGAACGCAATGATCAGGGTCGCGCTATCCGCCGTTATTTCATCCAGTGCGAGGAAGAATTACAGCGTAGCGTGCCTGAAATCGCCGCCCGCTATCGTCGCCAGCTAAAAGCCCGTATCAGTGCCGCAAACAACTTTAAGCCAATGTGCGATGCGCTGAATATGGCCCGTGCCGAGCAGGGGAAAACGACGCAGCAACACCACTACACAAACGAGAGCAATATGATTTCTCGTATCGTTCTTGGTGGGCTAACTGCTAAGCAGTGGGCGCGGATAAATGGCTATTCTGGCGAACCTCGCGACCATATGAACGCAGAACAGCTTGAGCACCTCTCATATCTCGAAAGCACCAATATCACGTTAATTGATATGGGCATGGAATATGAGCAGCGTAAAGGAGAACTCACCCGCCTGTCGCAACGCTGGCTCGCCAAGCGTCTGGAGGTGGTCAATGTCTAAGCCAACAGGAACACCACAACCACAAAAACGCTACAAAGATGCCCACGGAGCACTCGTTACTGTCGAAAGCGTGTCTCACAACCGAGTGACGTTTTATCGCGACGGGTATCAATCGCCATGCGTACAACCGCTGGCACGTTTCATGAAGGAGTTCGCGGAGGTTAACAAATGCTAACCGTCCAGAAGAAGACATTTTCACTGGCTGGCATGTCGCCAAAATCCAGCAATATGACGGCAAAGTCAGGCATTAATACAGCAGATACAAGCAAAGTTTATCATTTGCTGGTGGTCGGAACGGATGCCTTAACCATACCAGAAATCTCGGGCGATGATATTAGCATTGAGAAGGTCAGCGGCTGCGCCAGAAAATTTCTGGTCGTAGATGATGTCTTCCGCTCGTGTAGTGACTCCACAAAAACATTCGTCCACGCGCGTGACGTTAACGAAATGAGCACGATGTACTGTGCTTCTGGTTCTTCCAATAGTGAGTTTTCGGAGTCCATAAAAAAGAGCTTGCCGTTATGCGGCAACACGGTTTATGGTTATAAGGCACCTCATAAAACGGGTGCCGGGTTTCGCAGCCCGGAAATGTACGAGGCGACACATGACGCGCCGAGCGTCTTTTTTTGTGCCGTTAGCCAGACTCACACTTTTTTCAGTGATGTGGTTATAATCCGCGTCGCTTGCAAAATTATGGTGGGCTGGACAGGGCAGCCGAAAGGCTGGCCGGTTTCCTTGTACGCCGGTACTGCGAACTCTGTTCAGTCCACCACCAGCGAGTTTCGCAGCTCCGGTGGTGGGAAGAATTCCCAGTACAAGGAGGCTGCCACATGCTGGCTACTACCCCTACCCAAAAAACGCAATTTATCTGGATTATCGCCGCAGTTCGCCGCGATTGCCCGACAATTACCGCCAAAATTCATCATATTGCTGCCGAGTCTGAACGCGATGCTCGCCGTTCTCTGGTGCGCGATCACGTCTGCTTTTTTGCTGGTCGTATCCGCATGGAGGTGGCACATGATTAAAACCTACGATGTGCATATGGACCCCCTCGAACGCACAAGCCAGATCATCACACTGACAGAAGTGATTAACGACATTCTGGTGAGCAACTCTCCCTCACGAGACGAAAGACTGAAGGCGTTACTCGCGATATTGGACCTCGCCGTTCGCGACGTTCATTTCCTGCTGGAAGGTGGCGAAATGCCAGGAAAAACGGGGGCAACCAATGAATAACTCAATTAATACCCCTCGCCTTACGTCCGCACTTCAATTAATCGAGCAAGCAGCGGCTGTCCTGGTTGCTGTCAGTCTTTCGGCTGAAGAAATGGACGCTGCTGATGTCGTGGATGCGATTAAAGCGTGCTCATCTTTGGTTAACGATGCCCGTGCAGAGCTGGTAATTCTTGGGGGTGAAAAATGAAT
Organism: Escherichia sp. MOD1-EC7003; assembly: GCF_002965065.1. Classification (GTDB taxonomy): domain Bacteria; phylum Pseudomonadota; class Gammaproteobacteria; order Enterobacterales; family Enterobacteriaceae; genus Escherichia. The sequence goes on from NZ_PTRE01000010.1 coordinate 46,856, forward strand.
ATCAACTTAATTTATCGTCATCCGTGTGAGCTGGAAATTGAATCATTGCTGGGGCGCGAAGAGCCATATCCAGACACATTCACTCCCGCAGATTGCGCGACTGAACGGCTTACCAGAGCGCGCACAGGTCTGGTTCATGTGATGAATGAGATTGTTCCCTCGGTGGGAGGGGAACAGGCGACAGTAATCAATAGCTGGCTACAAAAAGTTACCTCCCTGATAGATATCGGTTTAATCGATGTGGAGAGTGCGAAATGACCAACATCCAGCTCATTGAAGCGCAATGTCGCATCGAACAGGTTCAGACTGTTTTAGGGTTCTGGCTTGAAGGGGCCAGCCCCAGCAACAGAGACAAGTTAATGATTGGCGCGGTTATGTCACTGCTCAATGGCGTACCAGAAGCTATTCAGGAAGCGGACGAATTGTTGGGCAAATATGAGTTACAGAATCATTCAGGCGAGGCGAAACATGAATAATTTCTTAACTTTCCATGCAGAAGCAACGCCTGACGGCGTAAACATCATGTACCGCAGCAACGATGGCATGACAGAACGCGTTGAGGCCGTCTCATATATTGATGCCGTAAATCGTCTGGATGCCGGGGATTATGACGATAAACCAGATGAAGGTATGTCAATACATCTCGCTATTGCCGATGGCGGCAACCAGGGATATTTCGATTACACATCACAGCATAACGTCATTATGTGGAGATGGCTGATCGCAACAGTATTCATGCTGGAAATGAGAGAGGAAAACGGCACTGTCAGCATCATTGATGATACTGGCAATCCTTCCGAAGTGGCTGTTTATTCCAACGGCATCGTCGCCATGCCGCTGTATCCAGTAGCAGAGCGCCTCGCTATGGCAAACAACATTGAGGGCGCGATGATAGAACGTTTTGGCATCGAGTCTGGCACAGAACGCGCCATCATTTTCTACAGAGCCATGATGGATGTGGAACAAGGAGCACTGACTCCATTTGGTCGTGAAACGCTTGCTGAACTTCACAACAGCTTTATAGCTGAACTGAATGAAAACGGCATGCCAGCGGAACCAGTGACGCACTGAGGATGGAGCCATGATTACTAAAAATTTCCGACTAAATGCGCTGGCAAATAAGTATGCGTCGGCACTGTATAACCACATTACCTCCACCAGCGGCGGGGACTATTTCATGGTTGATGCGGACGGCGAGGCCGTCCGTGTGGAAATCGTCAATGGAGTAAAAGGCGTTCGCAGCCTGATCGATAGCTACACACTGGCAGCCATGAAAGTGTTCTACCCGCAGTGGGAAACCGTGGGGATAGAGCTTCTTGATCGTTGCGTCACTAAGGACGGATTGACTGACGTCGGGCGTGAGATATGGCAAAGCATGGTTAATGACATGGGCGCAACTGTAGCGGGAGGTTCTCATGCGTGAAAATGCAGAAATGGCGCTTAGCTCCGCAATCGGAGAGCAGGTGGCAAAGATTGCTGGCGCTGTGTGGATTCATAACCTTCATTCTACTGGTGAAGAGAAAATGGCAATTCAGACGCCAGAGGGACGCACCATTACTACATCTCTGAAGCCGTCAGATGTTTGTGATCTGATTTGCGCATTCATGTACCCAGCAATGAGGACTGTCCACGGCGATAAGTGGAAACTTGCGACAACCGCTGAATTTGATATGTGGCTAAACAATGATGGCATGCTGACTGATTACGGAATAACCAAGTGGCAGATGCTGGTTAGCCATATCGCAAACGCTATAGACCACGTGGGGTACGGTGATGCGAAACATTGATCTTATCCGTCAGGTTATCAGTGCGTCTGAAAACAACTGGCCTCATGTGCTGGGCTGCCTGAACATAAATGTCCCTGACTCTCCGCGCCGTCATGCTCCCTGCCCTGCATGTGGGGGCAAAGATCGATTCCGGTTCGATGACAACGGGCGCGGTAGCTTCATCTGTAATCAGTGCGGCGCTGGTGATGGGCTGGATTTAATTAAACGCGTAAATAACTGCGACACAACAGAGGCGGCGCTTCTTGCCGCTGATGTTCTGGGTATTGATTACCGGACAACGGAAACACCAGAAGCCACCAGCCAGAAACGGGAACAACTGGAAACCGAGCGCCAGCGACGCGAACAGGAGCGCCTGAAAAGGGCAGAGAAGGACGAACAACAAAGACGGGATACGTTTTCCCGTCAGTTTGATGACATGCGCAGAAAGGCTGTAAACGGTAAATCTGATTATCTGGTTGCGAAAGGGGTAGGTGATTTTACATTCCCCGTGTTGCCCGATGGATCTCTGTTGCTGGCGCTGGTGGATAAATCCGGCGCAGTCACAGCAGCACAGACTATTACCTCACATGGTGAAAAAAGACTCCTGACAGGTTCAGCAAAACGGGGAGCATATCACGCCATAAACGCACCAGAAACAACACAGAGCATCTTAATCGCAGAAGGGCTGGCAACGGCATTATCTGCCCATTTAATTCGTCCAGAGGCGCTGACAGTGGCGGCGATTGATGCCGGGAACCTGTTATATGTCGCCCAGGTACTGCGGGATAAATATCCTTCAGCACAAATCATCATTGCTGCGGATAACGACCACAGCGAAGGAAGACAAAACACGGGGAGAATAGCAGCAGAAAAAGCAGCTTTATCTGTTTCTGGATGGGTGGCATTACCCCCGACAGATCACAAAGCAGACTGGAATGATTACCACCAAAAACACGGCATTAAATGCGCCACAGAAACGTTCAATAAGTCAATGTACCAACCACAGGGTAATGGCGTGAAACAGGAGCCACAGACCATTGAGGGAAGCGATTTTAAGGTTATGGATACCGACCCACTGAAACCAAGAATAGAAAGCCGCGAGGATGGTATTTATTGGGTATCTCCGAGAGCTGACAGCCAGAGTGGAGAAATCATCAATAACGAAAGCTGGTTATGTTCGCCGTTAAGCGTTATCGGTACTGGCAGAGACGATAAAGACCAGTATCTCATTCTTCGCTGGCTGTCGTTTGGTTCTGAAACGCCGACAACCGCTGCCATTCCACTGGCTGATATTGGTGAACGTGAAGGATGGCGCACACTTAAAGCTGGTGGGGTAAATGTCACGACCAAAAGCAGCCTCAGAGCAATACTGGCAGACTGGCTACAACGCAGTGGCTCTCGTGAATTGTGGCGTGTTGCTCATGCCACTGGCTGGCAATGCGGAGCGTACATCATGCCTGATGGGGAAATCATCGGAACACCTGAAAATCCTGTGCTGTTCAGCGGGAGAAGCTCAGCCGCAGCCGGATATACCGTCTCAGGGAGCGCGAAAAGCTGGCGTGATAACGTGGCGCGTCTGGCCTTTGGTAACTATTCAATGATGACCGGGATCGGCGCAGCACTGGCAGCGCCATTGATTGGGCTGGTGGGCGCTGACGGGTTCGGCATTCATTTCTATGAGCAGTCGAGCGCAGGTAAGACCACCACGGCAAACGTGGCGAGCAGCTTATACGGCAACCCTGATTTACTGCGGCTGACGTGGTACGGAACCGCGCTGGGGCTGGCAAATGAAGCCGCCGCCCACAATGACGGACTAATGCCGCTTGATGAAGTTGGTCAGGGCGCTGATCCTGTCAGTGTTTCACAGTCTGCCTATGCGTTATTTAACGGTGTAGGGAAACTGCAAGGCGCTAAAGATGGTGGAAACCGGGATCTAAAACGCTGGCGTACAGTGGCAATCAGCACCGGAGAAATGGATTTAGAAACATTTATCGCTACTTCCGGGCGAAAAACCAAAGCCGGACAACTGGTGCGACTGCTGAATATTCCGTTGAGTAAAGCAGTACGCTTTCACGATTACCAGAACGGAAAACAGCACGCAGACGCACTGAAAGACGCTTACCAGCATCACCACGGCGCAGCCGGGCGTGAGTGGATTAAATGGCTGGCAGACCACCAGCAACAGGCAATTAAAACTGTTCGTGACTGCGAAAGCAGATGGAGAAGTCTGATCCCATCCGATTATGGTGAGCAGGTTCACCGTGTAGCCGCGCGATTTGCCATTCTGGAGGCCGCATTGCTGTTAGGCGAGGTTGTAACAGGCTGGGATGCTCAGACATGCCGTGATGCGATACAGCACAGCTATAACGCATGGTTGCGCGAGTTCGGCACAGGTAACAAAGAACATCAGCAGATTATTGAACAAACGGAGGCATTTCTTAATGCCTATGGGCTTAGCCGTTTTGCACCATTTCCATACAGCCCGGCAGATTTGCCCATCAAAGATTTAGCCGGATACCGTCAGCGTGGAGAACATGACGAAAGCCCAATGATTTTCTACACATTCCCGGCCACATTTGAAAAGGAGATCGCATGTGGTTTCAACGCAAAACAGTTTGCTGAAGTGTTGAAAAAAGCCGGGATGCTAACCCCACCAAACAGCGGTCGTGGATACCAAAGAAAATCACCACGTATTCAGGGACGACAAATAAACGTTTATGTACTCAATTACCAGCCAGGAGATTACAACTCATCTGAAGAATGAGCTTCTTCATGTGCGTAGAAAAGGCGTTGGTTCAGTTGGTTCAGTTGGTTCAATTTGTAAAGAGTGTTGTTTTATAAGGATTTTATTCTTTTTATTGAACCAACACTGAACCAACAACACGGTATTTTGAACCAACACAATGTGACTGAATTGATGCGCACAACACCTGGCTGGCATCAGAGAGTGTTTTACGAGACTTTCGTAAAATCCTGTGTACAAGGGCGTGACGTTTTTGAAAGTGAGCACTACGAAATTTTCGTAGTTCAGAAAACAGCCCCTGAGAAGTTGTTATGCCTGTTCAGCAAACCATCCGCATAGCTGATCGCGAATCAAATTACCAATGGAGCCAGAAGCAAGGGCAGAACTGGAAAGCGCCTTCCGTGAAGAGTAATGCGACACCATAAATATAGTTTTTAGAGTCCATAAAAAACCTGTCAAAACCTGACACACAGAACGATGCCACCAGCTACTGAGCGGTGGCATTTTTTTGTGCTATTTGTTTCATATTTTACAATCACGATGATGAATATTGCGATTTATGAAACTATAATAACTGTTGTTTTATACAGTTCTAAGGGGGCGTTATGGCTATTTCAGTAAAGCCGGTATTGATAAGTGAGAAGCAAATGGAAGCGATAAAGAAAATTCAGGAAGAGCAGCGTAAAAAATCAGGAATTGGAGTAGCGCCAACTCTGCATGAAATTGCACGAGGGTTAATAGATAAGGCGCTGGCAGGCTGTATGTGAAAATGGATGGCATCGCATGGAACTAAAATTTATTGATAACCCTGTGCGATTACAGGCCTTTCTTAACGAGCCTGGCAATACCGAAAATATTGTTGAGCCGGGGCACACGTACTACATCAAGCCTGATGCGGTATATCTCGGTATCTACGAAGGATTGGTGCTGGCTGGCGTTCATGAAGTGCGTAACTTCTGGCATAGCATTGTTGAATGCCATGCGGTGTACGACCCCGGATTCCGTGGTGAATATGCACTGCAAGGGCATCGATTATTCTGCAAATGGCTTCTCGAAAACTCACCATTCCTTAACAGCATTACCATGGTTCCTGACACCACCAAATACGGACGGGCAATTATCCGTTTGCTTGGCGCTACCCGTGTTGGTCACCTTGATGATGCTTATATCAGATGTGGTAAACCCGTCGGCGTAACGCTTTATCAGTTAACTCGGCAACAATATAAGGAATTCAGCGAATGTTAATTACCCATATAGCTCATAAACATCTCAATCGTGCCGTATACGAAAAAGGCGGTGATGGTGGTGCCTCTAAAGCTCAGGCGAAGGCCCAGCAGCAGGCAATTGATTTGCAGCGCGAGCAGTGGAATACGGTGATGAATAATCTCAAGCCGTATGCAGAAGTCGGATTGCCTGCTTTACAACAACTACAAGGACTGATGACTCTGGAAGGGCAGAATAAAGCCGCGAATGATTTCTTTGGTTCTGGTTTATATAAAACACAGGCAGATCAGGCCCGTTATCAGAACCTTGTCTCAGCAGAAGCTACCGGGGGGCTTGGCTCAACAGCTACCAGTAACCAGTTATCTTCCATTGCGCCCATGCTTTATAACAATTGGCTTAGTGGGCAAATGCAAAATTATGGAAACCTGCTAAATGTCGGGATGAATGCGGCATCAGGGCAGGCAACAGCAGGGCAAAACTACGCCAATAATACCGGGCAACTCTTGCAGGGGCTTGGCGCTATTCGTGCAGGTCAGGCGCAGCAGCCATCCAGTCTTGCGCGTGGTATTGGTGGGGCGGCATCAGGCGCTTTAGCGGGTGCGCAACTTGGTTCCGTTGTTCCGGGTATAGGTAATGTCGCCGGGGCTATTGGTGGTGGGCTTATTGGTCTTGTTGGGGGGCTTGGATTCTAATGGCGACATGGCAACTTGGCGGGCTGCCTAGCATGGCACCGCAAAATGATAATGCTCCTCGTTCTTCCGTTCCTCAGCCTGTGCAGTATCAGCAGCAGCCAAACGTAGGTTTAATGGCGCTACAGGGGCTAAGAGGCGTTGCTGAGATTAATCAGCAGGCACGTCAACAACAGCGTAAAGCAGAGTTTCAGAAAGCATATGCCGGGGCTTTTGAGTCTGGAGACAGAAACAAAATGCGCAGTCTTATTTCTGAGTATCCAGAAGAATTTGAAAGCGTTCAGAAAGGGATGGGCTTTATTGATGACGACCAGAGAAATTCTATTGGTCATCTTGCGACTAGTGCTCAAATCGCATCTTCGCTCGGAACTGGGGCATTTGGAAAATTCATAGCAGATAACGAAGATGAAATGCGTCGCTTGGGAATTTCTCCTGAGTCTGTTGCCGAAATGCATGTTAATGATCCACAGGGATTCCAGCGGCTTGCTGGTAGTATGGCACTGTTTTCTCTCGGTCATGAGAAGTATTTCGATATCAAAGATCAAATGGAAGGTCGGGATATTGAGCGTGGCAAGTTGGCAGAAACAATCCGCAGCAATCAGGCTGGCGAAGCACTTCAGGCGAGAGGGCAGGATATTAGCCGAGCAAATGCGTTAACGTCAGCATATGCACCAACAGCAGCAATGCAGAATTACAATCAGTACGCTCAAATGTTAAAGGCGGATCCAGAGGGGGCGGCGGCATTTGCGGCAGCGGCTGGAATTAATACAAACGCCAAAAAATTAATGAGTGTTAGAGAAAACGATGATGGCACTGTCACAAAATACTACACAGACGGAAGTGAAGAGCAGGGAAAACTAAACCAGCCAATATCTGGAGATGGGTTTCGTCCAATAGCTTTGCCAACAGCCCAAAAGATCATGGAAAAGTCGCCAGAAGGGGCTAAAAAAGCTGCTGGATTTGCATACAGGGTTAGGGATGCTCTTGATTCAATAGATACACTGAGAGACCAGCTTAGCCCACAGCGAGTGGCGATCATTAATAATGCTTTGGGTAATGGGACGCTGGCTAACTTAACGCTCAGCCCAACAGAGCAGCAATACGTTGTTAATGCTAATGACGCAATAATGGCAATACTCCGTCAGGAAACAGGGGCAGCTATCGCACCTGCTGAAATGTCAAAATATTATCAAATGTATTTCCCTCAGCCTGGCGACTCCACAAAAACCATTGATACCAAGCGCCGGAAGATGGAAAACCAGTTCAATTCGCTGAAAGCTGCTTCTGGTCGAGCTTATGATGCTTTGCGGGTTATTTCAGCAGTTGACAGAGGAACTTCTTCTTCGTCGCAGACATTGCCGCAATCTGAGCAGGTATCACAGCCAGCAGCCAGCAGTAACTTTTCTTCACTATGGGGTGATTAATGGCTAAAGCATGGAAAGATGTTATCGCCTCTCCACAGTATCAGGCGTTAGCACCAGAACAAAAAGCGCAGGCTCAGGAGCAATACTTCAATGAAGTCGTTGCCCCGCAAGCCGGAGAAAGTGTAGAGCAGGCTAAGCAGGCTTTTTATGCTGCCTATCCACTACCATCAACGAATGAAATAGACCGATCCCAATCAGCAACTCAAAATATTCAACATACATCATCTGATAATTCTCTTGCGTCAGGGTATGCAAAGTTAGCTACTCAGCAAAGAGAGGGGCTTGAGCGTTCAGCAGAACAGGGAGCCAGTCTTGGGGCTGCGATGCGCGATGCTATAACAGGCGAAAGCCGAATGACTCCAGAGATGGAGAGACTGCAAAATGTCGCCTCTGCCCCAGAATTGAACTCACTAAGCATGGATGCCCTAAAGGCTGGATGGTCTCAACTTTTCGGCTCTGACGCGTCTCAGGAAAAGATTCTTCAGGGAATGGGGGCGACATTAAGGCAGGATGAGAAGGGGAATACTATCGTTTCTCTGCCATCAGGTGATTATGCCCTGAACAAGCCGGGTTTATCACCGCAAGACCTGACTTCGTTTCTTGCTAATGCGTTGGCGTTTACACCAGCTGGCAGGGCTGGAACGGTGCTTGGTGCCATAGGAAAATCAGCAGCTACAGATTTAGCACTACAGGGAGCCACTAGCCTTGCTGGTGGAGAAGATATTGAACCGTTACAAACGGTAATTTCTGCTGGCATTGGTGGTATTGGTAAGGGGCTGGAAAATACAGCGAGTGCGGTTTCGAGGGCTGTTCGTGGTGATATGTCGCCTGAAGCAAAGGCTGCTGTCGACTTTGCATCGGAAAGAAATCTGCCGTTAATGACCAGTGACATGCTGAAAGATAAAACCTTTATGCAGAGTCAGGCTCAGACATTAGGCGAAAGAGTTCCTTTTTTTGGAACCGGTAAGAATCGGCTGAATCAACAACAAGCACGAGAAAATTTAGTCAGAACATTTAGCGATGGTCTGGGTGGCATTTCTGATAAACAGCTTTATGAATCTGCGACTAAAGGGCAACAAAAATTCATTGAGGCAGCAGGAAAGCGATATAACCGCATAATTGACGCTATGGGGGATACCCCTGTCGATCTCTCAAACACGGTAAAAGCTATCGACAATCAGATTGCCGTGTTAAGCCGCCCGGGCAAATCTCAGGATAGAGCCGCGGTAAAAGTCTGAACCGCCCCGGTTTTCCTGGAGAGTATTTTACCTGTGAACTCAGGCTGCCAGCTCATCA
>NZ_PTRE01000110.1 GCF_002965065.1 Escherichia sp. MOD1-EC7003
ATGTTGGGTGGAGCGGACAATCCAAATGGTGAATTACTGTCTTATATCATTGGCGCTGACACGAACGAGCGATCTCGTTATTAGACGCGCCGATACGCAGCTTATTCAGGATCTCTTTTTCCCGATGAGTAAGGAGGGCTGATTCCGTGCTGTTATAACGATAGTTACCAGAATGTGTAATCAGGTAACTGGCAAGCTTTTGCGTAAAGTAGCATTCGCCGCGCAGGACGCCTTGCAACCCATTGACAACACGTTCTTGATCTTCCATGGCATAAAAAACGCCGTTGATATGAGGCCAGTTTTCAATGTCGCGGTACGGGTAATCTTCAGGCGTATTTAGCAACAATATTTTGATATTGTTGTTTTTCCTGCTCAAAGTATCTTGCCAATAATGGATAAGCTTTTTATCCGCTTCCATCATATCCAGAAGAATAATAGCGCTTGAAGATATATCGTCCAGAGAACGTTGAATATTATGTAATTTTCCTGTAATTGCCAGCGATTGTTTAAGGTGCTGCAAGAGAGCTGTCGCCTGCAAAGACGGTTTCGTGATCAACAATAATGTATGACCATGAATACTATGGACTTCATTAAACATGATGAAACCCCGCTTTTTTTATTGATCGCACACCTGGCAGCTGCCTCTAAAATAGAGGCACCAGAAGTACTGACAGATGTTGCACTGCTGTGTGTAGTAATAAATCAACCCTAAATGGGGAAAATATAAAACTAATGGATTACATTGATTTCAATCTAGCCATTACAAATCTTAAATCAAGTGTTAAACATGTAACCAAACGTAACTCACCATGTTAAAATATTAACGCTAAGGCTTTGTGGGGTTTAGAAATGATAAAAAAGTTGTACATGTTGTTTTTATTGCACAATTTTAAAAAATCATACAAATGATGCTAACTTACTAATAATGCATATAAATAATATTTCCGTGCAGTTCTTTCGTCATGCAAAACGTTCTTGTTTTTTCTCCACACTTCCGTGGACAAATTTTTGCTGCAAAAAAGACGAGGTTTGTCACGGCTTGTGTGCAAGACATATCGCAGCAATCCGCGACGGGCAAGAAGAATGACTGTCTGGTGATTTTTGATAGCGGAAAACGGAGATTTAAAAGAAAACAAAATATTTTTTGCGTAGATAACAGCGTATTTGCGTGGGTTTTAATACTTTGGTATGAACAAAAAAAGAAAAATACAACGCGCGGGTGAGTTATTAAAAATATTTCCGCAGACATACTTTCCATCGTAACGCAGCGTTAACAACCAAGTTAACATGATTTAATTTCTTAAATGTACGACCAGGTCCAGGGTGACAACATGAAAAACAAATTGTTATTTATGATGTTAACAATACTGGGTGCGCCTGGGATTGCAGCCGCAGCAGGTTATGATTTAGCTAATTCAGAATATAACTTTGCGGTAAATGAATTGAGTAAATCTTCATTTAATCAGGCAGCCATAATTGGTCAAGCTGGGACTAATAATAGTGCTCAGCTACGGCAGGGAGGCTCAAAACTTTTGGCGGTTGTTGCGCAAGAAGGTAGTAGCAACCGGGCAAAGATTGACCAGACAGGAGATTATAACCTTGCATATATTGATCAGGCGGGCAATGCCAACGATGCCAGTATTTCGCAAGGTGCTTATGGTAATACTGCGATGATTATCCAGAAAGGTTCTGGTAATAAAGCAAATATTACACAGTATGGTACTCAAAAAACGGCAATTGTAGTGCAGAGACAGTCGCAAATGGCTATTCGCGTGACACAACGTTAATTTCCATTCGACTTTTAAATCAATCCGATGGGGGTTTTACATGAAACTTTTAAAAGTAGCAGCAATTGCAGCAATCGTATTCTCCGGTAGCGCTCTGGCAGGTTCTATTCCTCAGTACGGCGGCGGCGGTAATCACGGTGGTGGCGGTAATAATAGCGGCCCAAATTCAGAGCTGAACATTTACCAGTACGGTGGCGGTAACTCTGCACTTGCTCTGCAAACAGATGCCCGTAACTCTGACTTGACTATTACCCAGCATGGCGGTGGTAACGGTGCAGATGTAGGTCAGGGCTCTGATGATAGCTCAATCGAGCTGACTCAACGTGGCTTCGGTAACAGCGCAACTCTTGATCAGTGGAATGGTAAAGATTCTACTATGACTGTTAAACAGTTCGGTGGCGGTAACGGTGCTGCTGTTGACCAGACTGCATCTAACTCCAGCGTTAACATCACTCAGGTTGGCTTTGGCAACAACGCGACCGCTCATCAGTACTAATACATCATCTGTATTAAAGAAACAGGGCGCAAGCCCTGTTTTTTTTCGGGAGAAGAATATGAATGCGTTATTACTCCTTGCGGCACTTTCCAGTCAGATAACCTTTAATACGACCCAGCAAGGGGATATGTACACCATTATTCCTGAAGTCACTCTTACTCAATCTTGTCTGTGCAGAGTACAAATATTGTCCCTGCGCGAAGGCAGTTCAGGGCAAAGTCAGACGAAGCAAGAACAGACCCTCTCATTGCCTGCTAATCAACCCATTGCTTTGACGAAGTTGAGTTTAAATATTTCCCCGGACGATCGGGTGAAAATAGTTGTTACTGTTTCTGATGGACAGTCACTTCATTTATCACAACAATGGCCGTCCTCTTCAGAAAAGTCTTAATTCGTTGAAATATCGAGCATAAGACGAATCCGGAGAGAATGGTCTGCTGCGAATCAGCCAACCTGAAAGTATGGATGACACAACCCTCAAGGATGACTAATCATTGAGGAAATAGAATAAATGTTCAGACCTTTTTTTAACTCTCTTATGCTCGGCAGTTTATTTTTTCCTTTTATTGCCATCGCAGAAAGCACCGCGCAAGGTGGCGTGATCCATTTTTATGGCCAAATTGTGGAACCGATATGTAACGTCAGTCCCCAGCCAGCACCCGTAGAAATGAACTGCACCCAGAATAGTTCTGTTCCGGGCAAAACCTATTCCAGCAAAGCGTTAATGAGCGGTAATGTCAAAAATTCGCAAATAGCCTCAGTAAAAGTGCAGTATCTTGATAAGCAGAAAAAGTTGGCTGTAATGAACATCGAGTATAACTAAGATTCTGAACAACTCACGTTGCTGAGCAGAAAAATGCGATTTAACCAAAAAGCCTGCTGTACACTTAAGAAACAAGAAGGTGTAAGGAGGCGTTATGAAAACGCGTATTCATGTTGTGCAGGGTGATATTACCAAACTGGCCGTTGATGTGATTGTGAATGCGGCTAATCCGTCATTAATGGGAGGCGGCGGCGTCGATGGGGCTATTCATCGCGCAGCGGGGCCGGCGCTGCTGGATGCCTGTTTAAAAGTCAGGCAACAGCAGGGCGATTGCCCTACGGGACATGCCGTTATTACACTTGCAGGCGATCTTCCCGCTAAAGCCGTGGTGCATACCGTCGGGCCCGTCTGGCGTGGCGGTGAACAAAACGAAGACCAGCTTTTGCAGGATGCCTATCTCAATAGTCTACGACTGGTGGCGGCCAACAGCTATACGTCGGTGGCTTTTCCTGCAATCAGTACTGGGGTTTATGGTTACCCGCGTGCTGCAGCGGCTGAAATCGCAGCAAAAACCGTTTCAGAATTTATTGCCCGTCACGCTTTACCCGAACAGGTATACTTTGTCTGTTATGATGAAGAAAACGCCCACCTCTACGAAAGACTCCTTACCCAACAAGGAGATGAATGATCTTTCCCGGCTGGCGAGCGCGGTGCTGCCACTGTGTTCGCAACATCCCGGTCAGTGTGGCCTTTTTCCTCTGGAGAAAAGTCTGGATGCGTTTACCGCCCGGTATCGTCTGGCCGAAATGGCAGAGCATACGCTGGATGTTCAATATTACATCTGGCAGGACGATATGTCGGGTCGGTTACTGTTTTCTGCCCTGTTAGCCGCAGCAAAGCGTGGCGTTCGCGTCCGTTTGTTGCTGGACGACAACAATACGCCCGGACTTGATGACATTTTACGCTTGCTTGACAGTCATCCACGCATCGAAGTCCGGCTTTTTAATCCTTTCTCGTTTCGCTTGCTACGTCCGCTTGGTTATATCACCGACTTTTCCCGTCTCAATCGCCGTATGCACAATAAAAGTTTCACCGTCGATGGCGTGGTGACCCTGGTGGGGGAGAAATATTGGTGATGCCTATTTTGGCGCAGGGGAGGAGCCACTTTTTTCGGATTTAGATGTCATGGCAATAGGACCGGTGGTGGAGGACGTTGCCGATGATTTCGCCCGCTACTGGTATTGCAAATCGGTATCACCCTTACAGCAGGTGCTGGATGTCCCGGAAGGTGAAATGGCAGATCGTATCGATTTACCCACATCCTGGCACAACGATGCTATTACGCATCGCTATTTACGCAAAATGGAATCCTGCCCGTTTATAAATCATCTGGTTGATGGAAGGTTGCCGCTTATCTGGGCGAAAACACGTTTATTAAGTGATGATCCAGCGAAAGGGGAGGGCAAGGCAAAACGGCATTCACTGTTACCGCAGCGCCTGTTCGATATCATGGGCTCACCCAGTGAACGCATCGATATTATCTCTTCCTATTTTGTACCGACACGCGCAGGTGTGGCGCAACTCTTACGGATGGTGAGAAAAGGGGTAAAGATTGCGATTCTAACCAATTCTCTTGCCGCTAACGATGTTGCTGTCGTCCATGCAGGATACGCGCGCTGGCGCAAAAAATTACTCCGCTATGGCGTGGAATTATATGAACTCAAGCCGACGCGTGAACAAAGTAATACGTTACACGATCGCGGCATAACCGGTAATTCCGGCGCCAGCCTGCATGCAAAAACCTTTAGCATCGATAGTAAAACGGTGTTTATCGGCTCTTTCAATTTCGATCCGCGTTCAACATTGCTCAATACTGAAATGGGCTTCGTGATAGAGAGCGAAACGCTGGCACAGTTAATTGATAAACGCTTTATTCAGAGTCAGTATGATGCGGCCTGGCAGCTCCGTCTGGATAGGTGGGGACGAATCAACTGGGTTGATCGTCATGCAAAGAAAGAAATTATTCTCAAAAAAGAACCCGCCACCAGTTTCTGGAAGCGGGTTATGGTCAGACTAGCGTCAATATTGCCCGTGGAATGGTTATTGTAAACGCGGCTTAGCGGGCTGGTGCTTTATCGTTCTCACGCTTAACAACCGGTTTACCAGAGAACAAAAACCTCAGTAACGGGATGCGTAAATGAATTTCATACAGAATTATCGCAATCCCTACTACGAATATCAGGCCACAGAGAAAACCAAGCCAGTTGGAGGTGATGTGCGGTGTAATGTACGCGCCGAAAAAAAGCGTTAACGGGTGATGAACCAGATAGATAAACAGCGATGCGTTAACAAAGTAAGTCACCCGCGCCGACTGGAAATTAAGCAAACGGTGGCCAAACGAGAAGACCACATTCACCATCCACAGACCGAGGACCATGGTGATCACCGACTCGGTTTCGTACATCCATGCATCGCCACTGCCATAGCGCTGATTGAGTAAGTAAGCGACAAACGCCAATGCTGCTGCAAGGGTACAGCCACGAGACGGCGTGGTAAACAAGGCTTTAAGATGAGGGAAAATGAAAGCCAGTGCACCGAGGATAAAGAACGGCAAATAAAATAGTGTTTGCATGACAATAAAATTGAACATGCCGTTACTCAGAATGGGTGGATACACAATAAAAATGCTTCTTCTTATTACCGCATAGCCGATGCCGAGGCACAAAAAAATCACCGATAGCTTTACCATCGAGAATTTTTTATTCGTTTTATCAGAATTTTCTAAATTATTTCTGATGCGTTTAAATATCCATACGCACAGCGTCGTCATGACCACTAACACCAATAAAAACCACAGGTGCGATATTAATTCCCAGGCCAACGTATTATATTTGTCATACAATGACAGCCCTGGCCAACTTTCCGCTTTCCCTTTGACGTATTGCAGCATAATAAATTGCGGCAATGTCAGTAGGGGAATGGCTGTTAACATTGGGATCCCTACACGTTCGACACGTACTTTCCACCATTTTTTCAAGGGATAGCGTAAAAAAAGCATGTAGGAAAAGTACCCGGATATAACGAAAAATACCTGCATGCGGAACGAGTGGATGAAGTCATTAAAAAGGGTCAGCCACAATGACGGTTCGGCGCTATTCACATGCCATGTATGGCTCGAATAGATTAAAGAAATATGAAAAGGGATCCCTAACAACATCAGCCAGGCGCGGATGGAGTCAAGGAAATATTCACGTTGCGCGGGTACTGGATTCATATATGGTTAACTAATCTCGGATTTTTCGTCTTATCCCTGTCGGGTTATGCCTTTAGGCTTGTTGCCATAGCGACACCAACCTGACCGCGCCAGACGCAGGCTTCAAGGCTTTTATGTATAGCATCATCGCTACCACTAACCAGAATGGAAGCGTCTGTAAGACGGTTGATAAATAAATTTGCTGGCAAACCCTACACGAAGTCGATGCTTCTGTCTTTAGGAGAAGCACGGAAAGTGAAAACGGTTGCAATCAGGTGCTTAATCCATGAGCCAGTGTGCTGAACGATACCGGGATTCTGTTGTCGGAATGGCTGGTTATCCATTAAAATAGATCGGATCGATATAAGCACACAAAGGGGGAAGTGCTTACTAATTATGAAACATAAACTACAAATGATGAAAATGCGTTGGTTGAGTGCTGCAGTAATGTTAACCCTGTATACATCTTCAAGCTGGGCTTTCAGTATTGATGATGTCGCAAAGCAAGCTCAATCCTTAGCCGGCAAAGGCTATGAGGCGCCCAAAAGTAACTTGCCCTCCGTTTTTCGCGATATGAAATACGCGGACTATCAGCAGATCCAGTTTAATCATGACAAAGCATACTGGAACAATCTGAAGACCCCATTCAAACTCGAGTTCTACCATCAGGGTATGTACTTCGATACCCCGGTCAAAATAAATGAAGTGACTGCAACCGCAGTCAAACGAATCAAATACAGCCCGGATTATTTCACTTTCGGCGATGTTCAGCATGACAAAGATACGGTGAAAGACCTTGGTTTTGCCGGTTTTAAAGTGCTTTACCCGATCAACAGCAAAGATAAAAACGATGAAATCGTCAGCATGCTCGGGGCCAGCTATTTCCGCGTGATTGGCGCAGGTCAGGTTTATGGCCTTTCTGCCCGCGGCCTGGCAATTGATACCGCGTTGCCATCGGGAGAAGAATTTCCACGCTTCAAAGAGTTCTGGATTGAGCGTCCAAAACCGACTGATAAACGTTTAACAATTTATGCGTTGCTGGATTCGCCGCGCGCAACTGGCGCTTACCGTTTTGTTGTCATGCCTGGTCGTGACACGCTGGTCGATGTGCAGTCGAAAATCTACCTGCGCGATAAAGTCGGCAAGCTGGGCGTCGCACCGTTAACCAGTATGTTCCTGTTTGGGCCGAATCAGCCGTCGCCTGCGAATAACTATCGTCCGGAGTTGCACGACTCTAACGGTCTGTCTATCCATGCCGGTAATGGCGAGTGGATCTGGCGTCCGTTGAATAACCCGAAACATCTGGCGGTCAGCAGCTTCTCGATGGAAAACCCGCAAGGCTTCGGGCTGTTGCAGCGCGGGCGTGATTTCTCCCGCTTCGAAGATCTCGACGATCGTTACGATCTGCGCCCAAGTGCATGGGTGACTCCGAAAGGGGAGTGGGGTAAAGGCAGCGTTGAGCTGGTGGAAATTCCAACCAACGATGAAACCAACGATAACATCGTTGCTTACTGGACGCCGGATCAGCTGCCGGAGCCGGGTAAAGAGATGAACTTTAAATACACCATCACCTTCAGCCGTGATGAAGACAAACTGCATGCGCCAGATAACGCATGGGTGCAACAAACGCGTCGTTCAACGGGGGATGTGAAGCAGTCGAATCTGATTCGCCAGCCTGACGGTACTATCGCCTTTGTGGTCGATTTTACCGGCGCAGAGATGAAAAAAATGCCAGAGGATACCCCGGTCACTGCGCAAACCAGCATTGGTGATAATGGTGAGATAGTTGAAAGCACGGTGCGCTATAACCCGGTTACCAAAGGCTGGCGTCTGGTGATGCGTGTGAAAGTGAAAGATGCCAAGAAAACTACTGAAATGCGCGCTGCGCTGGTGAATGCCGATCAGACGTTGAGTGAAACCTGGAGCTACCAGTTACCTGCCAATGAATAAGACAACTGAGTACATTGACGCAATGCCCATCTCCGCAAGCGAGAAAGCCGCATTGCCGAAGACTGATATCCGCGCCGTTCATCAGGCGCTGGATGCTGAACACCGCACCTGGGCGCGGGAGGATGACTCCCCGCAAGGCTCGGTAAAGGCGCGTCTGGAACAAGCCTGGCCAGATTCACTTGCAGATGGACAGTTAATTAAAGACGATGAAGGGCGCGATCAGCTTAAGGCGATGCCAGAAGCAAAACGCTCCTCGATGTTTCCCGATCCGTGGCGTACCAACCCGGTAGGCCGTTTCTGGGATCGCCTGCGTGGACGCGATGTGACGCCGCGCTATCTGGCTCGTTTGACCAAAGAAGAGCAGGAGAGCGAGCAAAAGTGGCGTACCGTCGGCACCATCCGCCGTTACATTCTGTTAATCCTGACGCTTGCGCAAACTGTTGTCGCGACCTGGTATATGAAAACTATTCTTCCTTATCAGGGGTGGGCGCTGATTAATCCTATGGATATGGTGGGGCAGGATCTGTGGGTTTCCTTTATGCAGCTTCTGCCTTATATGCTGCAAACCGGCATCCTGATCCTTTTCGCGGTACTGTTCTGTTGGGTGTCTGCCGGGTTCTGGACCGCGTTGATGGGCTTCCTGCAACTGCTTATTGGTCGCGATAAATACAGTATATCTGCGTCGACAGTTGGCGATGAACCGTTGAACCCGGAGCATCGCACAGCGTTGATCATGCCTATTTGTAATGAAGACGTGAACCGTGTTTTTGCTGGCCTGCGTGCAACGTGGGAGTCAGTAAAAGCCACCGGGAATGCCAGGCACTTTGATGTTTACATTCTGAGTGACAGTTACAATCCGGATATTTGCGTTGCAGAGCAAAAAGCCTGGATGGAGCTTATTGCTGAAGTCGGTGGCGAAGGTCAGATTTTCTATCGCCGCCGCCGTCGTCGCGTGAAGCGTAAAAGCGGTAATATCGATGACTTCTGCCGTCGCTGGGGCAGCCAGTACAGCTACATGGTGGTGCTGGATGCTGACTCGGTAATGACCGGTGATTGTTTGTGCGGCCTGGTGCGCCTGATGGAAGCCAACCCTAACGCCGGGATCATTCAGTCGTCGCCGAAAGCGTCCGGTATGGATACGCTGTATGCGCGCTGTCAGCAGTTCGCGACCCGCGTGTATGGGCCTCTGTTTACTGCCGGTTTGCACTTCTGGCAACTCGGTGAGTCGCACTACTGGGGGCATAACGCGATTATCCGCGTGAAACCCTTTATCGAGCACTGCGCACTGGCTCCGCTGCCGGGCGAAGGTTCCTTTGCCGGTTCAATCCTGTCACATGACTTCGTGGAAGCGGCATTGATGCGCCGCGCAGGTTGGGGAGTATGGATTGCTTACGATCTCCCAGGCTCTTATGAAGAACTGCCGCCTAACCTGCTCGATGAGCTAAAACGTGATCGCCGCTGGTGCCACGGTAACCTGATGAACTTCCGTCTGTTCCTGGTCAAGGGTATGCACCCTGTTCACCGTGCGGTGTTCCTGACGGGCGTGATGTCTTATCTCTCCGCGCCGCTGTGGTTTATGTTCCTCGCGCTCTCTACTGCATTGCAGGTAGTACATGCGTTGACCGAACCGCAATACTTTCTGCAACCACGGCAGCTGTTCCCGGTGTGGCCGCAGTGGCGTCCTGAGCTGGCGATTGCACTTTTTGCTTCGACCATGGTGCTATTGTTCCTGCCGAAGTTATTGAGCATTTTGCTTATCTGGTGCAAAGGAACGAAAGAATACGGCGGTTTCTGGCGCGTTACATTATCGTTGCTGCTGGAAGTGCTATTTTCCGTGCTGCTCGCTCCGGTACGCATGCTGTTCCATACGGTTTTCGTCGTCAGCGCGTTCCTTGGCTGGGAAGTGGTGTGGAATTCACCGCAGCGTGATGATGACTCCACTTCCTGGGGCGAAGCGTTCAAACGCCACGGCTCACAGCTGCTGCTGGGGTTAGTGTGGGCAGTTGGTATGGCGTGGCTGGATCTGCGTTTCCTGTTCTGGCTGGCGCCGATTGTCTTCTCGTTGATCCTGTCACCATTTGTTTCGGTGATTTCCAGTCGTGCCACCGTTGGTCTGCGCACCAAACGCTGGAAACTGTTCCTGATCCCGGAAGAGTATTCACCGCCGCAGGTGCTGGTTGATACCGATCGTTTCCTTGAGATGAATCGTCAACGCTCCCTTGATGATGGTTTTATGCACGCGGTGTTTAACCCGTCATTTAACGCTCTGGCAACCGCAATGGCGACCGCGCGTCACCGCGCCAGTAAGGTGCTGGAAATCGCCCGTGACCGCCACGTTGAGCAAGCGCTGAACGAGACGCCAGAGAAGCTGAATCGCGATCGTCGCCTGGTGCTGCTAAGCGATCCGGTGACGATGACCCGTCTGCATTTCCGCGTCTGGAATTCCCCGGAGAGATATTCTTCATGGGTGAGTTATTACGAAGGGATAAAACTCAATCCACTGGCATTGCGTAAACCGGATGCGGCTTCGCAATAAAAACGTAGTTGCCTGATGCGCTACGCTTATCAGGCCTGCATTGCTCCTGCAATTTATTGATTTTGCGAGATTTTGCAGGTCGGGTAAGGCGTTCACGCCGCATCCGGCAAAAACAACGAGCCAATAAAAATACCGGCGTTATGCCGGTATTTTTTTATGGAAGAGGGATCAAATGCGTTTAATTGTCGTGAGCATCATGCTGGCCTTGCTGAGTGGCTGTGGCAGCATCATTAGCCGAACTATACCGGGGCAGGGGCATGGCAACCAATATTATCCTGGTGTGCAATGGGATATGCGTGACTCTGCCTGGCGTTATGTCACAATCCTTGATCTGCCATTCTCCCTGGTTTTTGATACTTTACTGCTGCCGATCGATATTCATCATGGCCCGTATGAGTGATTAGCGTTCATCCCACTCATCAGCGGCTGCCCGTCCTTCCTCGGTATCCAGCGGTGGCTCAAGCTGAAATTCCCCCTCATCCCATTCATGTAATGTATTCTCTTCCTGCCACTCCTGGCGGATCTCTATCTCATCATAGTCGCCGTCAAAGACACTTTGCGCGGCTTCACCGCTAAGCATGGGTAAACATTCACCTTCTTCCCCTTCGTCGGCAAAAAACTCAACCTGCCACATGATGTCGCCGTCCTGCAAAACGTATTTTTGGGCATTGAACTGTTGCACATTCGCGTCTTCGGCGTCGATGCCGGGGGGGTCAGCAAGAAATTCTTCGCGTGCAGCGTCAATGGCTTCTTCAAGCGTTGCGTACATGGTCATCACGATTCTCCCTTTGAGTTGATGAGGTTTCAGGGAAAAGGATAGCTGATTCTCTGCTTTTGCAAGTATGAAAGGCGAAAAATCAGTTCGATACCCGGGGTATCCGACGACGACGCAGACTGTTCCATGAATAGACTGCGTTGAATAACACAACGCCAGCAGTGACGAGGAATACCGCTCTGAAACCGTAGTTCGCCGAAATCGCAGCTCCCATCAATGGCCCGGTAACGTTGCCAATATCACGAAACGATTGGTTATAGCTGAAAATACGCCCGGCGATCTGGTTGCTCGCGTTGTAAACCAATAGTGTCTGTACGGCGGGGAGCAGTGCACCATCGGCGGCACCGAGCAAAAAGCGTAAAATCCCAAGTTGTAATGGCGTTTGAACGTAAGACATTGGGATCAACAGCAGTACAGAAAAGATCAGCGCCGTAATCAGGATTTTTTCGGGTCCGATACGATCGCCAAGTTTGCCGAGTCGTGGTGCACTTAACAGAGCCGCCACGCCAGGAACAGAAGCGATCATGCCACTGATAAAGGCGACGTTACTGACATTACCCGCCAGTTCGCGGACATACAGCGTCAGAATGGGGGCAATTGACCCTGTCGCCACCTGGATGATTAATGTGGTGACAAACAGGCTGAGTACCAGTTTCGGGTTTTTAAGTGATGTCACCACTTCCCGCATATGCAGCATCTCTTTTTTGCTGACTGGCTGGAATTTTTCTCTGATGCAAAACAGGGGGACGAAGAAACAGAGTATGAGCACACTGGCGGTGATAAAAAATACCGGACGTAAGCCGTAGTTATCGGCGAGCAGGCCGCCAGCCATTGGTCCGAGCAACGCGCCGCTAACGCCACCTGTGGAGAGCGTACCCAACGCCCAGCCGCTTTTATTACGCGGTACTTGTGTGGCGATAAGAGCATTAGCGTTGGGGACAAATCCACCAAGCAAACCAAGAAGCGCCCGCAGGATCAAAAACTGCCAGATATTTTGTGCCAGCCCCATCAATACCATCACGATGCCCATGCCGAGGGCAGAGCGTAATAGCATGATTTTTCGTCCTTTACGGTCGGCAAGCCCACCCCAAAATGGTGAGGCGATGGCCGAAAATAAAAATGTAATACTGATATTTGTTCCCTAAATACACTATGAGAACATACCTGTTAATTACAGGACAATATCAGGTGTAGTTGGGCTTGTTCCAACCCCTATGACTATGCAATCTAATAATAGATTTCCAAGTATCTAAGCAGTTTTACACAGATTCTATGCAGTATCGGTATAGCCCCTTTTTACCCTAACTTATTGAAATATAAAAAGAATCTGTGAAGTCTCTTTTCAGGGAGCTATGCAGGGTGTTAGTCGTCCCTCTCTCGACTCCTAGAAAAGTGCTATATACAGGGCTATATAACGATATATAGATGATTCGGATAGAGTCATCCTCATGATGTTTGGTCACCATATGTTACAGACACAAAAAAGCCCCCATGAAGGAGGCTATGAAGATGCTACTAAGTTTCTTACAGTGTCTTTGTCCAGTGACGGCTAACCGTTCTCACAGAGAGATTCAGAAGCTTTGCAACCTGACTTTGTGATAATCCCTTTGCCTTATGCTCTAAAACGGCTTCTGTAGTGTTCACAGCTACAGGACGACCTAACACCTTACCTTGTGCTTTAGCTCGTTCTAAGCCCTCTCTGGTTCGCTCTCTGATGCGGTTAAGTTCAAACTCTGCAAAGGTGCTGAATAGTTGAAGGATAAGTTTACCTTCAGCACTTGAAAGGTCTTTGACAGGCAAATCTAAGCAAATTAGCTTAACACCCATACCAAGTAACATTGTGACGGTCTTCTGTACATCAATGTTATCCCTTCCTAAGCGGTCAATCTTGGTCACTACAAGACAATCACCTTCTTCCAGCTTATCCACCAGCTTTACAAATCATAGACCAGTTCACAGGAAGCTCTGTAGCGAGTTTTAAAGCTATTTTCAGAGTGCTTAAGGTGATTGCCAGAATTACCCGATTTAGGGGCTTAGAATGCGTCTAGTGAAGTCTGATAGATATGTTTTAGAAATTATCTCATAGAGTTTTTGAGACTTACTACCTCTATACAGAGATTCTTAAAAGGCTTTTAAGAGAGAGAAGAAACCAGAAAGAAAACCCTGTTTAACGGAATCTTTTAAGTACCTTTTAAAAGGGTAAAATCTTGTCAAGCCCTTTGTCAATACCCTTTAGTTTGATTGATTAATTTATAATCAAACAGTAATTATTCTGTGAAATAATTGTTGCAATTTATAATCACATCTGTTATAGTTTCTATATGGGCTGATAAAAAAGTTCATGTCTTGAAGTGGTAACACTTGGGGAGGTGTCAGATGGTTGGCGTATATTAACCTCTCATTCATGGTAATACCTCAGCGTTTTAATCATCGTACTGTTTCAGGCATGGACTTCTTTATCAGTCCATCAATCCCCCAGATATTTTAATCACACAGGCTAATCGGTTTTATCCGGTTGGCCTTTTCACATATGAGGTATTTTATGAATGTCTAAATATAACCCAAATCAGTTTTATAAATTTGATGTGCGAATCTCTCAACTTTCAGAAGAAATTAACGCAGCAGCAAGATTGATTTATATGGTCATGGTCCATAGCTGTGACTTCTATGAAGAGAAATACAAATCATATTCACCAAGTATTGACCATCTCGCTTATATGGCTGGCGTATCAAAGAGAACAGCAATAAGAGCCATTGAGACACTTGAGAAACACGGTTTAATTCAGGTGCAAAAGAATCAGGGTCGTCAAAGCACTTATCGTGTATTCACACTGGATGATAAGCCGGAATTACTTGTAAGACCTACATCACAGGAAGTTGCAGCCTCAGTAAGACAAAATGACACCACTACCAGTGACAAAATGTCATAGGGGTAGTGACAAAATGTCACCCGTGTTAGATAAGTTATTAGATAAAACATTAGATAATAATATTATAGATAAGAGTAAAGAGACTGGACTTAATGATGGCATTAATGAAGATGATTTTCTTTCTTTGGATGAATTAAATGATTTTCTCTCTATGAATGAATCTGACCTTGATAGTGAAGTTACTAAAGAGGCTTCTAAAACATCTGACTTAGATGACCTTGAAGTAAGCCCTAAAAAGACTCCTAAACAAGACAAAGAAATCTCTGATGTGAATATCGATAGTGACCATAAAAACACACAGTGCCCCGCCACTGATGATGAGATGGACCCCTTCGATGATTACCTTGATGAAGAGTCAGAGCGTGAAAAAGCCATTAAGAGGGTAGAGAAGAAAAAGAGATTCGAGCTTGCAAGACAAAAGAACAAAGTATCGGGTTTAGACCCATTCGATGACAGTGACGATGATGACTTTTCTTTCACACCAAGAAAGAAACAAACTCAGGATGACAAGAAGCAAAAAATTAAACCGAAGATGTATTTTGCTGTTGGAGGTATGCGCTAATGATAATGAAAGAATATCACGGTGAAAAGAGATACAAAGATTACCTGTTAAAGCGTTACAGCATTTCTCGTGAAGGCCACTTAATGAAGGATACTCACGGGGAAGTTTACCGGATTAGACCGAAGAAAGAAGGGAGGGATTATTTCTTTTACGATGGTGTGACAGATTTAAAGATTGACGCTTTGAGGTTTGCAGTGATGTATCATTATGATATCTGGGACTCAATCCACCAGCTACGATTAAAAGACGGTGACCCCGGTAATCTGAGGGCCACCAATATTATCAAGGGAAAGTGCCGGTAAGTCCACCAGCTATTTATTTATTGAAATCTCTATCTCAACACGAAGAAGTTTAAGTCGAATTGTAAGCTTTGTCTTTTTTGTAATGACTCGATTCATAACGCAAAACACCAATAGCACAATAAATACCGCAAAGCCCAACGAGCTAAAACGATGAGATTCAATAATTGCTGTGAAAAAATCATGCATTAATTTTCCTTTTGTGAAAGGAAACAGCACCTGTATCAGCCCCTATAACCATATTAACATGTAAATGAGATGTTGACAATATGTTAAATAAATGTTAAGATTGTAGTATAAGTAAAAGATTTGAGGAGATTTTTACAATGACTCACACAGTTACGCGCCTTTTGCCAGAGGCATTTGAACGACTGGCAGCAATCAAAGCCAAATATCCCGATATGAAGCACACAGCGCTTGTTGGAGAGCTTCTGAAAGAGTCGGTAGGCCTGACCCCTTTCGATAACGTTAAGGGCGTTGCAGAGGGTTCTAAGGCCATCAGAATCACAACAGGCCAACTGGAACTACTCAAAGCACAGTCCGCAGTAGCAGGTTGCTCAATGATTCAGGTGTTAAGCGCTAAGGTCCATCAACTGGCGGATAAATTGGGGGTTTAATGTATGACTTTTATAAACATCGTGACCATTTGGTAAGATTTGACGGTAAAGTCTGGAAAGACGTAACACAAACCAATAAACCCAAGTTTACCCACCAGCAATTAGCCTCAAGATTTGATATCTGGACTGAAGCACAAAAAGATAATGGTGATTTCGAGTTTATCAGGGGTTTTGATTATGCTTACGAAGACGACCTTAAAGACGCCATTAAATTAATTGAGAACTTCAACTCTATTAAAAATGGTGACAAGCACAAAGCCAACGGTAACAGATACGATAAAGATTTAATCATTGATGCAATCACCAAAGGACAATCACAAAGTTATATTTCTGAGAAATACGGTTTATCACGCAGTCAATACTACAAGATTAAAGCGTCTGTGTAAGTCTGTGAGAATGAGTGAGACTCAAAGATGAGCTACCCTATTACTAAGGTGTCTCACTCCCTCTGTAACCCGCATGGTTACTGGCCTCAGAATGGCTATTTTGGCAGATTTAAGATGTGTTTTTAGAGGATTTTAAAAATGAATAATTTCCCAATGCAAATTATGGTTGATAGCGACACTGCTATGATGGTGCAAAGCTTCACTGATGCAGGTATTAGCATTGACTTTGACAGGCTGTTAAAGCTAATGACTGAAAACTCAGAAGTAATTGAAGACTTTATTCAGTCGGTGGAGTTTAACGAGCCTCGAATGATGCTACCAATTACAGACAGCAACATGAAAAGATTGGTTATCGAGCAAACGAACAAATACAGTATTTCCCCAGAGCAATTTTTGAAAGGTGCTGTGACAATCCTGTACAGCGACAATATTTTGGTTACGGATTCTGTGAGGGTTCACTAATGACGTTAATTGTATTATGGACGCTGCTAGGGTTATTATGTGGTTGCTGGGTAGGTAATACGGTAAATAAGAATTGATGTTACCAATCTGTTAAAAAGCTGTTGACAAATAACCTTGAGCATGACATAATTGTATATATAGGGAGAGCAATTCTCTCTTATTTTCTTTCAATAATCCGATGGATGGATGGATATTCTGAATTGGTGAGGTATGTTCTATACCGAACATTCTGAAAGGTGCAATGCTTTTCGCTACATGGCCTTTCAGGTTGGTCTGAGAGGTCATCTCGAAAAGTCTTCATTCATTGAATCCTTTACAGCTTTGCCCTAATCATGATTAGGGCGTTTCTTTAAGAGTTTTAAGCAGAGCTTTTAAAGAAAGTTTTTCCTGAAACTTCGTTAACGTTATAAAGCAAACCTTCAAAGCCCTTCACAGATAAGGATGATTCCATGAATATCCGAATCACCTATGTTTAGGGCTTTTCTTAATAGAGCATCTTTAATAAATCGTTAAGTCATCTTCTAAGTGTATTGGCGTTGAAGGTGCTCTATTAAGAAATAACCACACTTAGAGGAAAAAAATAATGACAAACGATATTTACATTAATGGCAAAGTGATTGATAGCTTCGGTGACTGGTCGCCACAGACTGAACATCCAGCTATCACTATTCAGCGTAAAGAACACGATGAAAGAATTAAGCTTGAGCAAGAGCTAAAGATGTCACCAAAGGAAATTACCTTTGTGTCTCCTGAGCCTCAAGAAATGCCAGATATCTGCAAAACTGAAGCATTACTTGAGCTTGAGCGTGAATATTACCCACTGCTGAAAGCACAGCGTATTCGACTTGATGACGCTTACAGCAAAGTTACCCTGATGCAATCAGCTATTGAGCCGTCAGAATTTGAGATTCAGGATGAATTGTCACAGAAGCCGTATGTTTACTTCACATACGAAGACAATGATGGTTTTGGTACTTTTCCTGAGAATATCCCAGACGTGATTAATAATCTTCCTGACGGATATCGAATTGTGAAGATGGTTAAAGCTTCAAGAGGTGCTGGTCAGTTTATTTACATGACTAATAAGAGCGATGAAGAACTCTGTGAACTTGCCAGACAGAACATCTTGGCATCACGTAACAAGCAACTTGATAATGTTAAGTTGTATCTCTCAAGAGAGCTTCAGGCTATGAAAGAGCTTGTTAGTGAATATGAATCACAGAAGAAGATTGCTATGCAGGCTGATATTGAGCAGCTTACTAAGATTTCTCAGAAATATGCAAAGGCTATTTGAGGTGATGAATGAGTCCTATTTTTTATATTCTTAGAAAGAAGTTTGATGCTATCGATGAGATTACCGGATATCTTCGTGAATGTATTTACGAAGGTGAGTCTCTGGAAGATTTAAAATTTGATGGTAGAGATGACTTAACTTTCCTGATTAGGGATGTTAATCGGGATATTGAGCGATTAAGAGATGGTTATAATCCACCAGAAATTACTGAAATGATAGACTTTGATGATGGAACAAGAACTATTAGCGTAGCGATTGGTGGGAGTTACATCAGGGACTTTACCAGTAAAACTAATGAAGAGTTACTTGCTGAATTTAAAGATGACTATCTAAAAAATCTCGATTCTTATCAGGCAGAATTAGATAAGCGGTATCGGGATTTAGCTGGAAAAGGCTACTTAATAGAGGAATTGCTGGACTTCTAATTGAAACTAATGTGAGGTGGTGAATGATTGATTTAACAGAACGCTATGAGCTTATTAAAGCAATTACTGAACGATTGAAAGAACAACCCAACAAACCAAAGCGAATCAAATCATCCACCTCTAAGGGAAATAACAGAATCAGAAGAATCGCTAAGTGGTGTCTTGATAAATTACCAAGTGATTGTCAGATTGTTGGTGAAGATGGTAATTATTATCTTGTCAGACATTAAAAAAGAATTGGTTGGGTAAATACGGGGAGAGATTAACCTTAATTGGTTGGTCCTCCCCTTTTTCGTATATGAACACTTAAGAGGTGAAAAATATGAATGAGCAAATTCACAGTTGATAGTTTTATTGTTGAGTTAAGCTTCAATGAAAACGTTCTTAAAGGCTTGCAAAGAGTTGAAAAGGCAGCTTTGCAGTCAGCACAAAGAATTGAACGTAATTTGAATAGAGCGTTTAAGGTCGATACCAAGCAACTTGACAGCAATTTAACGGCTTCTTTAAAGTCAATGGAAGGAAAAATTAATAAGACCTTTGACCGTCTGGAAGCTAGAGCAAAAAATACTAAAGCTTTCCGTTTCACAAGTCAGGTTAATGACACTATTAATCCTCCAAAACAGCCAAGACAGCCAAGACATCCAAGACAGCCACGAATTAGCGGCAACAGAGCAATCACAGCGGCTTATTCAGCGAATATGAGCAAGCTAAAAGGCTTTGACCCTATTTTGCAGAAATACATCAAATCTCAGTTTTACGGGCTATCTGAACCGCCCCGGTTTTCCTGGAGAGTATTTTACCTGTGAACTCAGGCTGCCAGCTCATCATTTCCGATGGAAGCATAATACGCGGGAGTGTTAGAAATTCTGTGTCATTCCAGTAATATACAATCAAAAAGGAATGACACATGT
>NZ_PTRE01000111.1 GCF_002965065.1 Escherichia sp. MOD1-EC7003
AGCGCATCAGGCAATTTTGCGTTGTTCATGCCGGATGCGGCGTGAACGCCTTATCCGGCCTACAAAACATGCAATTTCAATGGATTGCAGAGATTGTGTAGGCCTGATAAGCGTAGCGCATCAGGCAATTTTGCGTTTGTCATCATTTACAGGTGGCGTTTGCCACCTGTGCGATATTACTTCAGACGATCTGCGAGATAACGTTGATAATCGGGGATCAGAATATCGACCGCGTCGTTGAAATGCGGCGACTGAATAATGAAGTCTGCCGTTGCCACGTTGGTGGCGACCGGAATATTCCACACCGTTGCCAGACGCAGCAAGGCCTTCACGTCAGGATCGTGCGGCACGGCATTTAGTGGGTCCCAGAAGAAAATCAACACATCAATTTTCCCTTCCGAGATCAATGCGCCAACCTGCTGGTCACCCCCCATTGGGCCACTCAACATCGCGTTGACGTTCATGCCGGTCGCGCGGGAAATTAAGTTACCAGTAGTACCTGTTGCATACAGTACGTGTTGTTCCAGTAACGGTTGATGCCGTTCTACCCAGCTCATCAGCATTTGTTTGCAGTGATCATGTGCCACCAGCGCAATATGTTTCCGCGCAGGTAAAGTGCGAGTCGTTAGTTCCATAATTTACATCCGTAGTTAACTTTCCTACAGATTACTGTAAGCACTTATCGCTGCAAGATAAAGACTGAAAAAGCCTGCGCACAGGCACAAAAATCTCAGGAAGATGGTTGTTTTTCCACCCATTGCAGGAAGGTATTTCGCGTTTGTGGGTCAGCCAGTTTAAACCAATACTTCAGCCGTTGTTCTGTGAGCACCTGAGACTGCGGTGGAATGGCATCCAGCTCGGAAACATCAGAAAGCAGAGTGCTGTCATCTGCCATCATAGTGGCAAATTGTGGTAGTGAAGCGCGTTTCGCGGATTTGTTATAGCGTTCAACCTCGACCTCATAATCAATCGTTTTTGACGTTGAGGTAATGGCGAGAATATCCAGCTTTACCGGGATCGGCGTCGCATCGCCATCCAACAATTCAAGGCGCGGTACGGCATCAAAATGGTTAGCTTCCCGTTCATTCTCCAGGCGTGGCAGGCGAAAATTGACCTGGTTGATGAGCTGGGTATTAAAACTGACCACCAGCGGTGGGGAGATATACAGCCGTTCTTCACTATTGGAAAGATGAATCGTCTTCTCAACGCGAAACACTAACTGATGCGGTCCGTTATCCAGTTCAATGCTGTCCGCACCGCGCAGCAGAGAGCTGGAAACCTTCTTGCCGTCGAGTACCAGAAGGTCAACATCGGTTGAGAGCCGCAGCGTGGTGGCAAAAACGGATACCGGCAAACATAATGCAATCAAGGTGGTCACGATGCCGGTTTTCATAGATAGCTCCTGTCAAAAGACCGCCCAAATAATAATATGTCAAAATTTTTCTTTAATCATACTTACTAACATATAGACATATTTCCCGTTTTTGCTCTCATTCATTCGTATTAGCTGCATGGTTGGCATGTCGGCTTTGTCGTACACTTTGTTAAACAGTCTGGAGGAAATAATGAAAGAAACCGATATTGCAGGCATTTTAACGTCCACTCACACCATTGCGCTGGTGGGGGCAAGCGACAAACCCGATCGTCCCAGCTATCGCGTGATGAAGTATCTACTCGACCAGGGGTATCACGTCATTCCTGTTTCGCCAAAAGTTGCCGGCAAAACGCTGCTGGGTCAGCAGGGGTATGGCACGCTGGCAGAAGTTCCGGAAAAAGTTGATATGGTCGATGTTTTCCGTAATTCAGAAGCCGCGTGGGGCGTGACACAGGAAGCGATCGCCATTGGCGCGAAAACGCTCTGGATGCAATTGGGAGTGATTAATGAGCAAGCGGCAGTACTGGCGCGGGATGCCGGGTTAAATGTGGTGATGGATCGCTGCCCGGCTATTGAGATCCCTCGCCTGGGATTGGCCAAATAAAAAATCCCCGGAAGGCAAAAACCTTCCGGGGATTTGTTCAGGGATCAGTTACGCAGACGCGGGGCCTGGAGTTGTTTGCGGATAGTCTGCGCTAACTCATCCATGGATGGCTGTTCAGGATGCTCATCCTGCAATTCGCTACTTAGCTGGGCTTCAGCCAGGTAGGTATGAACCGGTAGGCCGTTGTCGTCCTCCATCACCACGTGATACCACGGAGCGGCGCGAAGCTCGTCATTCACCGCCAGCTCATCAGGCGACGGTTCAGAGAGCGAATAAACCGGGTCGATATCCACGACCACTCCGAGATAACCTAACAGGGAATGGCGGACCTGCTGGCCGATACCGAATTTGCTGGCAATCATAGTCACCTCCCGGGAAATCTTTACCGTTGATATAAGGGTAAAATTCCACATTTCAAGTTACATGACGCGACAGGCAAATCCTTTCAGATATAGCCCTTCCGGGTAGGTAGCGATCACCGGATGATCGGCGGCCTGACGGAATTGCTCTATAAATTGTACATCACGACCGGCATCAATTGCGGCATCCGCGATGATTTTCTGAAATAAATCGCTGGTCATCAGACCGGAACAGGAGAAAGTCAGGAGAACACCGCCTTCATTCAGTAACTGAATCGCCAGCATGTTGATGTCTTTATAGCCACGGCAGGCGCCCATTAACTGGCTTTTATTCTCAACAAACTTCGGCGGGTCCATCACGATAACGTCAAATTTTTCACCGCGATCGCGATAGGTACGCAGTAATTTAAATACATCATCACGGACAAACTCGGCTTTGTTCAGATCCAGTTTGTTCAGCTCAACGTTCTGCCGTGCAATATCCAGGGCTTCCTGGGAGGTATCAACGCTGACAACCTGGCTGCAACCACCCATCAATGCCGATACTGCGAAACCACCGGTATAGGAGAAACAGTTCAGTACGCGTTTATTTTCAACGTAGCGGCGGGTAGCCAGGCGGCTATCACGCTGGTCCAGGTAGTAGCCCGTTTTGTGGCCGCGCTGAATGTCCACCAGCAACTTCATACCGTGTTCTTCAATCGGCAGCAGGGTGGGTGGCAACTCGCCGGTGACGGGACCCTGGGTCAGCTCCATCCCTTCTTTTTTACGTACCGCAACGTCGCTGCGATCGTAAATCGCACATTCCGGGTACAGCGTTTGCAGGGCGCTAATTAATGCAGCACGCTGGTATTCCGCGCCAGCACTCAGCAGTTGTAGCACCAGAAAATTACCGAAACGATCGATAGTAATACCCGGCAGGCCATCAGATTCACCGGCGATTAAACGATAGCTGTCGAGGCCATCTTTTTGCGCCAGCCAGTCACGCCATTTTTGTGCTTGTTGCAAACGGCGGGTAAAAAAAGCAATGTCGATAGATTCAGACGGGTCAAACGTCCAGACGCGCGCCCGGATTTGCGAAGCTGGCGAATAAGCGCCGCGTGCTAACCATTTTCCCTGATGATCAACAATATCGATGGTTTCACCGAGGCTGGCTTTACCTTCCATGCGGGCAACGGCCCCGGAAAAGCCCCACGGATGGCGACGAAGTAATGATTTTTCGCGCCCTTTGGCCTAACACTAAACGTACACTCATAATTTACTTTTCTGTCGATGCAAAGAAATGGGCGTCATTGTCCGGAGTTTTCCCTGGATTTGCAACGCGTCCATTAAGGATAAGGAGAGCAGCAATGTCGAAAGTCTGCATAATTGCCTGGGTTTACGGGCGAGTTCAGGGCGTAGGATTTCGCTATACCACGCAGTACGAAGCGAAAAAACTCGGGTTAACCGGTTACGCCAAAAATCTTGACGATGGCAGCGTGGAAGTCGTTGCCTGCGGCGAAGAAGGGCAGGTGGAAAAATTAATGCAGTGGTTAAAGAGTGGCGGCCCGCGTTCTGCGCGTGTAGAACGGGTGCTTAGCGAGCCGCATCATCCCTCGGGGGAATTAACCGATTTTCGTATCCGTTAAATACATTTTACCGGTTTAGGCAGGCCAGCAATTTTGGTGGCTTGCTTTGCCGGACCTTTCGGAAACAGTCGGTATAAATAGCGGCTGTTACCTTTTTCTTCGCCAAATTTATTTGCCATCGCTTTTACCAGCATACGAATCGCCGGAGAAGTATTGAATTCCAGATAGAAATCACGCACAAAACGTACCACTTCCCAGTGTTCTGGCGACAGTGTAATCCCTTCGTTTTCTGCAATCACCACCGCCAGCGGCTCATTCCACTGGCTGCTTTCTTTGAGATAGCCTTCGGTATCGGTCTCTATCTCTTTTCCTTCGAAGATTAGCATAATTATTACTACCTTAATCAGACTGGCGGCAGTGTAACAAAAAACAAAGCCCCGCATAAAGCGAGGCTCGGTAAGTAACCCTGGGCGAGATTAATCGCGGCTGGCGAAGCCCAGAATGCTTAACAGGCTGACGAAGATGTTGTACAGCGAAACATACAGGCTAACCGTGGCACGAATGTAGTTCGTTTCACCACCATGAATGATGTTGCTGGTTTCAAACAAGATAGCGCCAGAGGAAATCAGAATGAAGACCGCGCTGATCGCCAGATGCAGGGCAGGCAGCTGCAGGAAGATATTAGCAACCATACCAATCAGCACCACCACAATACCCGCCATCAGCATCCCGCCGAGGAATGACATATCTTTGCGGGTGGTCAGCACATACGCAGAGCAGCAGAAGAACACCAATGCTGTTCCACCCAGCGCCATACCAATCACATCGCCCATTCCGGCAGACAGATAGGTGTTCAAAATTGGTCCGAGGATATAACCCAGAAAACCGGTAAAGGCGAATGCAGAGATAATCCCGCTCGGCTTATTCGCCGTTTTATAGGTCAGGAACATCAAACCATACATACCCACCAGCGTCAGAATCAGACCCGGAGATGGCAGCATCAGCACTGTACTGGCAGTTGCGGTAATCGCCGAAAAGGCCAGCGTCAGGCTCAACAGAAAATAGGTATTACGCAGTACCTTATGGGTACTAAGCAGCGATGTACGGTCATGTGAAGAACTAACAATACGATCCATTGAGTCACTCTCTATGACAGATGTAATTAATTAAACAGCATAATGATAATACGCAAAGGCACCCAGAAGTTTTACCCATCTTTACGCATTTGATCTGGAACAGGTTTAGTAGCGGATTATCAGGTCATTAAGCAATGATAGAACGTCCTGAGAATTGCGACAGGCAAAAGAAAAAGGGGTTAGCATTTAGCTAACCCCTTATCTTATTTGGCGGAAGCGCAGAGATTCGAACTCTGGAACCCTTTCGGGTCGCCGGTTTTCAAGACCGGTGCCTTCAACCGCTCGGCCACACTTCCGGAATGACGCGCACTATAAACATCCCGATGCGGCGTGTAAACCCCTAATTTGTTCGTTTGCCTGAAAAACAGCCAAAACCGCATTGATAGCGTGAAAAAACGGCAGTTTGATCATTTCATCACCATGAATTCCTTCTCTTTTACTCGGTTAGCAACCGGCTAAACGTCCCTACTGCCCGGCAAAAGAAAATAGGTCCATTTTTATCGCTAAAAGATAAATCCACACAGTTTGTATTGTTTCGTGCAAAAGTTTCACTACGCTTTATTAACAATACTTTCTGGCGACGTGCGCCAGTGCAGAAGGATGAGCTTTCGTTTTCAGCATCTCACGTGAAGCGATGGTTTGCCTTGCTACAGGGACGTCGCTTGCCGACCATAAGCGCCCGGTGTCCTGCCGGTGTCGCAAGGAGAAGAGACGTGCGATATGAATAACGAGGAAACATTTTACCAGGCCATGCGGCGTCAGGGCGTTACCCGGCGCAGCTTTCTCAAATATTGTAGTCTGGCAGCCACCTCGCTGGGATTAGGCGCAGGAATGGCTCCGAAGATTGCCTGGGCGCTGGAGAACAAACCGCGCATTCCAGTGGTGTGGATCCACGGTCTTGAATGTACCTGCTGTACCGAATCTTTTATTCGCTCCGCTCACCCACTGGCGAAGGATGTCATCCTTTCCCTTATTTCTCTCGATTATGACGATACCCTGATGGCTGCCGCCGGAACCCAGGCAGAAGAAGTCTTTGAAGACATCATCACGCAATACAATGGCAAATATATCCTCGCCGTTGAAGGTAACCCGCCGTTGGGCGAGCAGGGGATGTTCTGTATCAGCAGCGGTCGACCGTTTATTGAGAAACTCAAGCGTGCCGCAGCTGGAGCCAGTGCGATTATCGCCTGGGGAACCTGCGCTTCCTGGGGGTGCGTACAGGCCGCGCGGCCCAATCCGACGCAGGCAACGCCTATCGACAAAGTGATTACTGATAAACCCATTATCAAAGTACCTGGCTGCCCGCCGATCCCGGATGTGATGAGCGCCATCATTACCTACATGGTGACGTTCGATCGCCTGCCGGATGTCGACAGAATGGGGCGTCCGTTGATGTTCTATGGTCAACGAATCCACGATAAATGCTATCGCCGCGCCCACTTCGACGCCGGAGAGTTCGTCCAGAGTTGGGATGATGACGCTGCCCGTAAAGGTTACTGCCTGTACAAAATGGGTTGCAAAGGGCCTACCACCTACAACGCCTGTTCTTCCACTCGCTGGAACGATGGCGTTTCCTTCCCAATCCAGTCTGGTCACGGCTGCCTGGGCTGTTCTGAAAATGGTTTCTGGGATCGCGGTTCGTTTTACAGCCGCGTGGTCGATATTCCGCAAATGGGTACCCATTCCACCGCCGACACCGTCGGTTTAAGCGCGCTTGGCGTGGTGGCAGCGGCTGTTGGTGTGCACGCAGTCGCCAGCGCTGTTGACCAGCGCAGACGTCATAACCAGCAACCTACAGAAACCGAACACCAGCCGGGCAATGAGGATAAACAGGCATGAGCACTCAGTACGAAACTCAGGGATACACCATCAACAATGCCGGACGCCGCCTGGTGGTCGACCCGATTACGCGCATTGAAGGCCACATGCGCTGTGAAGTGAATATTAATGATCAGAATGTGATCACCAATGCTGTCTCCTGCGGCACCATGTTTCGCGGGCTGGAGATCATCCTGCAAGGGCGCGACCCGCGCGATGCGTGGGCGTTCGTTGAACGTATCTGCGGCGTCTGTACTGGCGTACACGCCCTGGCTTCGGTTTACGCAATCGAAGATGCCATCGGTATTAAAGTGCCGGACAACGCCAATATCATCCGCAACATTATGCTGGCAACACTCTGGTGCCACGATCATCTGGTGCACTTCTATCAGCTTGCCGGGATGGACTGGATCGATGTGTTAGATGCGCTGAAAGCCGATCCGCGGAAAACCTCCGAACTGGCGCAAAGCCTCTCCTCATGGCCGAAATCATCCCCTGGCTATTTCTTCGATGTACAAAACCGACTGAAAAAATTTGTTGAAGGTGGACAGTTGGGGATCTTCCGTAACGGTTACTGGGGGCACCCGCAGTATAAACTGCCGCCAGAAGCTAACCTGATGGGCTTCGCCCATTATCTCGACGCCCTCGATTTCCAGCGTGAAATTGTCAAAATCCACGCGGTCTTTGGCGGTAAAAACCCACATCCAAACTGGATTGTTGGCGGGATGCCTTGCGCCATTAACATTGACGAAAGCGGCGCGGTCGGGGCGGTCAATATGGAACGCCTGAACCTGGTACAGTCGATCATTACCCGCACAGCGGATTTCATTAACAACGTGATGATCCCCGACGCCTTAGCCATCGGTCAGTTCAACAAACCGTGGAGCGAAATCGGCACGGGCCTTTCTGATAAATGCGTCCTCAGTTACGGCGCGTTCCCGGATATCGCCAACGACTTTGGCGAGAAAAGTCTGTTGATGCCTGGCGGCGCGGTGATCAACGGTGACTTCAACAATGTGCTGCCAGTGGATCTGGTGGATCCGCAGCAAATACAAGAGTTTGTCGATCACGCCTGGTATCGATATCCCAACGATCAGGTCGGGCGTCATCCCTTCGATGGCATTACCGACCCGTGGTACAACCCAGGCAACGTCAAAGGCAGCGACACCAACATTCAGCAACTGAATGAACAGGAACGCTACTCGTGGATCAAAGCGCCACGCTGGCGCGGTAACGCGATGGAGGTGGGGCCGCTGGCACGCACATTGATCGCTTATCACAAAGGCGATGCTGCGACCGTTGAGTCGGTCGATCGCATGATGTCGGCGTTGAGCCTGCCGCTTTCCGGCATCCAGTCGACGTTGGGCCGCATTTTGTGCCGCGCGCACGAAGCTCAGTGGGCCGCAGGCAAGTTGCAGTATTTCTTCGACAAGCTGATGACCAACCTGAAAAACGGCAATCTTGCCACTGCCGCCACTGAAAAATGGGAACCTGCAACCTGGCCGACAGAGTGCCGTGGTGTTGGTTTTACCGAAGCACCGCGCGGAGCGTTAGGCCACTGGGCCGCCATTCGCGATGGCAAGATTGATCTCTACCAGTGCGTGGTGCCGACCACCTGGAACGCCAGCCCGCGCGATCCCAAAGGGCAGATTGGCGCTTATGAAGCGGCGCTGATGAACACCAAAATGGCGATCCCCGAGCAACCGCTGGAGATCCTGCGTACTCTGCACAGCTTTGACCCGTGCCTCGCTTGTTCAACACACGTGCTGGGCGACGACGGTAGCGAGCTGATCTCCGTGCAGGTGCGTTAACAGCGAAGGAGAATCATCATGCAACAGAAAAGCGACAACGTTGTCAGCCACTATGTCTTTGAAGCGCCAGTCCGAATCTGGCATTGGCTGACGGTGTTATGCATGGCGGTGTTGATGGTCACCGGTTACTTCATCGGCAAACCGCTGCCTTCGGTCAGCGGCGAGGCGACATATCTGTTCTATATGGGCGACATCAGGTTAATTCACATCAGCGCCGGGATGGTTTTCACCGTGGTCTTACTGATGCGGATCTACTGGGCTTTTGTTGGCAATCGTTACTCCCGCGAGCTGTTTATCGTGCCGGTATGGCGCAAAAGCTGGTGGCAGGGCGTGTGGTATGAAATCCGCTGGTATCTGTTTCTGGCAAAACATCCGAGTGCCGATATAGGCCATAACCCCATCGCTCAGGCGGCGATGTTCGGCTATTTCCTGATGTCAGTTTTTATGATCATCACCGGCGTTGCGCTGTACAGCGAACATAGCCAGTACGCTATTTTCGCGCCGTTCAGTTATGTGGTGGAATTTTTCTACTGGACGGGTGGCAACTCAATGGACATTCACAGCTGGCATCGGCTGGGGATGTGGCTGATTGGCGCGTTTGTGATCGGTCATGTTTACATGGCGCTGCGTGAAGACATTATGTCCGACGACACGGTGATCTCCACCATGGTTAACGGCTACCGTAGCCACAAATTTGGCAAAATAAGTAACAAGGAGCGTTCATGAGCGAGCAATGTGTGGTGGTAATGGGGCTGGGCAACCTGCTGTGGGGCGATGAAGGCTTCGGCGTGCGGGTGGCCGAACGGCTGTATGCTCATTATCACTGGCCCGAGGAAGTGGAGATTGTCGATGGCGGTACTCAGGGGTTGAACTTGCTGGGGTATGTCGAAAGTGCCAGCCATCTGTTGATTCTCGATGCCATTGATTACGGGCTGGAGCCTGGAACGCTACGAACGTATGCCGGAGAACGTATTCCGGCTTATCTCAGCGCGAAGAAAATGAGCCTGCACCAGAACAGTTTCTCTGAAGTGCTGGCGCTGGCAGATATACGTGGTCATTTGCCTGCACAAGTCGCCCTGGTCGGGCTGCAACCGGCAATGCTCGACGACTACGGCGGCAGCCTGAGCGAACTGGCGCGGGCGCAACTGCCCGCTGCGGAACAGGCGGCGCTGGCGCAATTGGCTTGCTGGGGAATTGTGCCGCAACCGGCTAATGAATCACGCTGTCTCAATTATGACTGTCTGTCGATGGAAAATTACGAAGGCGTTCGCTTACGCCAGTACCGGATGACGCTGGAGGAGCAGGGATGAACAACGACACGCCATTTGATGCGTTGTGGCAACGAATGCTGGCGCGCGGCTGGACGCCGGTTAGTGAATCCCGTCTTGACGACTGGCTTACACAAGCGCCAGACGGCGTGGTGTTATTAAGCTGTGACCCGAAACGCACGCCAGAGGTCAGCGATAATCCGGTAATGATTGGCGAATTACTGCGCGAGTTTCCCGACTATACATGGCAGGTGGCGATTGCTGACCTTGAGCAGAGCGAAGCTATCGGCGATCGCTTTGGCGTCTTTCGCTTTCCCGCCACATTAGTGTTTACCGGCGGTAATTATCGCGGCGTGCTGAAGGGGATTCACCCGTGGGTGGAACTGATAAACCTGATGCGCGGGCTTGTCGAACCGCAGCAGGAGCGAGCCTCATGAGCGAAACTTTTTTCCATCTGCTGGGGCCAGGAACGCAACCGAACGATGACAGTTTCAGCATGAATCCACTGCCTATCACCTGTCAGGTGAATGATGAACCGAGTATGGCGGCCCTGGAGCAATGTGCTCACAGCTGGCAGGTGATTGCGCTATTAAACGAGTTGCAACATCAACTAAGCGACTGCCTGCCGCCGCAGGGCGAGGTGCTGGCAGTCGATCTGTTAAATCTCAATGCCGACGATCGTCATTTTATCAATACGCTTCTCGGGGAAGGGGAAGTGTCAGTGCGCATTCAGCAGGCTGATGGTAGTGAAAGTGAAATTCAGGAGGCGATCTTCTGCGGATTATGGCGAGTACGCAGACGTCGCGGCAAACAGTTGCTGGAGGACAAACTGGAGGCAGGCTGCGCGCCGCTGGTGTTGTGGCAGGCTGCAACGCAAAACCTCTTGCCGACAGATTCGCTGTTACCGCCGCCCATTGATGGTCTGATGAATGGCCTACCGCTGGCTCATGAATTACTGGCACATGTACGTAACCCCGACGCGCAGCCGCACAGCATTAATCTGACGC
Source organism: Escherichia sp. MOD1-EC7003 (assembly GCF_002965065.1). Taxonomy (GTDB): domain Bacteria; phylum Pseudomonadota; class Gammaproteobacteria; order Enterobacterales; family Enterobacteriaceae; genus Escherichia. Next base: position 10,944 of record NZ_PTRE01000111.1, read on the forward strand.
AATTACCCATCAGTGAGGCGGATCGGTTATTTCTCTCGCGGCTGTGCGGGGCTGGCAATATTCAGATTCGCACCATTGGCTACGGCGAAAGCTATATCAACGCCACGGGGTTACGCCATGTCTGGCATTTACGCTGTACGGACACCTTAAAAGGCCCGTTACTTGAAAGTTATGAAATCTGTCCAATACCCGACGTCGTGCTGGCAGCGCCAGAAGATTTGCTCGACTCCGCGCAGCGACTGGGCGAGGTATGTCAGTGGCTGGCAGAAACCACGTAACCATTTTGATATCGACACCCTGCGTATGGAGATGAGCAGCTTCAGCGAGCGGGTCTTTAACCCGGTCAGCCAGGTTAAATTTGTGCACACCGTAATGGCGGGCTACGTGACCGGGGCCATGTTTATTATGGTGATCTGGCGAATCTCGGCGGCGCACTGGAGCTCAAGTGGACGCTTCCAAAACTCGCCGCCGGAGAGATGAAGTTGACTCCGGCAGGGTGTGAAGAGCGAAACGCGCAGGGCATGTGTTCGTTGGTGGATTTTACACAAATAGTGAATGAAGCACGCATACCGGCGTGCAGTTTGTCAGGCATAAAAAAGAGCATTCAGTTGCCTGAATGCTCTGAGGCTGACACATGAAGAACTGCCTGATGCGCTACGCTTATCTGGCCTGTAAAACATGCCTGAACCGTAGGCCGGAAAAGGCGTTCACGCCGCATCCGGCTTAAACAAAGCGCACTTTACTTTCAGTTTTACTCTTTCTCGGAGTAACTATAACCGTAATAGTTATAGCCGTAACTGTAAGCGGTGCTGGAGCGTTTAATCACACCGTTGATGATAGCGCCTTTAATATTGACGCCTGCCTGCTCAAGACGCAGCATTGACAAGCTCACCTCTTTGGCGGTGTTCAAGCCAAAACGCGCAACCAGCAGGCTGGTGCCGACAAAGCGCCCCACGACCGCCGCATCGCTCACCGCCAGCATCGGCGGCGTATCGATAATCACCAGATCGTAATGGTCATTCGCCCATTCCAGTAATTGACGCATCCGATCGCGCATCAGCAGTTCAGACGGGTTAGGTGGCACCTGACCGCGAGTAATCACATCAAAGCCTCCTTTGCCAAAAGGCTGGATCACTTTGTTGAGCTCATCTTTACCTGCCAGATATTCTGACAAGCCATGTTTATTACTCACGGTAAACAGGTTATGCGAATAACCTCGGCGTAAGTCGGCATCAATGAATAACACTTTTTGATCGGACTGGGCGATCACCGCCGCCAGAGTTGAACTGACGAACGTTTTACCACTGTCTGGCGTCGCGCCAGTGATCATCAGAATGTTATTCTCAGTCTCCATCATCGCGAAGTGCAGACTGGTTCGTAGCGCACGTACGGCTTCCACAGCAGAATCTGCCGGGTTATCCACCGCCAGGAAGGGGATATTTTTAGTACGGTGGCGCTGCTGATTAGAAAATAAATTTTTCTTACGCAGACGGGTACGTTTATCCAGCCACTCGGATATCGGGATAGTGGCATAAACGCTGATGCCGTGCTCTTCCAGTTGTTCCGGTGCTTCTACACCACGACGTAACATCGCACGCGCCAGCACGGCACCCACCGAAATAAACAGGCCAAGAATAAAACCAAGCACCACATTCAACGCTTTTTTCGGTTTCACTGGCAGCGGCTGAGTGACTGCCGGGTCGATAATCCGCACGTTACCAATCGCACTGGATTTTGAAATATTCAACTCCTGCTGGCGGTTAAGTAATTGCAGATATACCGCACGGCCCGCTTCTACGTCACGGCTTAAACGCAGCACTTCCTGTTGGGTGGAGGGCATTGCCGATACCCGCTTATTCAGGCGCTTGCGTTCTTGCTCCAGCGTCTGGCGTTTTTCCAGCAGCGCACGATAAGTTGGGTGATCTTTCTTATACAGCTGGGAGATCTCTGCCTCGCGGAAGGTTAGCTCATTGAGTTGATTATCAACGTTAACAATCTGCTCAAGAACGGCTTTGGCTTCCAGATTAAGGTCAACCGAATCGCGCTGCTGGCGATAGACGTTGAGTTTTTCTTCTGCCTGGTCCAGCTCTCTGCGCACTTCAGGCAACTGGCGCTGTAAGAACTCAAGGCTTTGTGAATCCTGCGCTGCCTGGCGAGCGATATTCTGTTGCAAATAGTTGTTAGCAATGCTGTTCAGAATATGGGTAATTAACAGGGGATCATCACCGGTCATGGTAAGTTCCAGCATCCCGCTTTCTTTACTGCGTTCGCTAACGGTAAAAGTTTCCTGCAACGCGTTAATCGCTTCCAGTTCGGTATGCTGGCTCAGGACAAACTGTGTTCCTGGTTTGGCCTTAATGTCCGCGATAGTCAGCGCAACCCCCTCTTTTTCCAGACGCTGTCCGACCATACCATTGACGGTGAACTCGTCACCTTCCAGCGTATAGTGGCCGTTTTCCCCAACCGTGAGTGTCAGTTGCTGATTCTGACCATTCAGTTGTGGAATGTGCATCCAGCTGATCGCCAGCTCACCGGGTTTCTCTTTGGTTAATCTCGCCCAGCCGCGACCAACAATCGGAAAATACTTCTGCTCAACTATGTCGCGCAGATTCAGTTCAGCAATGGTTTTACCGAGAATCATACGTGATTGCAGCAGTTGGATCTCCGGTGCTGACTCGGGCGATGAGTTAGGGATCATGTCGCTCAGACCGCTGAGAATGGCGTTGCCCTGTTTCTGCTCAACCTGGACCAGCGTATCTGCCTGATAAATTGGCGTGCTTAACAGCGAGTAAGCGACAGCGATCAGCGTGAATAACGCAGTCACACTGATAATAAACTTACGGTGATCCCATAACTCGCCGACCAGACGAAGCAGGTAGCTCTCATTTTCTTGAGAGCTACCTGGTGGCGTATTCATATTTTTAGTTGTCATCGTATTTTATAAACTCAAATTACCGGCTGAGGCGCTTCGCCCATTCCTGACTGGCGCGCTCCAACATACCGTAAACATGTTCAAATGCGTCCTGGCTTTTACGATAGGGATCCGGGATCTCCTTCTGTTCCAGCCATTGCCCAAACAGCATTGTCTTCCCGCGGGCCTCGGGAGCGATTGCGGTAACCTGAGCAATATGCTCTGACTCCATTGCCAGAATCAGATCGTAATTTCGTGCCATCTCAGCAGTGAGCTTACGTCCGGCATGCCCTTCAAGAGATACGCCATGATTAGCAGCAACATTTGCCGCTGTCGCATCTGCAGGGTGTTTTTCCAGACCATGAACACCTGCCGATTTGACTTTTACGCCTGGCAGACGTTTACGCAGCAAGCGTTCGCCAATGGGCGAACGGCAAATGTTGCCGGTACAAACCACCAGGATTGAGTTAAATTTTAGTTGGGCCATGTTTGAATCCACCGTGAAGTCTCTGTCAGGTCATGCACCCCGGAAATCGTCGGTACCAGCAGAGAAATCACACGGTTCCAACGAGCCAGCGGCGCAGTCGTGACATAAACAATGTCGTAAGGTTCAAGCTGGAATTCCGTTCCGAGTATCATTGCCGATGCGTCCTTCGCATTCAGCTGATAAATATTGGCGATTTTGCCATTCTGCTTGTTTTGTGTTGCGCGAATAACAAAAATTCCCGTCGCATCGGCGACATCCTGATTCATACCCTCAGCGTTACCCAGCGCTTCTGCCAGGGTCATACCACTGCGGTCCATTTTCAGCGTGCTCTGTTTACCCACTTCACCCATCACGAAGACTTTCAGATCATCGTTGCGCGGAATAAATAAAATATCGCCCGGGTGCAGCAGTTTGTTCTGGCGCAAGTCGCCACGTTGCATCAGGGCGTAGAGGTTCACTTTGGTCTTTACGCCATTCTGAGTGAGCACCACGTTGCGCCAGTCTGCATCTGCGGTCAGACCGCCCGCAGCGTTAATCGCATCCATGATGGTCAGCGGAATATTGGTAATCGGCTGCTGACCAGATTTGCTGACTTCGCCGGTGACGTACGCTTTTTGCGAGCGGAACGCCGCGACGCTGACATCGACCTGCGGGCTTTCAATGACTGAATCGAGGCGCGCGGTAATTTCATCGCGTACCTGAGTGAGGGTTTTGCCCGCCACTTTCAGGCGACCAATATAGGGGTAAAAAATCGCACCATCGGCGTTAACCCAGTTGCCGGTATCACTGGCGCTACGATATTGTCCCGCGGGTGTGGTTAGTTCCGGGTGATCCCAGACCGTTACCATCAATACATCGCCAATGCCGATGCGATACTCATAGTTCGCGATTTGCTGCTCTAGCTCCGGGTTAGCCTGCGACATAATCGGTTTGGCGCGCAGCTGATCAATCAATCCAGGCGTGACGGGATAGATGTTGACCATTTTGTCCAGGTCATACTGATTGTCAGGTAGCTCAATGACATCCTTATTACCGGTCGATAAATTCTGACCCGGAACAAGGGTACATGCTGTCAAAGACAGAACAGCCAATGTCAGTACCGAAAACTTAAAAATGTTCTTTTTCATCGGTTTATATTTATCAGTCAATGTAATGTTATGAATTACTTCAGGTTATTGTCCAACCGGTACTTCTCGCTCTGCCGTCATTGGATAGAGCTGGTATTTGCGTGACAGCATTTGTCCACCATCACGCGTCAATGGTGTCCACGAAACCACCGCGCGGTTGCGGTTAGGTCCAATGGTCATCAAGTCGAACGGAATCGAGATATAAAACCCTTTACTAAAGCCGCCTTCGCCGTAGTCATCTTTTGATACGTTACTGATTGCCGCCCATATCCCTACTGCCACACCGCTGTCAAAGCGTTTGGCGACGTCGATCGTTGCCCCTTTATCTTTTGCCAGATATTGCCCAACACTGAGTTTCATCAGTACGCCATTGAGCGTCGGTGGGTTCCAGTAAGCCGTCACGAAACCTGTTGGCGTGGAATAATCGGTGAAGCGCATCATGTTGTCCCAGTCACGCTGCTTCACGTAGTTAACGTCCACACCCAGCGCCCAGCTGGCATCGAGCGGGCGATAAAGCAGCTCGGAACCGACACCGGCATACATCGTCTCCAGATAACCGCCATACACCTGGCCATAGAACCCATTGCCTAAGTCGGCAAAGTAGTTCGCCTGCAAGTTGTTGAGATAAACGTCATTGCGAACGTAATCACGGATATGTGTGCGCACGCGGGGCAAGGTCGAGTCCGCGGGTAACAGCGACGACTTAAACTTGTCGTAGTTGTTGTAAATATTGGTGAAAATACCTCCATCAAGCAGCAGGTGGTCGGTAAACCAATAGCGGGCGCTGGACATCAGCCCCAACTGGAACATATAGAAATCTTCCGGGCCGCCCAGCGACTGCGAAAGCGTTGGGTTGAAAGAGTAGCTAAAGCGATCTTCACGAATACGGTAGCCCCGGCCAAAGGCAGAAAGATCTTCAGCTTCAACACGTTGTTGTTGCAGTGGCTCTGATTTACCCGGCGCTGTCCCGGCGAGCTGTTTACGCAGGCTGGCGACGTCGGTTTCAGTAGTCACCATCGCCATATGCTCGCGCTTTTGCGTCACACTAATCTTCTCAACGCCTTGCGGCAGGTTATTCACCAGAATCCGGTTGGCGCGATCGACCGCTTCGCGAGGGTCACGGTATTTGTATTGCTGACCAGACATATACAGCGTCTTATCGCGCAGCTGAATTTCTGGCGCGTCAAAGCCCGCGTTATACTTCAGCGCGGTAAGTTGGTTCGCTACCGTGGTGTACTGCAAACCTTCAGACTCTGGCGCAGGCTGCCAGGCCGGTTTTGGCGTATCGCTCAGGGCAGGGCGCAGATCGTTGAAATTGGTCCGTAAAGTGAAACCAAACATCAACGTGTTACCGCGTTCATAACTCAGGTTGAGGTCTGCCCAGCTGGCAGCGCGATAAACTGCACCGACATTGAAATGGCTTGCCTGAGGCAGTTTGCCAGCGAAATCATTCTGGTAATTGTTGCCGTCGTATTCGAGTTTCAGACGCAGGGGATTCCACGGCGTTTGATATTCAATGCCGCCAAAGATGGAAGCCGGGCCACGAAAGATATCGCTAAAACTGATATCGCCTGCATCGTGAGACTCTGCGCGATGACAATATTTATCGCTCATCCGGCAAAATGGATTGGTAATATTGCCCGCATTACCGGCGTAGCCCCATGCCATCCCGAGAGTGAAATCAAATGGCCCCGCTTGCTTGCTGGCCACCAGATACTCACCGTCAAACAGACCCGTACCAGCAATATCACGTTTACCAAACGCCACTTGCGGTAGCCAGTAACCTTCTTCCCACAGGCGAAGTTTAAAATCGAATGATTTATCTTTGTATGACTGATCGCCGCTGAAATCTTCCCATTGGCTATATTTGCGCGTGCGCACATCCGTATAACGAATGGTGCCTTCCAGCCATGGGAACAGTGCCACGGAGGTGGAGTAGAAACGGTATTGATCGTTATCCCGGTAGTTGACGCTGAATTCCCCTTCCGGTGCGATGCGCGCATTTGGCATCTGCAACAATCCTGTGCCGCCAAAGTCTGATTGCGACGAGCCCAGCGGATCCGGGTAGGTTAATACTTCAGCATGACAGGCACTGGAGACGGCAATGGCCAGGCAGCTTAAAAGATAAGAGTTCTTCTTCATCAGTCAGGAACACGTTGCGTTAAAACAGACACAATCTGGTCATTTAAATCAGCATATTTTTCGGGCAGCACATGCGCAGAAAAGCCCAACCAAAGCTGGCTGCCTGGCGGTGGTTCCACATGTCTTTTATTCCACAGGGCAACAGGAGCGACGACAGTCTCCCCCTCAGGCGTAATCACGATAACGTTATTCTTGTCCGCGCCTGCAAGACGGGGGTGATCTTGCAGATAATCGGTAACGCTACGGCCTGCCTGCCAGGGCAATCGCCTGGCCCCAGAAACCGCACCCAGCAGAGTGATAGTCGCCGGACGCTGTACGGTAAAGAGCGCATAGTCACCGATCAGCGGGGGATTGCTGTTCTCATCGACTCGCACAAAATCAGGGTCCAGTTTGAGCGGTAAGCGACCAGTGATATTGAGATTGAGTAACTGCTGGCGCACGAATTTAATCGTTGCCGCCACATCGTCATCAGCTTCTGCTTCCCAGGAAGCAAGCTGTGCCATGACATGTTGGTAGTCCTTAAGCGCTTTAGCTTTCGCCGCGGAGTCGGTCAGCAGGGCACCCGGCCACCACAGGCGATCGCGCAGTTGCGGTTGTGTCACCAACTGAACAACATTCTCCACGGGGCCAACGGAAAGTGTCTGTTGTTCGCCTGGCAGATAAATAGTCACCGTTCCTTGCGCAAAGGCATGGGGTGTCATTATGTAAAGTACGCTGGCAATGAAATATGACTGTAATTTATTCATGGTGCGGGTTTAAGAAACGTCATTTCTACGGGAATAACCCCTGCGCCTAACATTTGCCGACTTTGACGAACCTGACCAGTAGCCGAATCGACCCAAAATGTGTTTTGCCACTGTTTTTCTGGCAGCGTGGAAGTCACCTCTTCCTGCCAGACATTACACAGCACATCGCGACCCGCAATATTCAGCGTCTCTAATCCAGCAAAGGAAAAAGTGGAACTCAGAGTCGCAGAACGAAAATGGTTATCTTCACTCCAGAGAATATCGCGCGTCCAGCGGCTGCCATCTTTTAATGCCAGCGCGTTACGCAGAGGGTCCTGCCCGGAATTTGTCACTTCCAACAGGTTATTATTAAGTTTGACAGTTTTTAAAAGACGTCCATTGTGGGTAACCAGCATGGCGTTATCCTGGGATAACCATTTGCTTTGTTCTTGTTCTATATATCCCAGTACCACAAAGATTCGTTGCCCTTCATTAAGGCGTAAATACATCGTGGAATAAGGTAACGCTTGGATCTGCTGATCCGCTACGGTGATATCCTGATTATCGAAAAGGCTGGCACGAAATGTATCGACCATACTTTGCTGGCTGTACGTACATCCCGCAAGAAATAGTGCGAAAATCGATAAAATAAGAGGGCGCACCTTTAATCCTTGAAAGATTAATTAAAAAAATGCAAATCTCTAAAGCCCGGTACGAATATCGAAACCGGGTATTATTTAACTTTAATTTCGACGCGTTAAAGCAGAATTAGGGCGTAGTGGACGTGGTGGTTGAGGTGTTATGAGAACCACCATCGCCACTGTCATTTGCTGCGACTACTGCCAACGTCGCCGCACCAACAGCCGTTGCCACACCGACAACCGTCGCCGTGCCGATAGCGCCAGCGGCTAAACCGCCAGTGGTCACAGCAGTTGTGGTTACGCCAGTAGTGGTCGCTGTGGTGCCAGTTGTACCCGTCGTTGCCCCGGCTGCGTTTGCTGTTTCAGGAGCAGCAAACGCAGCTGGTGTCGTCAACATGAAGGCCATAAGGATTGCAGAAAGCTTGTGTTTCATAACTTTTCCTTTATTCATCGCATGGACAATACGTACGCTTGAGATCAGGATTGTCTACTTTGAGTATAACAACCTCATGAAATCACCCTTTCCATATACCGTCGGCGCAATATACCGAGAGTGGGAAAGGCGCGCAGAGGGAAATATAAGATTGTTAACAATTTCCCTCTTGAAATACGACTTGTGAGCATAAGATAAATCTTAGCAAAATACAAATCAAAGATAAGAAAATTGCTAAGAAATTGATTAACTATTAATGGTGGTATAGTTTCGAGTGGTATTATAACCAACCGTTAAGTAGCATTTATAACTATTTTATGCAGAGATATTCGGTTAAATGAATTTGCTTTCTGGTGAAAAAGTAACTTGTGTTATAATGTTAGATATTAACTATTAAACTATTCCAATAAAAAAGTCAGCGTTAAACAAGCCGAATCATATTAAGAGAGATAAACATTTGCCGCTGTTGGGCCACGCAGGCCATTTACGCGGCAGAACTCCACGCATAATCCTGGTATAAGCACTTCTGCGTCGCGGGGAGTAAATGCGGAAATATGGACCAGGACTTCTTTACGACCGTCGGAGGGGATAATGAATCCTTTGCCGCTTTTGCGATCAAAGGTTTTGACAATTCCTGTCATTTTACGGGACAAACAAATTCCTTACTGAAAATACTGCGTTGCACTATACGGAGTTAATAAAATAAAGCCAGCGATATTTAAGACCGCCGGACGGCTAAAATAAAATTTGCTTAATCGCAATTAATATGCGTTAATATCTGCGTCGGTTTGAAAGACAGACAGCATACAAAGTAGTTTACTAAAGCAGTTCTCATTATCAGGCATTATCCCCTTCTTTTGAGTCTCTCTCCTGAACACTAAGTAGTTTCTGTATTAAAGCCCTGTTTGCCGAAAGGCCCAAAATGAAGGAAGTAAAATATGTCTAATAAAATGACTGGTTTAGTAAAATGGTTTAACGCAGATAAAGGTTTTGGCTTTATCACTCCTGATGATGGCAGCAAGGGTAATGACTCCAACTCATTGATAGTGTTTTATGTTCAGATAATGCCCGATGACTTTGTCATG
>NZ_PTRE01000112.1 GCF_002965065.1 Escherichia sp. MOD1-EC7003
TTCAGCCACCACAGTTGAAGAACAGCGCCAGTCACGGCGCTACGCGCCATGCCCGGCGCACACGAAAAAGGCCGCAGAGTTTTACCCCTGCGGCCTAGTCCGGGCGCAAATTGCCATTACGGCAGCCTGACGCCCGCAGGACACGTTACTTCCGCTTATTCAGCCAGTTCACGCTCAGACTGGCAAGAATGCCAGCAATGACCGGAGCAGCTAAATCATGCCAGAAGGCCATGCCCCGTTTGGCGAGCGTCATAGAGCCGCCTGTGTTGTAATGACAACGTTTCGCGGCCATTCTTGAGTTGTGTTGGTTGCAGTTCATATCCGGGTTAATTCCAGACTAGTAGTGAAATACGCAATTTTGTAGAATTGCGCCCCTCGCGACCTCCCCAGTGAATCTGTTGCCTCATTTTTTACTTACTGCGTATTCGACTTCTCCACCTGTTGCGCAAGAGAAACTGGGTTTATTCATTTTTGCGAGGCCGACTTCTTTCTGGACAGGACTTTATGCAGCACAACACACTACCGAAACACGATCAGAAATTGCCATTTACACGCTACGACTTCGGCTGGGTTTTATTATGCATAGGCATGGCGATTGGTGCCGGAACCGTACTAATGCCAGTACAAATTGGCTTGAAGGGAATTTGGGTATTTATTACCGCCGCGATTATTGCTTATCCTGCCACCTGGGTAGTGCAGGATATTTATTTAAAAACCCTTTCTGAAAGCGATTCCTGTAACGACTATACCGATATTATCAGCCATTACCTGGGGAGGAACTGGGGAATTTTTCTCGGGGTTATCTACTTTTTGATGATTATCCACGGGATTTTTATCTACTCTCTCTCCGTGGTTTTCGACAGCGCTTCGTACCTGAAAACCTTCGGTTTAACTGATACCGATCTTTCACAATCCCTGGTCTATAAAGTGGCTATTTTCGCGGTACTGGTGGCGATTGCGTCCGGTGGCGAGCGATTATTGTTTAAGATTTCCGGGCCAATGGTAGTGGTCAAAGTAGGGATTATTGTCCTGTTCGGTTTTGCGATGATCCCGCACTGGAATTTCGCCAATATAACCGCCTTCCCGCAAGCCTCTGTTTTCTTCCGCGATGTCCTGCTTACCATTCCATTTTGCTTCTTTTCTGCGGTATTTATTCAGGTGCTTAACCCGATGAATATTGCCTATCGTAAACGGGAAGCGGATAAAGTACTGGCAACTCGGCTCGCGCTGCGTACCCATCGGATTAGCTATATCACGCTCATCGCGGTGATCCTGTTTTTTGCCTTTTCGTTTACCTTCTCAATTAGCCACGAAGAAGCCGTTTCTGCATTTGAACAAAATATCTCAGCACTGGCACTGGCCGCACAGGTGATCCCTGGGCATATCATTCATATCACCTCGACAGTGCTGAATATCTTTGCCGTACTGACCGCATTCTTTGGCATTTATCTCGGTTTCCACGAGGCCATTAAAGGCATTATTCTCAATCTGTTAAGCCGAATTATTGATACCAAGAAAATTAACTCACGCATGCTGACTCTGGCGATCTGCGCTTTTATTGTCATTACGTTGACGATTTGGGTTTCGTTTCGTGTATCGGTGCTGGTGTTCTTTCAATTGGGAAGCCCGTTATATGGCATTGTGTCGTGCCTCATTCCGTTTTTCCTGATCTATAAAGTCGCACAACTGGAAAAACTTCGCGGGTTTAAAGCCTGGCTGATTCTGCTTTACGGCATTTTGCTATGCTTGTCGCCACTGTTGAAGCTGATTGAGTAAACCGGAGCGAATGGCCCCGGTTTTGTGAGTTAACGCTGCGGATTTTCATCCTGATCAACAGCAAAACAGGCGACCCGTTGACCGCCGTAGTCTTTTAGCTGCGGCTGCAACTGGGTGCAGGGGCCGAAGCGCCGACGACAGCGCGCGTTGAAGGCGCAGCCCGGCGGTGGATTCAGCGGGCTTGGCAGTTCACCGGTGAGCTTAATGCGCTCGCGGCGATCGTCCGGGTTCAGGCGCGGCGTCGCGGAGAGCAGCGCCTGAGTGTACGGATGACGCGGGTTATTGAAGATTTGGTCCTTCGTTCCTTTCTCCACGCAGCGGCCCAGGTACATCACCATCACTTCATCCGCAATGTGTTCGACCACCGACAGATCGTGCGAGATAAAGACATAAGACAGTCCCAGTTCCTGCTGTAAATCCATCATCAGGTTGAGCACCTGCGCACGCACCGAGACGTCCAGCGCGGAAACTGGTTCATCGGCGATCACCACATCCGGGTCGAGCATCAGACCGCGGGCGATGGCGATACGCTGACGCTGGCCACCGGAAAACATATGCGGATAGCGGTCGTAATGTTCGGTTTTCAGGCCGACTTTCGCCATCATCGACAACGCTTTTTCCCGACGCTGTTCTTTGCTTAAGCGGGTGTTAATCAGCAGCGGCTCTTCGAGAATTTGCCCGACTTTTTTACGCGGATTCAACGAGCCATAGGGGTTCTGGAAGACGATCTGGATTTTCTGCCGACGCAGCTTCTGCGCCTGCGGATCGTGCTTGAGCAGATCCTGCCCCTGATAATACAGCTCGCCGCCGGTGGGCGTTTCAATCATCGTCAGCAGTCGACCGAGGGTCGATTTACCGCAGCCAGATTCACCTACCACCGCCAGCGTTTTGCCACGTTCAAGATTAAACGAAACGCCATCCAGTGCCTTCACCAGACGTTCCGGCGCGAACATGCCTTTCTTCACCGGGTAATGTTTTTTCAGGTCGATAGCCTGCAACAGCGGTTGTTGCGAGGTGGCCTCTTGCGTACTCATAATGTGGGCCTCCCGGCATCATCAAGTGGGTAGTGGCATTTAGACTGACGCCCGTCAGCGAGCATATTCAGCGCCGGTTCTTCAGCGCGGCATCTGTCTGTCGCATAGGGGCAGCGCGGGTTAAGCAGGCAACCGTTCGGGCGATCGTACTTACCGGGAACGACGCCAGACAACGATGCCAGACGCTCTTTGTCCTGTGCAAATTCCGGCAGCGCACGCAGCAATGCCTGAGTATACGGATGACGTGGCGCATGGAAGATGGCGTGCGCATCGCCCGTTTCGACTACCTGACCGGCATACATCACGATGATTTTATGTGCCGCTTCTGCCACCAGCGCCAGGTCATGAGTGATCAACACCAGCGCCATGTTCTCTTTCTGCTGCAACTCCAGCAGCAGTTCGATGATTTGTGCCTGAATGGTCACGTCCAGCGCCGTCGTCGGTTCATCGGCAATCAGCAGTTTTGGCCGACAGGCAATTGCCATGGCGATCATCACACGTTGACTCATGCCGCCGGAAAGCTGATGCGGGTAAACATCTAAACGTGACGCCGGATCAGGAATACCGACCTGATTCAGCAGGTCAATCGCCCGCTGACGACGAGTGCTCTTATTACCGCCCTGATGCACCTTAATCGCTTCCATAATCTGGAAACCCACGGTGTAACACGGATTGAGGCTGGTCATCGGGTCCTGGAAGATCATCGCCACTTCGGCACCCACCAGGCTACGGCGCTCTTTTTCCGAAATACGCTGCAAATCCTGACCGTTAAACTCCAGCTTTTCTGCCATCACGCGGCCTGGGTAATCAATCAGCCCCATAATCGCCAGTGAACTAACCGACTTACCGGAGCCAGACTCTCCCACAATCCCGACCACTTCGCCCTCTTTTACGCTGTAGCTGATGCGGTCTACGGCGCGGAACGGTGTGCTTTCGTCGCCAAAATGCACCGATAATTTATCTACATTTAATAACGCCATCTCGAACCTCTTACTGCTTCAGTTTGGGATCGAGCGCGTCACGCAGACCGTCACCCATCAGGTTAAATGCCAGCACCGTCAGCAGGATCGCCAGACCGGGGAAGGTTACGACCCACCAGGCGCTTTGCGCGAACTGCAACACATCAGAGAGCATGGTGCCCCACTCCGGCGTTGGCGGCTGTGCCCCCATACCAAGGAAGCCAAGGGCGGCCATATCGAGAATGGCGTTAGAGAAACCGAGCGACGCCTGAACGATCAGCGGCGCAAGGCAGTTCGGGAAGATATTGACGAACATCTGGCGCATCGCGCCAGCGCCCGCCACACGAGAAGCAGTGACGTAATCGCGGTTCACCTCCACCAGCACGGCAGCACGGGTTAAGCGCACATAGTGTGGTAGGGCGACAAAGGTCAGCGCCAGCGCGGCGTTACCAATCGACGGACCGAAGATCGCCACCAGCACCAGCGCCAGCAGCAGGCTTGGCAGCGCCAGCATGATGTCAACGACGCGCATGATGATGTTATCGACCAGGCCACCGAAGTAACCGGCGATCAGGCCGAGAATGACGCCCATAATCAGCGACAACACCACCACCAGGCAGCCCACCAGCAGCGACAACCGTGCGCCATACATCAGACGCGACAGCACATCACGGCCAACGTCATCCGTGCCCAGCAAGTGCGCCATGCTGCCGCCTTCCTGCCAGGCTGGCGGGGCAAGCAGTGCATCGCGGAACTGTTCTGCCGGGTTATACGGCGCAATCCAGTTGGCAAAGATCGCGATAAACAGCACGATAACGACGTAAACCAGCCCGACAACCGCGCCTTTGTTGCGTTTAAAATAATGCCAGAACTCCTGTAACGGGGTCATCGGCACCGGTGCGCTAATCACTTTATTTTCAGTAACCTGTGACATGATGCTCCCTTACTTCTTATGACGAATACGCGGGTTCACCACGCCGTACAGCAGATCGACCAACAGGTTGACGAGGATAATCATCGTCGCCACCAGCAATACGCCGCCCTGCACTACCGGATAATCGCGGCGTTGCAGTGCGTCAATCAACCAACGCCCAAGGCCGGGCCACGAGAAGATGGTTTCGGTCAGAATCGCCCCCGCCAACAATGTTCCCACCTGAAGGCCGATAACGGTCACCACCGGCAGCATGGCGTTACGCAGCGCATGGACGATAATCACCCGCATACGGGTAAGACCTTTGGCACGCGCGGTGCGAATGTAATCTTCCCCCAGCACTTCCAGCATCGACGAACGCGTCATACGTACAATGACCGCCAGCGGGATAGTACCCAGCACAATCGCGGGCAGGATCATATGGGCGACGGCATCGATAAAGTTGCCGTCTTCGCCCCAGATGGCGGTGTCGATCAGCATAAAACCGGTTAACGGATTGGAGTCATCGAGGAATACCATATCGCTCACGCGACCGGAGACGGGCGTCAGGTTCCAGTGTACTGAAACCAGCATGATCAGCATCATGCCCCACCAGAAAATCGGCATCGAGTAGCCGGTCAGCGCCAGGCCAACCGCCGCGTGATCGAAAATAGAACCGCGTTTAACCGCCGCCAGCACACCAACCGGAATACCGACCGCGGTCGCAAAAATCATCGCGCAGACGCCAAGTTCCAGCGTGGCCTGGAAGCGTGGCACGAACTCTTCCCAAACCGGGATGCGGCTTTTCATCGAAATGCCCAGATCACCGTGCATAACGCCCCAAATGTAATGGAGGTATTGCTGCCACATCGGTTTATCTAAGCCGAGTTCTGCCAGCAACTGTGCGTGACGCTCTGGGGAGATCCCACGTTCGCCCGCCATGATCATCACCGGATCGCCCGGGATCATGTGGATAAAGGCAAATGTGAGAAGGGTAATACCGATAAACGTGGGGATGACGAGTCCCAAACGTCGGAGAATAAACTGCAACATAACCCGAATTCTCTGTAATGACCCGCAGCCTGGAACTGCGTGTCTGTATTGCTCACAAATCAGTTCCCGCCCAGGTCGGACAGAAAATGAAGTATTGCTGCCGGATGGCGCTGCGCACAGAGGCACAGCACCATCGGGTATGGCTTTTAATTATTCGATAGAGACGTTTTCGAAGTGATGCTTGCCCAGTGGATCAACCACATAGCCTTTAACTTCTTTGCGTACCGGTTCAAACACGGTGGAGTGAGCGATGATCAGTGCCGGAGCCTGATCGTGCATCACGACCTGTGCTTGCTTGTACAGTTCAACACGCTTGTTGTGGTCGTCGGTAGCACGCGCCGGTTGAATCAGATCTTCAAACGGTTTGTAGCACCATTTTGAGTAATTGGAGCCTTGTTCAGAGGCGGCGCAGCTGAACAGAGTGGCGAAGAAGTTATCCGGATCCCCGTTGTCGCCAGTCCAGCCCATCATTACCGTCTGGTGCTCGCCATCTTTCGCACGCTTGAGGTACTCACCCCATTCGTAGGTGACGATTTTGGCCTGCACGCCCACTTTCGCCCAGTCAGCCTGAATCATCTCTGCCATGCGGCGTGCGTTCGGGTTATACGGACGTTGTACCGGCATTGCCCACAGGTCGATGGAGAAGCCTTTTTCCAGACCGGCTTCTTTCAGCAAGGCTTTCGCTTTTTCAGGATCGTAGGTGTAGTCCTGAACGTCGTCGTTATAGCCCCACATGGTTGGCGGGATCAGGTTTTTCGCTGCCACGCCCGCGCCCTGATAAACCGCTTTGATGATCGCGTCTTTGTTCACCGCGTAGGTCAGTGCCTGGCGAACTTTCACGTCATCCAGCGGTTTTTTCTGCACGTTATAGGAGAGATAGCCGACGTTTAGCCCCGGCATTTCCATCAGGTTGATGGATTTATCCTGCTTCATGCGCGCGATGTCTGCCGGGTTCGGGAACGGCATCACCTGGCATTCATTCTTCTGCAATTTCGCGTAACGCACGGAAGCGTCAGGAGTAATCGAGAAGACCAGCGTGTCAATCTTCGGTTTGGTGCCCCAGTAGCCATCAAACGCTTTGTAGCGAATACGGGAATCTTTCTGGTATTGCTGTAACTGGAATGGGCCGGTGCCGATGGGGTTGAGGTCCAGTTTTTCCGGCGTACCGGCTTTCATCATCGCGTCAGCATATTCTTTTGACAGAATAGAGGCGAAGTCCATTGCCAGGTCAGCAAGGAATGGCGCTTCCGGGCGAGTCAGCACGAACTGAACGGTGTTGTCGTCCACCTTTTTCACTTCGCTGATCAGCTCTGGCAAACCCATACCTTCGAAGTATTCGTAGCTACCGCCAGAAACTTTATGGTACGGGTTTTGCGCGTTTTTCTGACGATCGAACGAGAACACCACGTCATCGGCGTTCAGTTCGCGCGTCGGTTTGAATTCTTTATTGTCGTGCCACTTCACACCTTTACGCAGATGGAAGGTATAGGTTTTACCGTCTTCGCTGACTTCCCACTTTTCAGCAAGGCCCGGAATCACTTCAGTGGTGCCGATTTTAAATTCAACCAGGCGGTTATAAAGCGGTACGGAAGAGGCGTCATAGGTGGTGCCGGAGGTAAACAGCTGCGGGTTAAACCCTTCCGGAGATCCTTCTGAGCAATAAACCAGAGTTTTAGCCTGAACACTTGCTGCGACGGTCATAGCCACCAGGCTGAGACCAAGCTTCAGCATCCCTGACTTTTTCAAGGAAATACGCATTATTGTGCTCCAATTGTGATGTTTGTTGTTTTAACCCTTTGCAGTGGGTTGCCGCTGCCTGACCTTTTTTGTTTTTTGCCCGGTCGGGTCAACGTGATGAGGTGGGGGGTCCGTACTAATTAACATCAGTGTAACAGTGCGGTTCCTCCATAAAATGCCCCTCGTTACCTACAATCTGTCAACAGAATGTGAAAACGTCAATACAGCCAACCGGGATTTACACCAACGGTGAGAATCCACAAACAAAGATTAAAAAAACTTCAAACAACTATTTGCAGCAGAGAAATTTGTGCTACGCCAGCATAACCAGAACAATCAGCTTAATATTTAGCAACAATTGGTGATTAAATTTTATGCATTTAATGAAAAAAATCTGAGGAAAAGGTGGATATCTGAGCGATTAATACCATGAACGCTAAAACGCACAGCGGAAAATGCCAGCGCCAGCCATAAGTAACGCAAAAAAAGATTTAAGCAAAGATAAAAAAAGACAATGGTTTCTGTCACAAATCCGTTAATGGATAGTGAGATATAAGGTGCAGTTTTGATAGTGAAATGCGTGGTGTGTAGATCGGATAAGGCGTTCATGTCGCATCCGACAATAAGTGCGGTGCCATTGCCTGATGCGACGCTACCGCGTCTTATCAGGCCTACGTTCTAAATTGGTCGGTGATAGAGGATTACTCGCCACTGCGTGGCTCGCCCTGCGGGCCGTTGCTGGCGCAACGTTCTCTCGCTTCGCTCGAGTCGAACCTCCCTGCCCCCGGAGGTTCTCATCCTCTTCAGACCGCAGAAAGCAAAAAACCAGCCCGCAGGCTGGTTTTTCTAAATTGGTCGGTGATAGAGGATTACTCGCCACTGCGTGGCTCGCCCTACGGGCCGTTGCTGGCGCAACGTTCTCTCGCTTCGCTCGAGTCGAACCTCCCTGCCCCCGGAGGTTCTCATCCTCTTCAGACCGCAGAATGCAAAAAACCAGCCCGTAGGCTGGTTTTTCTAAATTGGTCGGTGATAGAGGATTCGAACCTCCGACCCCTTCGTCCCGAACGAAGTGCGCTACCAGGCTGCGCCAATCACCGAATGCGGGGCGCATCTTACTGCTCAGATATGCCCCCGTCAATCCCTTAATAGCAAAATGCCTTTTGATCGGCGAGAAAGTCAGCAGGCCTCTTAGTTAGCCACGACCTCTTTCGCCTGCGGGATGTGACACCAGTTGTTGTTTTCGTTAATTCCACCATCCGGTGAAGTATAGCCAAGACAGCCCATGATGGTGTCGTACAGCTCTACGTGACGGCGCGGTACTTTCATGTCAGCTTCTTTTTTCAACTGCGCAAATGCCTGAGCATTGGCCGGATTTTCCAGATATTTATCCGACATCCAGACCATCATCGGTACGCGGAACTGCTCCGGTGGTGCCAGTTCACGCGGCGTGCCATGCAGGTGCTCGCGTTCGTTTATTGACTCACCGTGGTCAGCGGCGTAGAACACAACCGCTTTCTTATCGCGAACCTGATCAATCACGCTGGCAATAAAGTGATCCACATAGGTCACCGAGTTGTCGTAGGAGTTGATCATCTGCGCTTTGGTACAGCCGCTATCAACGCCAACACACTCCGGCTTCCACTGCGCGAAGCTGCGCGGGTAACGCTGGGTGTAGTTAAAGTGCGAACCTTTGGTATGCAGAATAATCAGATGCTTACCATCCGGATTGCGCCCCAGCGATTGCTGCATTTCGTCTACCAGTAACATATCATCTACCGACTTGTCGCGGTTACGTGGCTCCGCACCAATCTGCTCACGATAAGCAATGTTGTCTGCCATCGTATTGCTGTAAAACCACATTTCGCTTTGCATAGCGTAGAGATCAGAACTGAATCCTAACTGCTTCAGCACCGCAAAAATGTTCTGTTCTTTTAATGTGCGCTGCGGATTATCTTCCGCGCCCCCCTGACGGACAAACATGCAACGCAGAGAAAGTTTGGTTGCCGTGTCACAAGAATAGCCTCGGAACGCCGCCAGATTTTTCTCCTGAGCCAGCTTCGGCGTGGTGTTACGCTCATAGCCGAAGATGCCCATATGATCCCAACGCGTGGTTTCACCAATAATGAAAACGACATAAGTATCATCAACGTTTTGCGGAGCCTGATACGTAAACTTCTTCACCGGATTAAGGAGAGAATTGTTATCGGAAGATTCATCGACCCGCGCCCAGGCATACAACCCCAATGCCGAAAGCCAGTTTGATGGCAGATAAGAGTTCGCGACAACGCCGCCATAGCTGGGTAAATCAACGCCGGTCGCCCTCTCCACTTTCTTCTGCTGGATATCCAGCAAACGAATCGGTGCCCAAACCATAATCCCCGCCAGTACAACGACCGCCAGACTACGAGTACGCTGCCCTGGGGTTCTCAGTTGGTGGAGCAAAGTGTGGCGACAGCGGTTATTCCAGATAAGGATAAGAGGCAACGCGCTAACGGCGATTAACCAGAGAATAAAGTTCAGACCAACAACTTCTTTTGACAGGTCGATATCCGTGGTCATGACAGATGCGATGATGCCATAACCAATGACCACATTAAGAAAGGTCATGTAATAGCTGGCACCTGCAGAAAAGAGCACCACCAGCGACGCCAGTATACGCCAGCTACGGCGGCCAAACAGCGAAAGCAGACGCAGTAAAAAGAAAGTCGCCAGCACGGTGGCAGCCAGTTCAACAACCGCAGAAACGCCTTTCCAGACAGTAAAATCGTGCGCATAGCTGCCGAAGCGGCGGTAAAAAACCGCGCCATTCATAAAAAGGCCAATATAGATTGCAAGCAAAAAGCTCAGCTTCTGCTGTGTAATCGATTTGATGTATCTCATGCAAACAAACCCTGGACAAACAGGTGATAACACCCTGCTTAGTGGCTTTTAAGGCCCGGCAGGGGAAAAGTGCGGAGGTAGTCAGATAAGTAAAATCTACACGCGTGAATAAGTAGACCACAGCAAAGGGAAAAAGTGTGGGGAAAGAGTGTGCATGAAGCACAAATTTACAAAAATGCAAGTTTGAAAAAAGACTTAGCGTTACAGAAAGCAGTAAAAAGGGCCAGCTAACTGGCCCAAATTATACACGTCATTGTTTATCCATTGCGTTGATACATATGATTCACAGTGACTGCTCCCCGCCGTAAACGGCGAGGCTTCCCACTTCTTAGGCTGCAACTGGCATAGAG
>NZ_PTRE01000113.1 GCF_002965065.1 Escherichia sp. MOD1-EC7003
TGCAGAAGCTGGACGTGGCAGGGCTGATAGGTGAGCGCATCAGCCATGATTTTCAGCGGCTGGAAGAGTCAGTCGCAAACATGAAGGTAAACGCGGATGCCCTGAACAGGGATATTGCGACAATTCACAGCAATATCGTGCAGGAATACAACACCCTTAAAGGGTATAGCTGGAAATGGCTGGGTGGGGTGTCAGTGGCTTTTCTGGTTATGTTCTGTGTGCTCGGATGGGGAATGAAAACAATACTCGACAGGAACTACAACGCCACAGCGGCGGTGTATCAGAAAGTTGTGACACTGGAAGATAAACTGGCGGAGAAACCTGTCACGGGTAAGAGCCGGAAAAACTGACGCGCTTCGTTTGTCCAACGCCTCACGGAGCGCGAAAGGATTTCGCGAACCGTTCACCGTTTTTTCCAATATGATTCTGTCTGCTTTGGTCGATAAAGCAGTCGATAGTATTCCAGCCTTCGTATATATAACGGTACGTGCTCATCAGTAAGATCTGGCGGTATTGTGTTATCAGGGGGAAGTTTTTTCAGATACTCACGAAATGCCTGGCTTGATGCCATAAAATCTACAGCTGCATCGATAATATGTGGGATATTTTCACCTAATTTTGTCATGATGATTGATCTGATATTATCACGGTTCGTGAATTATAGTATGTCACTATTATTTATGCGTTAGTGAACCAGAAAAAATCCCCCGTTGGCATAGGGGGATATGTAAGGAGAAATAACTTCGCAGGTGTTCTTGTTTGTATTACAACGTGAAAAGAATGCACGCAACTTAATTAATCTGCCGTACTTCCTTTCAGTTTTCAAGATAAGGTTTATAATAAAACATGGAATGGAAGCAAGCTTTAAGGTTTCAGCTCTAAAATTTTTAATATCTATTAACTAACTAGCTAGTTGTTGTCCTTGTGAGCATGTTGTATATAAAAGCCAGGATAATATCCTGACCGGAGTATTCATATTCCTTATCCCCTCTGTGCTCTCAGAGGTTTTTTTCTGTATTTAATGATATGAGCTGGAATGCGATTCCGGCCCCCCCCGTTTACATAATTCTCCCTGACATACGGCACCGGAATCGCATTGATTTTGCATTGCTAATGTCTAACTGTGCTGGTGAATGTTGGGGGCAGTTTGGATATCGAAAATTATTGTACGTTAAGGTTGTTTTTTGACCTTGTCGGGGTCCGCCTGCGGGCAGTAGAGATCATATAAGGTATTCAACAACGTCATGATGCGGTTATCCCCGATACGGTAATATACCATTTTACCTGCCCGTCGGGTCTCGACCAGCTTCAGGCGACGCATGACACCCAACTGCTGAGACAGGGTCGGCTGAGTGATACCGACCGCCGCTTCCAGCTCGGTCACATTCGCTTCCCCCTGGCTTAACTGACACATCAACAATAGCCGGTCGCTGTTGGCCAGTCCCCGTAGGACATCTGCTGCCCCCAGGGCTGCATTTTTCATATCAGTCTGACGTTTTGTGTCTTCATTCATGGGCATTGCTGGTTTCTTATATTATGTATTTTTATATAATATTGTTCAGTATAATGATAGTGGCGTAATTTTGCCACCGTGATCTTCAGGTCTGCAGCGTCCAGCTGGACCGGGTAACTAATTATATATGGCAGATATTTTGCCCCGAGTGAACAGAGAGGATGTAATGAAAATAGTGATTGTTGGTGGTGTTGCCGGGGGAGCATCCGCTGCAGCCAGGGCTCGTCGGTTATCAGAGGATGTCAGTATTGTTGTGTTTGAGCGGGGAAGCGATGTCTCTTTCGCCAACTGTGGATTGCCTTATCATATAGGCGGAAAAATTCCGTTACGGCAGTCGCTGATTCTGAAAACCCCGGAGGATTTTAAATCCCGTTTTAACATAGACGTCCGTATCCGTCATGAAGTGATGTCAGTAGACCCGGTTAATAAGATGGTGACGGTTAAAAATCTGACCTCCGGGGAGGTCTATACCGAAGAATGGGATCGTCTGCTCCTCAGTACCGGTGCCGCTCCGGTTGTTCCCCCCTTGCCCGGACTACAGGAAGCGGGTGTCTTTACACTGCGAAATCTTACTGACATGGATGCTATCCAGGCGTGGATTGAGCAACATAATATCGCTCACACCACGCTTGTCGGGGGGGGATTTATCGGGCTCGAAGTGATGGAGGCACTGAGCGAAAGGGGGATCAGTGT
The DNA here is from genome assembly GCF_002965065.1 of Escherichia sp. MOD1-EC7003. Classification (GTDB taxonomy): domain Bacteria; phylum Pseudomonadota; class Gammaproteobacteria; order Enterobacterales; family Enterobacteriaceae; genus Escherichia. Next base: position 2,207 of record NZ_PTRE01000113.1, read on the forward strand.
GACCCTGCTGGAGATGGGGGAACAGGTTATGGCTCCGGTTGATCCTGAAATGGCATCGGCCCTGCATCAGGAAATCAGGAGTCATGGCGTGGATCTGCGTCTCAGAACGGCGCTCACCGAGGTACTGCGGACAGAGACGGGATTCCGCGTTGCACTGTCTGACGGTGGGTTTCTGCAGACCGACATGGTTATTCTCGCCATCGGGGTAAAACCTGAGAGCAGCCTTGCCACAGGAGCCGGGCTCGCCGTGGGTAAACGGGGAGGCATAAGTGTCAATGCCTGTATGCAGACAAGTATCCCTGACATCTATGCCGTGGGGGATGCAGTTGAAACACCTGACCTTGTCTTTCAGGAACCCGCTAATGTTCCTCTGGCAGGGCCAGCCAACCGCCAGGGACGCATTGCTGCTGATAATATGCTCGATCGTCACAGCCTTTACCATGGCAGTCAGGGGACATCCATTTGTAAGGTATTTTCGCTGAGTATTGGCAGTGTCGGGGCGAATGAAAAGCAGCTGAAAGCCCATGGTACCCGATACGAGAAGGTTTACGTCCATGCCGCTGATCATGCCAGTTACTACCCGGGGGCAACAATGATCAGCCTGAAACTGCTGTTCAGCCCCGATACCGGTAAAATTCTCGGGGCCCAGGCGTCAGGGAAAAAAGGGGTTGATAAACGCATCGATGTCCTGGCTGTCGTACAGCGCGCGGGGCTTACCGTTAACGATCTCGAGCATCTGGAGCTGACCTATGCTCCGCCTTTCAACAGTGCAAGGGACGTCGTTAACCAGGCTGGAATGGTGGCGGCAAATGTTATCAAGGGCGATACGGTCATCTGTCATGTCCGCGATGTGTTACAACGGGAACCGGGCAGTTATTGTTTACTTGATATTCGTTCTCCTGCGGAACTGAAACAATTTGGTGAATATCCTGACGCGCTATCCATCCCTCTTGATTCCCTGCGGGAGAATCTTGATAAGTTGCCTGAAGATAAAGAGATTATTATCGGGTGTCAGAGTGGTCTGCGGGGGCATGTGGCATACCGTATGCTTCAGTCTCACGGCTTCCGGACATATAATCTGAGTGGTGGCTTTATAACTTGGCAGGCGGTTACGGAATCAATGAGTCAATAAGAGATGAGGTGCCATACACATGGCACCTCATCTTCCAGATTCATTGAAAACGTATTATATGGAATAGAAATCTACAAAAATAATTAACGCCCTGGATGGTACCCTATTGCGATAATGTGGACTGTTCAAAAAACAGGCTTACCGTACAATAATTCTCTATATCCAAACTGACCCCAATGTTCCTGAATGTAAATCTCCGTACAAAGATATCGTTGAGTTTTATATAATTCATTGTTTTTATTGTGTTTTGTTTTTTTTGTTGTGCTGGTTTGTAGTTATAAAAAACCCCTGGGAATCCAGGGGTAGGTAAGGAAAACAAATGATACTCAGTTAGTGTTGCACTTTAAACGGGTTGAAGTATAACTCGTATTAAATGAGATGTTGAAAATAAGTGAAAACCATTGCTGGTTGCAATAGGGCAGTATGCGTAAAAAATAAATTTGTGATGCTTTTCAAAAAAACAATTAATACATGAATATTACAGCTCATATATTACAGTTTATAAAAAAACTGTGTTTTATCTATTACATAGAGAAAAATTCTTATCCTGAGCTGTGAACTTGGTTGTTTCGTTTGATATATATCTTTGTAAATGTGGTTTATTATGCGGGCATTTTTTATTGAGTATTGAATCAGAATAAGTGATGCAGCTAAATTTATTTGCGTAACTATTTCATTGTCAATATTCTGACTCAATTTGACACCTATCGTTTCTCTTGGATTCCCCACTTTTGTGGTTTTTTTATCCGGAACGGGATAGTGCCAGTTGTTTTTTATCAGCCTCAGGGTATTTTGGGGCGGTTGCGAACATTGACGCATTCCACAACTAAAAAAAATTTCTCACAGACTCTGATTCTTGCCCCGACCCCAGGTCGGTTTTTTTTGTCCTGGCGAAACGTGAAGCTCTGAAACAGAAAATCCCCGTGCAGAACTTTCCACCCAGGGCGAGAAAACTTGTCATTTTGACCTGTTCGCCCTTCGGAACAGTCGAAATCGATCGCGCATCGCTTTCGTGCATAGTTATGCAGCCCTCTAAAAACGATTCTGGCGCGTTTTTCTGGTTTGGCCTGGTGTTTTCTTGTCTTTTTGCGTTTTTTGCGCCAGAAAGCGGCTGAGGGCGTTTTAAGGGGTACGTACAACGGGAGTTATGGTAAATGGATCGGGTTTTCGGGAAGGATCGACAGGATTTGCCGTTGGGTGTAGTGTAAGCGACTGAAAAACAAACGCCCCTGAAATTCGTGTCTCTCCGCCAAGATTGTCACGAGAATACAGGGGCGAGGTCGGTCGATAACCTGGAAGGAATCGTAACACATGAGCGCCGCGCTTCAATACTTCGACGAAAATTTACCCCACCGTCCCTATCACACGGATGATCTCGCTTTTGGTCTTCGCATCTCCGGCAAAGGGCGTGCGCTTCTTGCTCGGTACATCCAGCAGAACCAGCCTCATGCGCAGTTCTGGCTGGTTTTTGACGTTGACCGCGTGGGGGCAGCGATCGACTGGAGCGACCGGAACTCACCCGCACCGAACGTCACCGTTAAAAATCCTGTGAACGGGCACGCCCACCTGCTTTACGCACTCAATATCGCCGTGAGAACCGCACCGGACAGTTCGGTTAAGGCACTGAAATACGCTGCCGCAATTGAACGCTCGTTGTGTGAGAAACTTGACGCAGACGCGAACTACAGCGGGCTGATTTGCAAAAATCCGTTCCACCTGGAATGGCAGGTGAAGGAGTGGCGCGAGGAACCCTACTCCCTCGATGAACTGGCTGATTATCTCGATTTGAGCGCCTCAGCGCGCCGTAGCATCGATAAACATTACGGAATGGGGAGAAACTGCCATCTGTTCGAAATGACGCGCAAATGGGCTTACAGGGCGATTCGGCAGGGCTGGCCAGCATTCTCACAGTGGCTTGATGCCGTGATTCAGCGTGTTGAAATGTACAACGCATCGCTTCCCGTTCCGCTTTCACCGCCTGAATGTCGGGCTATTGGCAAGAGTATTGCGAAATACACGCACAGGAACTTCACGCCGGAAACTTTCGCACAGTATGTGGCTGATACGCACACGCCAGAAATACAGGCCAAGAGAGGCAGGAAAGGTGGCATCGCTAAAGGCGAAGCCTACGATGACAAGCGTTTCATGGCGCTATGTATGCTGGAGAATGGATATTCTCAGAAAGCTATTGCGGCGATGTTGGAGGTTTCTACTCGAACCATTCGAAACTGGAAAAGCGGAAAATAGCCTATATCAGATAACAGCGCCTTTCTGTCGTTTTTTTGAGCAGTAGGTTTTTTGCCGTTTTTCCCCGTTCAGCCCTGCAATGGTGCTGCTTTCCGCATGATTGTGCTGGTAGTGCTCGCCGCAGTCTCATGACCGAGCGTAGCGAGCGAATGAGCGAGGAAGCACCAGGGAACCGGAACACGGATGGAGGCACTTACGCGTCTGGGTTTGGGGATGTCTCCAGATCGTACTTAATTTCCTTAAGTGCCTGTAATATCCTGTCTTTTTTATAGCATAGCTCGCCTGTTTTTGTGTCTACCAGTCCTGCTTCGATCAGTAGCCCAGCCGCGAGAAAGAGCCGGTGATTGCGTTCCCGTCGTTGTTTTTTTCCCTCGATTCGTTTCTGGATCGTCTGTTTTCGCTCGTTCTCCTGTGCCTGTAAGTCGTTTTTTTCCGCTGTTGCCAGCACGTGGAGAAGTTTGCGTTCCTGTTCTGTGAGTCCGGCTTCGTTGTCGAGCAGGTCAATAATCTGTCTCTGTCGCGCGGTCTGTTCTCCGAGCTTCCTGATGAATCCGAGCCGTTTCTTCAGCCATTCGATGTTGCTGATGCGCATGTTCGTGGTGCTCCCTGGTGTTTTTTTGCGGTGTGTTGTGGTCGAGCAGTATATCGCTTGCGGTCGGCGGGTGCAGGGGGTATCTTCCGTGCTAATTCGTAAAATTAGAAGGAAGCGCACTTATATGTTTCTCTCCTTCGTCGAGAAACAGTGCGCTCCTGCAGAGGGCTGAAACCGTGGCAACCTATCACCTCAGCGTTAAATTTGGTGGCAAGGGGCAGGCTGCAAACCACGCCGATTACATCGAGCGCAAAGAGAAATACCGCGACCGTCAGGATTTGGAATATTCCGCACACGGAAACATGCCGGAATGGGCCAGGGATAATCCTTCCCATTTCTGGCAGGCGGCTGACCAGTTTGAACGTGCGAACGGTTCGACCTATAGGGAACTTGAAATTGCATTACCCCGTGAACTGACACCGGAACAGCGCCTTGAACTGGTGCAGGATTTTGTACGTCAGGAAGCTGGCGAACGGCACGCCTGGAGTTTTGCCATTCACAATCCGAAAGCGAGCATTGACGGCGGCGAACAGCCTCATGCGCATATCATGATGAGTCAGCGTGTGAATGATGGCATTGAACGTACACCGGAACAGTATTTCCGGCGCTATAACGCCAGGTATCCCGACCGGGGAGGTGCGAAAAAGGATTCCGGAAACCTGACCCCCACTCAGCAAAAAGAGCAGTTGCGGGAATTGCGAAAACGCTGGGAGGTGAAGCACAACGAACATATGAGAAAGCATGGCTTTGAAAGGGGCTTCATTGACTGCCGGACGCTGAAAGAACAGGGCATTGAACGACGTCCCGAAGTGCATCTGGGTTTTGAAGCTGCTGGACGGCTTGATGATGCCCAGCGTCATGACATCATGCAAAAACGGTCTGAACCGGACTATTCCCGCCATCTTGAACAGGCGCGAACGGTCGGGCATGACATCAGGGAATGGCTGGACACTCCGGTTAAGCAACATGAACTGGTCAGAAGGCTTCAACATGATGTTGCGCGGGAGCATGGCTTTGACATGAGAGACAGAGTGAGCAGACAGGACCGAACTGAACCTGAACGGGTTAAATCACCGTCACGTGGATTTTCTATGGGATTCTGAACATGGCCAGCACAGAAGAAAAATTACTCACGCTCCTGTTATCGGTGGAGCATCTGCAACATACCGCAATGGAGCAACAGAAAGCTGTTGCTGATTCTCTGGCTGTGGCAAGGGAAACACTTCGCGGATATCGGGATATTTCTGACGGTGTGGCAAAACAGGTCAGGGATGAAGTCAGAAACGAGG
>NZ_PTRE01000114.1 GCF_002965065.1 Escherichia sp. MOD1-EC7003
CCTGGAAATTAAGGCGAGCAATATTGGAAGATGTCCAACTAGTCCAGAAAAGGGGGAAAAAAACTGATGGAGCTTGCGATTTACAGGAGAAGTGAAAAACGCCAGCGGCAGAGCTGGCGTTTTAACTACGGGGCAGTACTCGTCGGCAGCGTAGCCTTGCGGCGGCAGACGCTGACCATCCAGCCACGCGGCGTTTTCATGCATCTTCAGACGGCCATCGACAAACCAGCTAATCACCAGTGGATAAATAGCGTGTTCCTGGGTTTGCACGCGGGCGGTGATGTCATCTTCCGTATCACCCGCAAATACCGGGACTTTCGCCTGTAAAATAACCGGGCCACCGTCCAGTTCATCGGTGACGAAATGCACCGATGTACCGTGTTCCTCATCGCCATTTTCCAGCGCCTGACGATGGGTGTGTAATCCGGGATATTTCGGCAGCAGAGAAGGGTGAATGTTCAGCAAACGCCCGGCATAGTGGGAGACAAACGCCGGGCTGAGAATGCGCATAAAACCAGCCAGCACGACCACATCGGGGGCGTACATGTCGATTTCATGAATCAACTCCCGATCATAGGCTTCACGACTGTCAAACGCGCTGGCGATGAGCGTATGCGTTGCAATACTCGCCTTGCGGGCGCGTTCAAGGCCGAACGCGTCGGCCTTATTGCTGAAAACTGCCCGTAGGGTGCCTTTAATTTTGTTGGTTTTGCAGGCGTCAATAATTGCCTGCAAATTACTTCCGTTGCCGGAAATAAGCACCACAATATTCATTATTCGATAACCACGCGTTGTTCGGAATCAGAGGCTTTGATGATACCGATTTTCCACGCGTTTTCACCGTTGGCATTGAGCAGGGCGAGGGCTTTGTCCACTTCCGGAGCAGGCAGGGCGATAATCATCCCGACGCCGCAGTTGAAGGTGCGATACATTTCATGGCGCTCAACGTTTCCTGCCGTTTGCAACCAGTTGAACACTTCCGGCCACTGCCAGGAGGATTCATCAATCACTGCCTGGGTATTTTCTGGCAATACGCGCGGAATGTTTTCCCAGAAGCCACCACCGGTCAGGTGCGCAATAGCATGTACATCAACCTTTTCAATCAACTCCAGCACGGACTTCACGTAAATGCGGGTCGGTGCCAGCAGATGATCGGCTAATGGCTTACCATCAAGTTTGGTGGTTTGCGGATCACAACCGCTGACTTCAAGAATTTTGCGCACCAGCGAGTAACCGTTTGAGTGCGGGCCGCTGGAGCCGAGGGCAATCAGCACATCGCCGTCGCTGACTTTAGAACCGTCGATGATTTCTGATTTTTCTACCACGCCAACGCAGAAACCAGCGACATCGTAATCTTCACCGTGATACATCCCCGGCATTTCTGCCGTTTCGCCACCCACCAGTGAACAGCCCGATTGCAGACAACCTTCCGCGATACCGCTGATCACCGCTGAAGCAGTATCAACATCCAGTTTTCCGGTTGCGTAATAGTCGAGGAAAAACAGCGGTTCAGCGCCTTGCACCACCAGATCATTAACACACATGGCGACCAGATCGATACCAATGGTGTCGTGACGTTTTAAGTCCATTGCCAGACGCAGTTTGGTGCCTACGCCGTCAGTGCCGGAAACCAGTACGGGTTCACGATATTTTTGCGGCAACGCACACAGCGCACCGAAGCCGCCCAGACCGCCCATCACTTCCGGACGACGCGTTTTCTTCACTACGCCTTTGATTCTTCCAACCAGAGCATTACCCGCGTCAATATCAACACCGGCATCTTTGTAGCTAAGAGAGGTTTTATCGGTCACTGCTTGGGTCCCCACGCGTTACTTGCGGTAGAAAAATAAAAATTCGGCGCAATTCTAACAGGGAAAGCAAACGTTTGCGAGACTGCTTTACACAACCTTTTTGCACGTCTTTTCCCTAAACGCGCAGCGAAAGAATCCTTGCACCAGGGCAAAGGATAGTTTTTTGATGACATAATATTCTTTTGTAACCATTTGAATATAAAATGATTTCATCTAAAATTGTAATCGTTTTGACTAAAGTCAACGAAAATAATATTGCCGCCTTGAAGAAAGGAGGTATAATCCGTCGATTTTTTTTGTGGCTGCCCCTCAAAGGAGAAAGAGTATGAAGATCGTGGAAGTCAAACACCCACTCGTCAAACACAAGCTGGGACTGATGCGTGAGCAAGATATCAGCACCAAGCGCTTTCGCGAACTCGCTTCCGAAGTGGGTAGCCTGCTGACTTACGAAGCGACCGCTGACCTCGAAACGGAAAAAGTGACTATCGAAGGCTGGAACGGCCCGGTAGAAATCGACCAGATCAAAGGTAAGAAAATTACCGTAGTGCCAATTTTGCGTGCAGGTCTGGGGATGATGGACGGTGTGCTGGAAAACGTTCCGAGCGCGCGCATCAGCGTTGTCGGCATGTATCGTAATGAAGAAACGCTGGAGCCAGTACCGTATTTCCAGAAACTGGTTTCTAACATCGATGAGCGTATGGCGCTGATCGTTGACCCCATGCTGGCAACCGGTGGCTCCGTTATCGCGACCATCGACCTACTGAAAAAAGCGGGCTGCAGCAGCATCAAAGTTCTGGTGTTGGTAGCCGCGCCAGAAGGCATCGCTGCGCTGGAGAAAGCGCACCCGGACGTCGAACTGTATACCGCATCGATTGACCAGGGACTGAACGAGCACGGATACATTATTCCGGGCCTCGGCGATGCCGGCGACAAAATCTTTGGTACGAAATAAAGAATAAAAATGATTAAAGCCGACTTTAAGAGTCGGCTTTTTTTTGAGTAAAGCGCCTATAACACATAATACAGAGGAATATACTATGACGCGCCGTGCTATCGGGGTGAGTGAAAGACCGCCACTTTTACAGACAATCCCGCTTAGTTTGCAACATTTGTTCGCCATGTTTGGTGCAACCGTCCTGGTGCCCGTCTTATTTCATATTAACCCGGCGACGGTACTGTTATTTAACGGTATCGGAACGCTGCTGTATCTCTTCATCTGTAAAGGAAAAATCCCGGCTTATCTTGGTTCCAGCTTTGCCTTTATTTCACCGGTATTGTTACTGTTGCCGTTGGGGTATGAAGTCGCGTTGGGCGGCTTTATTATGTGCGGCGTGCTGTTCTGCCTGGTTTCTTTTATCGTGAAGAAAGCGGGGACCGGCTGGCTGGACGTGCTATTTCCTCCTGCGGCAATGGGCGCAATCGTTGCCGTCATAGGTCTGGAACTGGCGGGCGTAGCTGCCGGTATGGCGGGTTTACTCCCGGCTGAAGGGCAAACGCCAGATACCAAAACCATCATCATCTCCATTACCACCCTGGCGGTCACGGTGTTAGGTTCCGTGCTGTTTCGTGGTTTCCTGGCCATTATCCCGATTTTAATTGGCGTGCTGGTGGGGTACGCGCTCTCTTTCGCAATGGGAATTGTCGATACCACGCCGATTATTAATGCTCACTGGTTTGCGCTGCCAACTCTCTACACGCCGCGCTTCGAGTGGTTCGCCATTCTGACGATTCTGCCAGCGGCGTTAGTGGTTATTGCCGAACACGTAGGGCACCTGGTAGTAACGGCTAACATCGTCAAAAAAGATCTGCTGCGCGATCCGGGTTTGCACCGTTCGATGTTCGCTAACGGCCTGTCGACTGTTATCTCCGGCTTCTTTGGCTCTACGCCAAACACCACGTACGGGGAAAACATTGGCGTTATGGCAATCACCCGCGTTTACAGTACATGGGTTATCGGCGGCGCGGCGATTTTCGCTATCCTGCTTTCCTGTGTTGGTAAACTGGCTGCCGCTATCCAGATGATCCCATTGCCGGTAATGGGCGGCGTTTCGTTGCTGCTTTACGGTGTCATCGGTGCTTCCGGTATTCGTGTTTTGATCGAATCGAAAGTGGATTACAACAAAGCACAGAACTTGATCCTGACTTCCGTGATTTTGATCATTGGCGTCAGTGGCGCGAAGGTCAACATTGGCGCGGCTGAGCTAAAAGGTATGGCGCTGGCGACCATCGTTGGTATCGGCTTAAGTTTGATCTTCAAACTGATCAGTGTTCTGCGCCCTGAAGAAGTAGTGCTGGACGCAGAAGACGCGGATATAACAGACAAATAATGTCCCGACCGGGCAGTGCTGCTGCCCGGTTCAAACATCATGGGATTCTGTGGTAAACTTCTCGCGATTTTGTGAAATCCTGGTTGAGGTATCTCTGAACACACCGGCACAGCTCTCTTTGCCACTTTATCTTCCTGACGACGAAACCTTTGCAAGTTTCTGGCCGGGGGATAACTCCTCTCTACTGGCCGCGCTGCAAAACGTGCTGCGTCAGGAACATAGCGGTTACATCTATCTCTGGGCACGCGAAGGTGCGGGGCGCAGCCATCTGCTGCACGCGGCTTGCGCAGAATTGTCGCAGCGTGGCGATGCGGTGGGCTATGTCCCGCTGGATAAACGCACCTGGTTTGTTCCGGAGGTGCTCGACGGTATGGAGCATTTGTCGCTGGTCTGTATCGACAACATTGAGTGTATTGCGGGCGATGAGTTGTGGGAGATGGCGATTTTCGATCTCTACAACCGGATTCTGGAATCGGGCAAAACACGGCTGTTGATCACCGGCGATCGTCCACCGCGGCAGTTGAATCTGGGGTTACCGGATCTCGCGTCGCGTCTTGACTGGGGGCAGATCTACAAATTGCAGCCGCTTTCTGATGAAGATAAGTTGCAGGCGCTACAGTTACGCGCGCGTTTGCGTGGTTTTGAACTGCCGGAAGATGTGGGGCGCTTCTTGCTGAAGCGGCTCGACAGAGAAATGCGGACGCTATTTATGACGTTGGATCAGCTGGATCATGCCTCGATTACCGCGCAACGTAAGTTGACCATTCCGTTTGTGAAAGAAATTCTGAAGCTGTAGGCAGGACGTTTTTTGTCGGATGCGCGTCCATTGTATTCGTAGGCCGGATAAGACGCGGCAAGCGTCGCATCCGGCAATGTGCTTCAACTCGTGAAGGGGCACATCTTAACCCACGATTTCCAGTACCCGCTCCGGTGGACGACCAATCCGCGCTTTGCCATTCGCGACCACAATCGGGCGCTCCATTAGCTTCGGATTATCCACCATCGCCTGAATCAGCGCCTCTTCGCTAAGCGAAATGTCAGCCAGATTCAGTTCTTTATAGAGATCCTCTTTCTGGCGCATCAATTCACGGGCGCTATTCATTCCCAGCATTTTCAGCAAATCGCGCAGCATTGCCGCATCGGCGGGAGTCTCAAGGTAGAGCACCACTTCTGGCTCCACGCCGTTTTCTTTCAGCAGAGTCAGTGTTTCCCGGCTCTTTGAACAGCGTGGGTTATGGTAGATTTTTACCGTTTCAGACATGTTTTCTCCTTTATGTAATTATCTCGCGTGGACGGATAGGACGCCATAGGCGTTGCGTCCGGCAAAGGGCGCAGCGATTACATTTTCGTATAAGGCTTAAAGCGTTCTTGCAACTGGCGTAACTGGTCGATGCGCGCATCGTAACGTGCTTGTTGCAGGCTGCCTAATTTCACCTGCGAACTGGCGCTACTCAACAAGGAAATGGCCTGATCGAGTCGCCCGGCGAGCGCATAACCTTCTGCTCGCGCAGCCAGTTCCTGATCGCGGTTATTTAGCGCGGCCTCCGCTTGTGCCAGTAAATCCCAGCCATTGCTGTCATCTTTATTGTTAAAAGTGTAGCGATTCAGAATATTGGCCGCTTCCTGCGGTTGAGCCCCTTGCAGATAAGCGTTCGCCAGGTTGAGTTGCAACACAGGATTGGTGCGCAAATCGCGGGCATTTTTCAGGCGATTGATAGCGTCATTGGCTTTGTTTTGCCCAAGATCGATATCGGTAGCCAGATCGAGATACCACGCGTTGCCAGGTTCTGCCGCCAGTAATGGTTGCAGCGTTTTACGTGCTTCGTCGTATTTATTGGCTTGCATCGCCTGTAAAGCACGACCATATTGCGCCGCTCGTTGCTGACGAACATTTCCTTTCGCCAATTCATCCAGCAAATCACTGGTGAGCTGATTACGGCCAGAATTGTACATCCCCAGTGTGCGCACTTTTGCCAGATAGAAATCTTCCGACGACTGCACCACCATCGGACGCATCTGATTAGCACGGTTGCGGGCATCAGCCAGACGGCTTTCCGGCAGCGGGTGAGTCAGCAAAATTTCCGGCGGGCGCGAGGAGTAGCGAGCCTGATCGAGCAATTTTTCGAGGAAGGTCGGCATCGCCTGCGGATCGAAGCCTGAACGTTGCAGTACCTGTATACCAATGCGGTCCGCTTCCTGTTCATTTTGCTGGGTGAAGCTGATCATCCCCTGGCGCGTTCCCGCCAGTGTACCGGTCAGCGCCGCCATCCCCGCTTGCGGACTGGCCATCGCCAGTAAAATAGAACCTAACGCGCCGACCCAGGTCAGCGGCGCGCTGCGCTGCTGATCTTCCATCGCTCGCGCCAGGTGACGTTGGGTGACGTGGGAGATTTCGTGCGCCATAACTGAAGCCAGTTGACTTTCGTTATCGGAATAACGGAACAGGGCAGAGTGCAGCACCACGTTGCCGCCAAAGAAAGCAAAGGCGTTAATTTCGTCGTTGTTGATCAAAAAGAAATGGAACGGTGTCTTAACCGAATTGGCATGCGAAACCAGACGCATACCCAGCGAATTAATGTATTGCGTTAATAACGGGTCATTAATTAACGGCGCGCTGCCGCGTAGCTGGCGGACATAATAGTCGCCCATCTGCATTTCCTGACCAATGGAAAGCGTACTTCCTGCGGAGGTTCCCATATCCGGCAAGGTGTCTGCGCTATCGGCAAACGCCGGGGCTACCTGACCAATGGTCATAGCTGCAATGAGGGTAGCAACCAGGTTTTTTTTCAACTGCCTGAACATAACCTCTGTCCTGTGTTTCTGGAGATAGTCATTTGACCGATACTGTGAAATATCGTTCCCACCGCGCCGCCTTTGAGTGTAACGGCGAAGATTAGCCCACTCAAATGACTTTCAGTTTCCTGAATCCGTCATAAAAAGCGAAGTCTTTTTTGTGACATTTCGATACAATTGCGGATCGCAATCCCGCTCTTGAGGTTCAGGGAAGGTCTTTATGCTCGAAATGTTGATGCAATGGTATCGCCGTCGTTTTAGTGACCCGGAAGCGATTGCCTTGTTGGTTATTTTAGTTGCCGGATTTGGCATTATCTTTTTCTTTAGTGGCCTACTCGCACCGTTGCTGGTGGCTATTGTGCTGGCCTATTTGCTGGAATGGCCAACCGTACGCTTGCAATCAATAGGCTGCTCCCGACGCTGGGCGACGTCGATTGTATTGGTCGTTTTCGTCGGTATTTTGCTGCTGATGGCGTTCGTGGTACTGCCTGTCGCCTGGCAACAGGGCATCTACTTAATCCGCGATATGCCGGGCATGCTCAATGAGCTTTCTGACTTTGCCGCCACGTTGCCGCGCCGCTATCCGGCGTTAATGGATGCGGGCATTATTGATGCAATGGCCGAAAATATGCGCAATCGCATGCTTACTATGGGCGATTCGGTGGTGAAAATTTCCCTCGCCTCGCTGGTTGGTTTGCTGACTATTGCCGTCTATCTGGTGCTGGTGCCATTGATGGTCTTCTTCCTGCTGAAAGATAAAGAGCAGATGTTGAACGCCGTCCGTCGGGTGCTGCCGCGTAACCGTGGGCTGGCAGGCCAGGTGTGGAAGGAGATGAATCAACAAATCACCAACTATATCCGCGGCAAAGTGCTGGAGATGATCGTGGTGGGGGTCGCCACCTGGCTGGGGTTCTTGCTCTTCGGACTGAACTATTCGCTGCTGCTGGCGGTGCTGGTCGGCTTCTCGGTGCTTATTCCGTACATTGGCGCATTTGTGGTGACCATTCCGGTGGTTGGCGTGGCGCTGTTCCAGTTTGGTGCAGGCACTGAATTCTGGAGCTGCTTCGCGGTGTATCTGATTATTCAGGCACTGGACGGTAACCTGTTAGTGCCGGTGTTGTTCTCCGAAGCGGTTAACCTGCATCCGCTGGTGATTATTTTATCGGTGGTGATCTTCGGGGGGCTGTGGGGATTCTGGGGCGTATTCTTCGCCATTCCGTTGGCGACGCTGATCAAAGCCGTGATTCACGCCTGGCCCGATGGTCAAGTCGTGCAAGATTAACCTTCAGGACGGAGAGAAGATGTGATCTCCGTTACCGGATGTGAGGAGTGCTGACCGCAAGCGCAGCCAGCACGGAATGGAGCAAAGTAATCAGGCGTGTGCTTTCAGCCAGTTCAGCACAACGTCGTGGTGATTGCTGGTTTTGAAATCGTCAAAGACATGTTCAATTTTGCCATCAGCGTCAATCAGGAAGCTGATGCGATGAATACCATCGTAGGTTTTGCCCATGAAGGACTTCTCACCCCAGACGCCGAATTGTTCGCACACCTGGTGGTCCTCATCAGACAGGAGCGTAAAGTTAAGCAGCTCTTTTTCCGCAAAACGGGAGAGCTTTTCGGGTTTATCGGTGCTGATACCCAGCACATCAACGCCCGCTTTTTTCAACTCATCCATGTTATCGCGTAAGCCGCAGGCCTGTACGGTACAGCCAGGGGTCATGGCTTTTGGGTAGAAATAAACCAGAACACGCTGTCCCTGGAAGTCGGTCAAGTTAACTTGTTCTCCGTCTTGATCCGGCAAGCTAAATTTCGGTGCGATATCACCGGCTTTCAGTGGATTCATCACTTAACTCCATCCTGTTCATCATGTTGGGAATAATTGACGATGTTAATACTGCCTTGTGCATTGAGTTCTGTACATAGGGCTTTGAACGCTTGCTCAATATTTGCTGCGTCCGCAGATGTAGGGCTGTGGGCAGTGATCTGAATATGCAACTGCGCAGCTCGTTCATTTTCAGCAGGTTGCGTGCGCGACACCAGCTCCGCAATGTTCATATGGTACGCGTCGAAAAGTGCAGTGAAGCGTTCAATTAAATGCGGGGAGTCTGCCACATCGACCTGAACCCAGACAGATGCTGGCATTGGTGGACGCGGACGAGCCGTCGTGCGCTTCATCACGATTAAAAGATCCAGTTCGGCACCTTTCAACGGTAACGTTGATTCAATCAAGGTGATGGCATTCCATGAACCGGAAAGCAGCATGATAAACGTGAACTCCTCTCCCAGCATCGCCAGGCGACTGTCTTCGATATTACAGCCGCAACTACTGACATGACGGGTGATGGTGTTCACAATTCCAGGGCGATCGGCACCCAGCGCAGTGATCACCAGATAATGTTGCGATGACAGTGTCAAACTGGTTATTCCTTTAAGGGGTGAGTTGTTCTTAAGGAAAGCATAAAAAAAACATGCATACAACAATCAGAACAGTTCTGTCTGCTTGCTTTTAATGCCATACCAAACGTACCATTGAGACACTTGTTTGCACAGAGGATGGCCCATGTTCACGGGAAGTATTGTCGCGATTGTTACTCCGATGGATGAAAAAGGTAATGTCTGTCGGGCTAGTTTAAAAAAACTGATTGATTATCATGTCGCCAGCGGTACTTCGGCGATCGTTTCTGTTGGCACCACTGGTGAGTCCGCTACCTTAAATCATGACGAACATGTTGATGTGGTGATGATGACGCTGGAGCTGGCTGACGGGCGCATTCCGGTGATTGCCGGGACCGGCGCTAACGCAACTGCGGAAGCCATTAGCCTGACGCAGCGCTTCAATGACAGTGGTATCGTCGGCTGTCTGACGGTAACCCCTTATTACAATCGTCCGTCGCAGGAAGGTTTGTATCAGCATTTCAAAGCCATCGCTGAGCATACTGACCTGCCGCAAATTCTGTATAATGTGCCGTCCCGTACTGGTTGCGATCTGCTCCCGGAAACGGTGGGCCGTCTGGCGAAAGTAAAAAATATTATCGGAATCAAAGAGGCAACAGGGAACTTAACGCGTGTAAACCAGATCAAAGAGCTGGTTTCAGATGATTTTGTTCTGCTGAGCGGCGATGATGCGAGCGCGCTGGACTTCATGCAATTAGGCGGTCATGGGGTTATTTCCGTTACGGCTAACGTCGCAGCACATGATCTGGCCCAGATGTGCAAACTGGCGGCAGAAGGGCATTTTGCCGAGGCACGCGTTATTAATCAGCGTCTGATGCCATTACACAACAAACTATTTGTCGAACCCAATCCAATCCCGGTGAAATGGGCATGTAAGGAACTGGGTCTTGTGGCGACCGATACGCTGCGCCTGCCAATGACACCAATCACCGACAGTGGTCGTGAGACGGTCAGAGCGGCGCTTAAGCATGCCGGTTTGCTGTAAAGTTTAGGGAGATTTGATGGCTTACTCTGTTCAAAAGTCGCGCCTGGCAAAGGTTGCGGGTGTTTCGCTTGTTTTATTACTCGCTGCCTGTAGTTCTGACTCACGCT
The DNA here is from genome assembly GCF_002965065.1 of Escherichia sp. MOD1-EC7003. Taxonomy (GTDB): domain Bacteria; phylum Pseudomonadota; class Gammaproteobacteria; order Enterobacterales; family Enterobacteriaceae; genus Escherichia. The sequence goes on from NZ_PTRE01000114.1 coordinate 10,478, forward strand.
ATAAGCGTCAGGTCAGTGGTGATGAAGCCTACCTGGAAGCGGCACCGCTTGCGGAGCTTCATGCCCCGGCTGGAATGATTTTGCCAGTGACCTCCGGTGATTATGCAATCCCGGTGACCAACGGTAGTGGTGCTGTCGGTAAGGCGCTGGACATTCGTCCACCAGCCCAGCCGCTGGCACTGGTTTCAGGCGCGCGTACCCAGTTCACGGGCGATACTGCTTCATTGCTGGTGGAAAATGGTCGTGGCAATACTCTGTGGCCGCAGGTGGTTAGCGTGCTGCAGGCGAAAAACTACACCATCACCCAACGTGATGATGCGGGTCAGACACTGACCACCGATTGGGTACAATGGAACCGTCTGGACGAAGACGAGCAGTACCGAGGCCGTTATCAAATCTCTGTTAAGCCTCAGGGTTATCAGCAGGCAGTTACGGTTAAACTGCTGAACCTGGAACAGGCGGGTAAACCGGTTGCAGACGCGGCTTCCATGCAGCGTTACAGCACCGAGATGATGAACGTGATTTCTGCCGGTCTGGATAAATCAGCCACTGACGCCGCGAATGCCGCGCAAAATCGTGCTTCCACCACGATGGACGTACAAAGTGCAGCTGATGACACCGGCTTACCGATGCTGGTCGTACGCGGGCCGTTCAACGTGGTTTGGCAACGCCTGCCAGCGGCGCTGGAAAAAGTGGGCATGAAAGTGACCGACAGCACCCGTTCGCAGGGCAACATGGCCGTAACTTACAAGCCGCTGTCTGACAGCGACTGGCAGGAACTGGGCGCGAGTGATCCAGGCCTGGCATCCGGTGACTATAAACTGCAGGTCGGCGATTTAGATAACCGCAGCAGCCTACAGTTCATCGATCCGAAAGGTCACACTCTGACCCAGAGTCAGAATGACGCACTGGTCGCTGTCTTCCAGGCTGCGTTTAGCAAGTAAAAATACAGGGCTGGAGTCATCCGGCCCTTTTTTCTGATATGATACGCAAACGTGTGCGTCGGCTGAAAAACGTGATTTTAGCGGTAATTCGCACGAAATTTGTTTGTCGGACGTAGGTCGGATAAGACGTTTACGCCGCATCCTACAAAACATCCGGCACACCAGACAGCAAAAGATTTTTAAACGTTAATTCACACCCAGGAGTGATAAAGATGCAAAAGCAAGCTGAGTTGTATCGTGGTAAAGCGAAAACCGTATACAGCACGGAAAACCCGGACCTGTTGGTGCTCGAATTCCGTAATGATACGTCAGCAGGGGATGGCGCGCGCATTGAGCAGTTTGATCGCAAAGGTATGGTGAACAACAAGTTCAACTACTTCATTATGAGCAAACTGGCTGAAGCGGGTATCCCGACTCAAATGGAGCGTCTGCTCTCCGATACCGAATGTCTGGTGAAAAAGCTGGATATGGTGCCGGTTGAGTGTGTCGTGCGTAACCGTGCTGCTGGCTCTCTGGTGAAACGTCTTGGCATCGAAGAAGGCATTGAGCTGAACCCGCCGCTGTTCGACCTGTTCCTGAAAAACGACGCCATGCACGATCCGATGGTCAACGAATCTTACTGCGAAACCTTTGGCTGGGTAAGCAAAGAGAACCTGGCGCGAATGAAAGAGCTGACCTATAAAGCGAACGATGTACTGAAAAAACTGTTCGATGATGCTGGTCTGATTCTGGTCGACTTCAAGCTGGAGTTTGGCCTGTACAAAGGTGAAGTGGTACTGGGCGATGAATTTTCCCCTGACGGTAGCCGCCTGTGGGACAAAGAAACGCTGGAGAAAATGGATAAAGACCGTTTCCGCCAGAGCCTCGGTGGCCTGATCGAAGCCTATGAAACCGTCGCCCGCCGCCTGGGTGTACAACTGGACTGATTTTTCTGTTCATCATCTTGCCGTGCTGTAGGCACGGCAAGACAATCGCTCCCGGAAGATGTGCATTGAACGCTCATTCTTCTGCCATATCATCCCGCTTTCCTGTGGTAATCTTCCTCTGAAGCACCTACGATCATTTCTATAATGAATATATTGTTGAGGTATCTATGCGTTGGCAGGGGCGACGTGAAAGTGACAATGTTGAAGACAGGCGCCGCAGCTCCGGTGGTCCGTCAATCGGCGGTCCCGGTTTTCGCCTGCCAGGCGGTAAAGGCGGGCTGATTTTACTGATAGTCGTGCTGGTTGCTGGATACTATGGCGTTGATTTAAGCGGGTTGATGACCGGACAACCGATTTCCCAACAGCAATCAACGCGGTCAATTAGCCCAAATGAAGACGAAGCGGCAAAATTCACCTCGGTGATTCTGGCAACCACGGAAGATACCTGGGGACAGCAATTCGAGAAGATGGGTAAGACCTATCAGCAACCGAAGCTGGTCATGTACCGTGGAATGACGCGCACCGGCTGCGGGGCGGGCCAGTCCATTATGGGACCGTTCTATTGCCCGGCAGATGGCACGGTTTATATCGATCTTTCCTTCTATGATGACATGAAAGACAAATTGGGCGCGGATGGCGATTTTGCCCAGGGGTACGTTATCGCCCATGAAGTGGGTCATCATGTGCAAAAACTGTTAGGCATCGAGCCGAAAGTCCGTCAACTGCAACAAAACGCGAGGCAGGCAGAAGTGAACCGCTTATCGGTACGTATGGAACTCCAGGCCGACTGTTTTGCTGGTGTCTGGGGGCATAGTATGCAGCAACAAGGTGTTCTGGAAACTGGCGATCTGGAAGAGGCGCTGAATGCGGCGCAGGCCATCGGCGATGACCGTTTACAGCAGCAAAGTCAGGGGCGAGTAGTACCAGACAGTTTCACTCATGGCACTTCTCAGCAACGCTACAGCTGGTTTAAACGTGGTTTCGACAGCGGCGATCCGGCACAATGCAATACTTTTGGTAAAAGCATTTAACTTCCGGGGCAGGGATGGCTGAACTGACTGCGCTTCACACATTAACAGCGCAAATGAAACGTGAAGGGATCCGCCGCTTGCTGGTATTGAGTGGGGAAGAGCGTTGGTGCTTTGATCATGCGCTTAAGTTGTGTGATGCCTTACCTGGCGACTGGTTGTGGGTTTCGCCGCAGCCAGTCGCTGAAAACCATTGTACGCCCTCGGCGTTACAGACTTTACTTGGGCGCGAGCTCCAGCATGCGGTATTCGACGCCCGCCAGGGCTTTGATGCTGCTGCTTTTGCGGCACTTAGCGGAACGTTGAAAGCGGGAAGCTGGCTGGTGTTGTTACTCCCTGTATGGGAAGAGTGGGAAAACCAACCTGATGCCGACTCGCAGCGCTGGAGTGATTGCCCTGACCCTATTGCGACACCGCATTTTGTCCAGCATCTCAAACGCGTACTTACGGCAGATAACGACGCTATCCTCTGGCGGCAAAACCAGCCGTTCACGTTGGCGCATTTTGCTCCCCGTATTGACTGGCACCTCGCTACCGGTGCCCCACAACCAGAACAACTGCAACTCTTACAGCAGCTACTGACCATGCCGCCGGGCGTGGCAGCGGTAACGGCTGCGCGTGGGCGCGGTAAGTCGGCGTTGGCAGGGCAACTCATTTCTCGTATTGCGGGCAGAGCGATTGTCACCGCGCCCGCAAAAGCGGCAACGGATGTACTGGCACAATTTGCGGGCGAGAAGTTTCGCTTTATTGCGCCGGATGCCTTGTTAGCCAGCGATGAGCAAGCCGACTGGCTGGTGGTCGATGAAGCCGCAGCCATTCCTGCGCCATTGTTGCACCAGTTGGTATCGCGTTTTCCTCGAACGTTGTTAACTACTACGGTGCAGGGCTACGAAGGTACTGGACGTGGTTTTTTGCTGAAATTTTGCGCCCGCTTTCCGCATTTACAACGTTTCGAATTACACCAGCCGATCCGCTGGGCGCAGGGATGCCCGCTGGAAAAAATGGTCAGTGAGGCACTGGTTTTTGACGATGAAAACTTCACCCATACACCACAAGGCAATATCGTCATTTCTGCATTTGAACAGACATTATGGCAAAGCGAACCAGAAACGGCGTTAAAGGTTTATCAGTTATTGTCTGGCGCACACTACCGGACCTCGCCGCTGGATTTACGCCGCATGATGGATGCACCTGGGCAACATTTTTTACAGGCGGCTGGCGAAAACGAGATTGCCGGGGCGCTGTGGCTGGTGGATGAGGGGGGATTATCTCAAGAACTCAGTCAGGCTGTATGGGCAGGTTTTCGTCGCCCGCGTGGTAACCTGGTGGCGCAGTCGCTGGCAGCGCACGGCAGCAATCCACTGGCGGCGACATTGCGCGGACGGCGGGTCAGCCGGATAGCAGTTCATCCCGCTCGTCAGCGGGAAGGCACAGGGCAGCAACTTATTGCTAGTGCTTTGCCATATACGCATGACCTCGACTATCTTTCGGTGAGTTTTGGCTACACCGCGGAATTATGGCGTTTCTGGCAACGCTGCGGTTTTGTGCTGGTACGGATGGGCAATCATCGTGAAGCCAGCAGCGGTTGCTATACGGCGATGGCGCTGTTACCGATGAGTGAGGCGGGTAAACAGCTGGCTGAACGTGAGCATTACCGTTTACGTCGCGATGCGCAAGCTCTCGCGCAGTGGAATGGCGAAACGCTCCCTGTTGATCCACTAAACGATATCGTGCTTTCTGACGACGACTGGCTTGAACTGGCCGGTTTTGCTTTCGCACATCGTCCGCTATTAACGTCGTTAGGTTGCTTAATGCGTCTGCTACAAACCAGTGAACGGGCGTTACCGGCGCTGCGTGAACGCTTGCAGAAAAGCACCAGCGACGTGCAGTTATGTACCACACTTAAACTTTCAGGCCGCAAGATGTTACTGGCCCTTCAGCGGGAAGAAGCCGCGCAGGCGCTATACGCACTTGATGATGTTCGCACTGAGCGTCTGCGCGATTGCATAACGCAATGGCAATTTTTTCACTGACTCCTTCAATTTTCTCCCATGGTCATTGTGAGTCAACGGCGTAAAATTAATGACATCAGTTAAGGAGTTCGCCATGAAACATGACCATTTTGTTGTTCAAAGCCCGGATAAACCTGCGCAACAGTTGTTACTGCTTTTCCACGGTGTCGGGGATAATCCGGTGGCAATGGGGGAAATCGGCAGTTGGTTTGTGCCGCTGTTTCCCGATGCGCTGGTGGTGAGTGTCGGTGGCGCAGAGCCGAGCGGTAATCCGGCGGGGCGTCAGTGGTTTTCGGTGCAGGGTATTACGGAAGATAATCGCCAGGCGCGTGTGGATGCCATCATGCCAACGTTTATTGAGACGGTGCGCTACTGGCAGAAACAGAGCGGGGTGGGGGCTAACGCCACGGCGCTAATCGGTTTCTCACAAGGCGCGATTATGGCGCTGGAGAGCATTAAAGCCGAACCGGGCCTTGCTTCGCGCGTCATTGCCTTTAACGGACGCTATGCGAGCCTGCCGGAAACCGCGTCTACAGCCACGACAATTCACCTGATTCATGGCGGTGAAGATCCGGTTATCGATCTGGCGCATGCGGTTGCGGCGCAGGAAGCGTTAATCAGTGCCGGTGGTGATGTGACGCTGGATATCGTGGAGGATTTAGGCCATGCGATCGACAATCGCAGTATGCAATTTGCCCTGGATCACTTGCGTTATACCATTCCGAAACATTATTTCGACGAAGCGCTAAGCGGGAGCAAGCCTGGCGATGATGATGTGATTGAAATGATGTAATAATCGCCGAGCAGGCCTGATAAGACGCGTGAGCGTCGCATCAGGCATCGTTCACCATTGCCGGATGCGGCGCTAACGCCTTATCCGGCCTACGGTTGAGCGCCCAGCTTACTTCTTCGGTTGATCCTTTTTCGGCCAGTCGTCGTCATCGTCCCACTTATCGTTGAAATCACGATGAGGGGGAAGCTCCGGCTTGTTGGCGAGAAATTTCTTATGGTCGACGCGCTTGAGATCTTTAATCACGTTCAGCAGGACGCCTACCAAAAAGACAATCACCAGAATCCACCAATATTTAGCCAGCCAGTCCATGCTTATTTCCTCTTGCAGAACCACTCATCAGGCGACGAGCTGTTCCATGATACGTTGATACATACGGGCAAGTAGTTGCAGGTCGGCAGCGCTCACACATTCATTAATTTTATGAATAGTGGCATTGACCGGCCCGAGTTCTACCACCTGCGCCCCCATGCGGGCAATAAAGCGCCCGTCGGACGTGCCGCCTGTGGTCAGTAGCTGCGGTTTAATTTCATTATAGTGCTCAACCGCGTTAACGACCGCATCCACCAGTTTACCGCGCGCGGTCAAAAATGGCTGCCCGGAAAGCCACCAATCCACCGTATAACGCAGCTGATGTTTTTCAAGCAGGGCAAGCACCTGCGCTTTGATCATCTCATCAGTCAGTTCGGTGCTGAAGCGGAAGTTAAACTGCACAAACAGTTCACCCGGAATAACGTTGTTACTGCCCGTTCCCGCCTGAATATTGGCAATCTGCATACTGGTCGCCGGGAAAAATTCATTGCCCTGATCCCACTCAATAGCCACTAATTCATTAAGGAAAGGTGCTGCGCGATGTACCGGGTTGTCAGCCAGATGTGGATAGGCTACATGCCCCTGCACGCCATGAATGGTGAGGTTGCAGGTTAACGATCCGCGACGGCCATTTTTCACCACATCACCAACCACTTCGATACTCGACGGTTCGCCGACCAGGCAGTAATCGAGACGCTCATTACGCGCCATTAACGCTTCGACAACTTTTACCGTACCGTTGTGGGCACTGGCTTCTTCATCAGAGGTGATCAGAAATGCCAGTCGACCTGTATGGTTGGGATGTTGCGCGACAAAGCGTTCTGCTGCTACTACCATCGCCGCCAGCGAGCCTTTCATATCTGCCGCGCCGCGCCCGAATAACATGCCGTCACGAATGGTTGGTTCAAACGGTGGATTGATCCAACGGTCGGCGTCGCCAGGCGGCACCACGTCGGTATGTCCGGCAAAGGCTAATGTTTCACCTTGCCCACGCCATGCCCAAAAATTCTGCGTATCGGCAAAGTCCATGCGTTCAATGGTAAAACCGATCGCCTGCAAACGTTCAATCAACAAAGCCTGGCATCCTGCGTCATCAGGACTCAGGGAAGGGCGGCGAATAAGCTGTTGTGTCAGCTCAATAACCGGGCACGACATAGACTACACCTCATGGAAAAATTGCTGATAACTGGAATCACTGAAACCCAGCAGCATAGGCTGACCAGGCGCGCAGAGCAATGGACGTTTGATAATTGCAGGCATTTCAGTCATTAATGCCGCCGCAGAGGCCGCATTGGTGATTTTATTGCGGGTGGTTTCGTCCAGTTTACGCCAGGTTGTACCACGGGTGTTGAGTAACGCCTCCCAGCCTAATTCGTTGATAAAACCGTTCAATAATTCGCTGTCCAGCCCATCAACGCGGTAATCATGAAAACGATAGTCGATGTTATTGGCTTCCAGCCAACGGCGAGCCTTTTTCATGGTGTCACAATTTTTGATGCCGTAAAGTGTAACCATAATGAATCCTTTTTCGATTTATGAGAATAAATACTCATTTCATGGTGAAGACATTTTGCCTGCAAATGTTCATCATAAAATATAACATTATCGAAGCATTCAAATTAACAGTCATTAAATAATGTTAAACATTTTTAACGTAAACATTAAGAATATTCATCTTGTTATCTGTGTGTATTTTAACCAGAATTAAATCAGTATTAGATGTCGTATGAATATTTCGAAATGTTGCTGTGTATCACATACAAATCATCACCGCAGGACCATAGTATTTACATAAGGTTTGTCCCCCGGAGGTAGTCATCGCAACAATCGAGTAAATTAGCTTCACCACGGTATATTGTTTCCGTAGAATACCCATAATTATAAGAGAGGTTGTTATGATTGAACGTGAACTGGGGAACTGGAAAGACTTTATCGAAGTTATGCTTCGTAAGTAATTCCTGAGATAAAGTACAAACAGCAAGAACCGCTGAACAGGTTCTTAATCGGAAAGTTGAAAAAGGCGACACATTAGCATGTCGCCTTTTTTATTGCTTATTCCGGGCGCGGCTTCAGCGGGAAGCGGTGACGCACCAGCACAAAGAACAGCGGCACAAAGTAAATCGCCAGAATAGTGGCCGAAATCATCCCGCCCATTACGCCAGTACCCACCGCATGCTGACCACCGGAACCGGCACCTGTGCTGGTTGCCATTGGCAATACGCCAAAGATAAATGCCAGCGAGGTCATCAGAATCGGGCGTAAACGCTGACGGCAGGCGTGGAGCGTTGCTTCAAACAGGTCGTGGCCTTTTTGGTTCATCTCGTTAGCAAACTCGACGATCAGGATGGCGTTTTTCGCCGATAAACCAATGACCGTTAACAGGCCCACCTGGAAGTAAACGTCGTTTTCCAGCCCGCGCATCCAGGTGGCCAGCAGTGCGCCGATAACCCCCAGGGGCACGACCAGCATAACCGAGAACGGCACCGACCAGCTTTCATACAGCGCCGCCAGACACAGGAATACCACCAGCAAGGAAATGGCATACAGCGCCGGAGCCTGCGCGCCGGAAAGCCGCTCCTGATACGACATCGCCGTCCACTCCAGACCAAAGCCGTTTGGCAACTGCTTCACTAACGATTCCATAATATCCATCGCAGTACCGGTGCTAACCCCCGGCGCGGCTTCCCCGACAATCTCAACGGCAGAATAACCGTTATAGCGTTCCAGACGCGGCGAGCCGGTCTCCCAGCGTGAGGTCGCGAAAGCAGAGAAGGGCACCATGCCGCCATCTTTATTTCGGACATACCAGAGATTGATGTCATCTGGCAGCATGCGATACGACGCAGCGGCCTGCACATAGACTTTCTTCACGCGACCGCGATCCATAAAGTCATTCACATAGCTCGAACCCCAGGCGGTTTGCAGCGTGTCGTTAATATCGTCGATAGCAACGCCCAGCGCCTGAGCTTTACGCTGGTCGATATCAATCTGCAACTGTGGACTGTCATCGAGGCCGTTATGGCGCACACGGGTTAGCTCCGGGTTTTCTGCCGCCAGCGCCAGCAACTGGTTACGCGCTGCCATCAGCGCATCGTGACCCGCCCCTGCGTGGTCCTGCAACTCCATATCAAAACCCGCCGAACTGCCAAGACCGCTAATCGCTGGCGGGCTGCTGGCAATAACGCGAGCTTCTTTAATCTTATTAAATTCCTTCGTTGCACGTTCGATAATGGCAAACGAGGTGCCGGTCTTACTGTCGCGTTCGCTCCAGTCTTTCAGGCGAATAAACATTCGCGCCACGTTTTGCCCATTCCCTCCTGGGCCAGAACCAACAGTGGCAAACACCGACATGATGTTGTCTTTTTCATGGGTGAAGTAATATTTCTCGATTTGCTCAACGACTTTCAGGGTCTGTTGTTGAGTTGAACCGCTGGGCAGCTGTACCGAGGTCGTAAACATGCCACGGTCTTCCTGTGGCAAGAACGACGTCGGCAGACGCAGGAACAGGAACACCATGCCGCCAAGCAGCAGGACATAAATCATAATCCAGCGCAGGCTACGGTGGAGAATTTTCTCTACCCCTTTTTCGTAGCGTTCGGCGCTGCGGTTAAACATCTGGTTAAACCAGGCAAAAAAGCCTTTTTGCCCGTGATGCTCACCTTTTTTCAGTGGCTTAAGTAGCGTGGCACACAGAGCCGGAGTCAGGATCATCGCTACCAGTACTGACAGCACCATCGCCGCAACAATGGTAATAGAGAATTGGCGATAGATAGCACCGGTGGTGCCGCCGAAGAAGGCCATTGGCACAAATACCGCCGAAAGCACCATCGCAATCCCGACCAGTGCCCCCTGGATCTGCCCCATCGATTTACGTGTGGCTTCGCGAGGAGTGAGTCCTTCCTCACTCATAATACGTTCGACGTTTTCCACCACCACGATGGCGTCATCCACCAGCAGACCGATCGCCAGCACCATCGCGAACATGGTTAAGGTGTTGACGCTGTAACCGAAGGCGTAAAGTACGGAGAAGGTTCCCATCAACACCACCGGCACGGCGATGGTGGGTATCAGCGTGGCGCGGAAGTTTTGCAGGAACAGATACATCACGAGGAAAACCAGGGCGATAGCTTCCAGCAGTGTTTTCACCACGTCTTCAATGGAGGCTTTAACAAATGAGGTGGTTTCATATGCCACCTTGTATTCCAGTCCGTGTGGGAAATACTGTGCCAGCTCGTCGAGACGATCAAGCACCAGCTCCGCTGTCGCCATTTCGTTCGCGCCGGAGGCCAGTTTTATCCCCAGCCCGGAGGCTGGCTTACCATTAAAGCGGCTGAGATAATCGTATTTCTCTGCCCCCATTTCGACGGTGGCGACATCGCCCAGCCTTACCTCTGAGCCGTCCTGATTCACCCGCAAGGTGATATCGCGGAACTGTTCTGGTGTTTGTAGCAGTGACTGGGCGTTAATGGTGGCGTTGAGCGCCTGCTTATCAACGGAAGGCGTACCACCAAGTTGCCCAACCGCAATCTGCGCGTTCTGTGATTCAATGGCATCAGTGACATCTTTAGCCGTCATCTGGAAACTGTTGAGTTTCGCCGGGTCCAGCCAGATACGCATGGAATATTGCGAACCATAGGCATCGATATCCCCGACGCCATTCACGCGGCTTAACGGGTCCTGAATATTACTGGCAACATAATCGGCAATATCCTGTTTATCCATCGAACCATCGGTAGAGACGAAGGCAATGGTCAGAATGTTGGTATCGCCGGTTTTACGCACCGTCACGCCCTGATTTTGCACTGCCTGTGGTAACTTTCGCATGGCAGATTGCAGCTGGTTTTGTACTTGCTGCACGGCTTCGTCCGGATCGGTGCCTGCTTTAAAACTTAAGGTGACAGATGCCTGACCAGTACCACTGCTTTGAGACGACATATACATGAGATTATCGAGGCCGGTCATATTTTGCTCGATAACCTGGGTCACGGTGTTTTCCAGCGTCTGGGCCGATGCGCCGGGATAGTTAGCGGTCACCCGCACATTCGGTGGCGCGAGATCCGGGTATTGTTCAACGGGCAATGAGAAAATCGCCAGGGCCCCTGTCAGACATAACAGGATTGCCAGCACCCAGGCAAAAATGGGGCGATCAATAAAGAAATTCGCCATTAAAAGAGGACCTCGTATTTTTGTGTATTGTTGTAGGCTTGACTTGCTTCACTGTAGTGGCAAGGTACGAGCTAATCGTGGAGAAAAAAAGGAGTTAATGTAAATTATCATGCCCTTTTATACTGAACCTTAAGTGCCAGTATTTTTGGGGCAGTAAAAGGCATTACATCAGCTGACTTTCCTCACCCTCCGCGGAGCGAAAGCTAATACTCACTAACGTGCCGCCGCCGGAAGGTTGTGAAAACGTCAGCGTCCCACCCAGCCGTTCCGCGCGCTCGCGCATGATATTCAGACCATAATGGCCTTCGGGTTCTTTCGGTTCACCGATGCCAATCCCGTTATCACGGATATAGACCGTGTGATTGCCGTCTGGCGCGGTGACGCAACTGACGGCAATTTCGCTGGCGTTGGCGTGTTTCATCGCATTCAGTACCGCTTCGCGAATAATTTGCAACAAATGCACCTGCATTTGCGCATCCAGCGCCAGGGTTGGCAGACGGCAGTCGAGGGTCAGTTTAGCGCTGGTTTGATTTTGTAAGGTATCCAGCATTTCTCGCAGCGCGGAGGGGAGATCCGCTTGCTGCAACGTCAGACGGAAAGTAGTCAACAGCTCGCGTAGCTGCCGATAAGCATCATTCAACGCCTGGGAAAAATCGGCCATGATACGTTGTGCGGTGGCGTTATCTTCCGGTATCGAACGCTTCAGTAACGTCAACTGGATTCGTAAGTAAGAAAGCACCTGAGCCAGCGAGTCGTGCAGTTCCCGGGCAATGGTTGCGCGTTCTTCCATCAACAGTAACTGCTGAAAATGCTTCTGCGCCTGATTAAAGTACAAACCGCGCCCCAGCATCGACGAAACGCTGTTAAGCAGCGGTTCTGATGAAGAAACGTGGCTATTTTGCCAGTGCAGTTCGCCGTAAACCGTCTCCTGCATCGTCACCGGTAAAATCTGCATCGGCAATTCCGGGTTTGGTTTCCCTTCGCTAATTCGCCAGTTTTCACCGACATTCAGCTCCAGATATTCAGCCGCTTCATTGTCGCGAACAATCTGCAAAATATGGCGGAAACAATGCACATCAATCTGGCTAGTGTTCAGCGCCTGCGAACACTGATACAACACCTCCAGACGGCGCTTGGCCTCGTGGAGATCGCGGGTCTTTTCTTCTACTGACGCTTCCAGCGAACGGTATAATTTATGCAGCTCGCTCGACATCTGGTTAAAGGTTTTGGCCAGATGTCCCAGCTCATTGGGCAGGCTGGTATCCAGCGGCGGCGAGTCGAACTGCCCGTGTTCAATACGCTGACTGGCGGTAACCAGCTGATTCAGCGGGGCAACCACCTGATGGCGTATGCGACGCAGAGTAAAAAAGACCAGCGTGAATATACCAATGCCGCCAGCCAGGGAAATCGTCACAACCAGCAGCATTTTGCGTTCAGCGTAGTGCTGTAAAGCCAGCACGAATAAGTCTATCTGATTGACATAATTATTAATATTGGCCTGATACCACGGCAAATCACCCTTGCCGAGCCGATTATTCATCTCCAGCCAGTTGGCATTCAGATGCGCATAGCGGGTTTTTACTGACTCTGGCACATACCAGACGTTGAGATTGGTTAATACTGGTGAATGCAGTACCTGCTGGAACAGCAGGCGATGTGCATTGAGTTGTGGGCTGCCACTTTGCAAGTCGTAGCCCAGGCGGTAACTCTGCATACGCAGCGATCCGGCAATATTGATGGCCTCAGCGTCGCGCAAACTGCTCGCCAGAGTTAGCAGAGCGATACCCGTGGAAAGAATCGACAGCAGCACAATGTAAAAAAAGGCCCGGGCCAGACTGGCCGAGACGGGGCGTTTAACAATCACACGCGTCTTCTCCACATAAAATCATTAATGTTCCAGTTCGCTGAAACGCAATTTAGTCAGTGATGGGATTATTTGATCTGCCACAGTTTATAGCGAAATAGTGACTTATTCTGGGCACATGAACATTGCCGATTCCCCTGTAAGTCGGGTAATAACAACACTCATATAAAGAATAAGGTTTTTACAACCAAAAAAGAAGGTCGTTATGAATCGTTTTATTATGGCCAACAGTCAGCAATGTCTGGGGTGTCATGCTTGTGAAATTGCCTGTGTCATGGCCCACAATGATGAGCAACATGTCCTGAGCCAACACCATTTTCATCCCCGAATTACGGTTATCAAGCATCAGCAGCAACGTAGTGCCGTGACCTGTCACCATTGTGAAGATGCGCCCTGCGCCCGTAGCTGCCCTAATGGCGCGATCAGCCATGTTGATGACAGCATTCAGGTCAATCAGCAAAAGTGTATTGGCTGTAAATCCTGCGTGGTGGCCTGTCCATTTGGTACGATGCAAATCGTCCTGACCCCCGTCGCGGCGGGCAAAGTTAAAGCCACGGCGCATAAATGCGACCTTTGTGCCGGTCGCGAAAAGGGGCCAGCCTGTGTCGAGAATTGCCCGGCAGACGCGCTGCAACTGGTCACTGATGCCGCACTCTCTGGTATAGCGAAATCCCGCCGCCTGCGCACCGCACGTCAGGAACATCAACCGTGGCATGCCAGTACCGCGGCACAAGAAATGCAGGTAGTGAGTAAAGTCGAGCAAATGCAGGCAACGCCCGCACGTGGCGAGCCGGATAAACTGGCGATTGCAGCGCGCAAAACCGGTTTTGATGAAATTTATCTGCCATTTCGCGCCGATCAGGCACAACGGGAAGCCTCGCGCTGCCTTAAGTGCGGCGAGCACAGCGTTTGTGAATGGACCTGCCCGCTGCATAACCATATTCCGCAGTGGATTGAACTGGTGAAAGCCGGAGACATCGACGCCGCCGTCGAGCTTTCTCACCAGACCAACACCTTGCCAGAAATTACCGGACGAGTCTGTCCGCAAGACCGTCTGTGCGAAGGTGCCTGCACCATTCGCGATGAGCACGGCGCGGTAACTATCGGCAACATTGAACGCTACATTTCGGATCAGGCGTTGGCGAAAGGTTGGCGTCCTGACTTAAGCCATGTCACCAAAGTGGACAAGCGAGTGGCGATTATCGGTGCGGGTCCGGCAGGGCTGGCCTGTGCGGATGTTCTGACCCGCAATGGCGTGGAGGTGACGGTGTACGATCGCCATCCAGAAATCGGTGGCCTGCTCACCTTCGGCATTCCTTCTTTCAAGCTGGATAAGTCCCTGCTGGCACGCCGTCGGGAAATCTTTAGCGCGATGGGGATTCACTTCGAACTCAATTGTGAAGTGGGTAAAGAGGTCTCTTTGGATTCGCTTCTGGAACAATACGACGCGGTATTCGTTGGCGTAGGCACTTACCGTTCCATGAAAGCAGGTTTACCCAATGAAGATGCGCCGGGCGTTTATGATGCGCTGCCGTTCCTCATCGCCAACACTAAACAGGTGATGGGACTTGAAGAGCTACCGGAAGAGCCGTTTATCAATACCGCCGGACTCAACGTCGTGGTACTGGGCGGCGGCGACACCGCGATGGACTGTGTGCGCACTGCGCTGCGTCACGGCGCGAGTAACGTCACCTGTGCTTATCGTCGTGATGAAGCTAACATGCCAGGTTCGAAAAAAGAGGTGAAGAATGCCCGAGAAGAGGGGGCCAACTTCGAATTTAACGTCCAGCCGGTGGCGCTTGAGCTGAATGAGCAAGGTCACGTTTGCGGAATTCGTTTCCTGCGTACGCGTCTTGGCGAGCCGGATGCCCAGGGGCGTCGGCGTCCGGTGCCGGTGGAAGGCAGTGAATTTGTCATGCCAGCCGACGCTGTGATTATGGCGTTTGGCTTCAACCCGCACGGGATGCCGTGGCTGGAGTCGCACGGTGTAACGGTGGATAAATGGGGCCGCATCATCGCGGATGTGGAAAGCCAGTACCGTTACCAGACCACGAATCCGAAAATCTTCGCCGGTGGCGACGCCGTGCGTGGTGCGGATCTGGTGGTTACTGCAATGGCAGAAGGACGTCATGCGGCACAGGGGATCATTGACTGGCTGGGGGTAAAATCAGTCAAATCTCACTGATAGCCTGCGCAGACAAACCCGGCTTCACAGCGTAAGATAACTGTTCATTTCGCGCTGTGGAGTCGGTATGACGCAACAAATCACCCTCATCAAAGACAAAATTCTCTCCGATAACTATTTCACCCTGCACAACATTACTTACGATCTCACGCGCAAAGATGGCGAAGTTATCCGCCATAAACGTGAAGTTTACGATCGTGGTAATGGTGCGACTATCCTCCTGTACAACGCGAAGAAAAAGACCGTCGTTCTGATTCGTCAGTTCCGCGTCGCCACATGGGTTAATGGCAATGAAAGCGGGCAGCTGATAGAAACCTGCGCCGGGCTGCTGGATAACGATGAACCGGAAGTGTGTATTCGCAAAGAAGCGATCGAAGAGACGGGTTATGAAGTTGGCGACGTCCGCAAATTATTTGAACTGTATATGTCGCCAGGCGGTGTGACTGAGCTAATCCACTTTTTTATCGCCGAATACAGTGACAGCCAGCGCGCTAACGCGGGTGGTGGTGTCGAAGATGAAGATATTGAAGTGCTTGAGCTGCCGTTCAGCCAGGCACTGGAGATGATCAAAAGCGGAGAGATACGTGACGGTAAGACGGTGTTATTGCTTAATTATTTGCAAGCGTCACATTTAATGGACTGAAAAATAACAAGAATATTTCGTTGTTTATTATTAGCTCAATCCGATAAATCCGATTGAGCCGCGCTACCTGCGCAACGAAGATACGACTTGTGCTATTTGTTTGAACTTCTGGGGTCGTACCGTCCATGCGCCATTGATTTGGCATGGATTGTGTCACGTAAAAAACCACAGGCCTCGCGTCCGGTACGGTTACGTTTGCCGTTCAACAACGCTCAGGAGACGAATGAGCAGGAACTGATGAACGCAACATTCGATGAAAAATCGCGTGAACTGGTGACCTTAGCGAAAGGGCGCGGATTAAGCGATTGTGGCATTCAGGCGCGCTGGCGTTTTGACGGTCAGCGTTTTCGCCTGGTGCGTTACGCCGCAAAACCCACCGGTGATAACTGGCATGGGCCAGACGCCTGGCCCACGTTGTGGATCACCCGTTAAACATCATGGCGGGAACAAGTAGGCCGGATAAGGCGCGGTAGGCCGGATAAGACGCGTCAGCGTCGCATCCGGCAATCAGCATCCGGCACCTTTCACTCCCAGCACCTTATGCGCTTTTGCCACAATATTCTCGGCGGTAAAGCCAAAGAATGGGAATAGCTTATCTGCCGGAGCGGATTCCCCATAACCCGTCATCCCGACAATTGCCCCTTTCAGACCAACATATTTGTACCAGTAATCGGCAATACCCGCTTCCACCGCCACGCGGGCCGTAACGTTAGAAGGCAACACCGATTCTCGATATTCCTCATCCTGGGCGTCGAAAATATCGGTCGAGGGCAGGGAAACTACGCGTACATTACGCCCTTCTCCCGCCAGCTTTTCTGCGGCCTGTAGGGTGATTTCCATCTCTGAACCGGTGGCAATCAAAATAATATCCGGCTTGCCACCGCTGTCTTTCAGCACATAACCACCGCGGGCAATCTCTTTTACCTGATCCGGCGTACGTTCCACCTGGGCCAGATTCTGCCTTGAGAGGATCAGTGCCGTCGGTCCGTTGTGGCGCTCAACCGCCAGCTTCCAGCCCACCGCTGCTTCCACCTGATCGCAGGGGCGCCAGGTGCTGAAATTCGGCGTTAAGCGCAGACTAGCCAGTTGCTCAACCGCCTGGTGCGTCGGACCATCTTCGCCCAGACCAATTGAGTCGTGGGTATACACCATAATTTGCCGTGCTTTCATCAGTGCCGCCATCCTCGCGGCGTTGCGGGCGTATTCAACAAACATCAGGAACGTCGCGGTATACGGCACAAAGCCACCGTGGTGTGCAATGCCGTTGGCGATGGCGGTCATGCCAAATTCACGCACCCCGTAGTGAATGTAGTTGCCCGCCGGATCTTCCTTCAGCGACACAGAACCTTTCCAGATGGTGAGGTTGCTGGGAGCCAGATCCGCAGAACCGCCGAGCAGCTCCGGCAGCATGGGACCGTAAGCGTTAAGCGTATTTTGCGAAGCCTTACGGGTAGCGATTTTCGCCGGATTCGCCTGCAACTCATTGATATATTTCTGAGTCGCTTTGTCCCAGTTCTTCGGTAAACCCCCACTCATCCGACGGGTAAACTCTTCTGC
Organism: Escherichia sp. MOD1-EC7003; assembly: GCF_002965065.1. Taxonomy (GTDB): domain Bacteria; phylum Pseudomonadota; class Gammaproteobacteria; order Enterobacterales; family Enterobacteriaceae; genus Escherichia. The sequence continues at coordinate 27,905 of NZ_PTRE01000114.1, forward strand.
CAGTTGCGGATGAGCCTTTTTATACGCGGCAAACTTCTCATTCCAGCTCTGCTGCGCTTTTTCGCCTTTTTCGCGGGCATCCCAGGCATGATAAATCTCTTTAGGGATTTCAAACGGTGGATGGTGCCAGCCCAGTTTCTGCCGTGCCAGCGCCACTTCTTCTTCACCCAGCGGTGCGCCGTGCGCCTCTTCCTTACCTGCTTTATTAGGCGAACCAAAGCCAATCACCGTACGGCAGATAATCAGCGACGGCTTATCTTTCACGCTTTGCGCTTCAAGAATCGCCTCCTTCACTGCCTGTGGATCGTGACCGTCGATTTCATGGATCACATGCCAGTGATAGGCCTCAAAACGTTTTGCCGTATCGTCGGTAAACCAGCCTTCGGTTTCACCGTCGATGGAAATACCGTTGTGATCGTAAAAACCAATCAGTTTGCCCAGCCCCAGCGTGCCCGCCAGCGAACAGACTTCGTGGGAAATACCCTCCATCAGGCAGCCGTCGCCCATAAACACATAGGTGAAGTGATCGACAATCTCATGATCCGGCTGGTTAAACTGCGCCGCCAGTGTACGCTCGGCTATCGCCAGTCCGACCGCGTTTGCCAAACCTTGTCCAAGTGGACCGGTGGTGGTTTCAACACCTGGCGTATAGCCAATCTCCGGATGACCTGGGGTTTTCGAATGCAACTGACGGAAGTTCTTCAGCTCTTCCAGCGGCAGGTCATAACCGGTCAGATGCAGCAAACTGTAGAGCAGCATCGACGCGTGGCCGTTGGAAAGAATAAAGCGGTCGCGATCATACCAGGTTGGGTCGGTGGGGTTATGTTTAAGAAAATCGTTCCACAGCACTTCGGCAATATCAGCCATGCCCATCGGCGCGCCGGGATGACCGGAATTGGCTTTTTGCACTGCATCCATACTGAGCGCGCGAATCGCATTGGCAAGGTCTTTTCGGGACATATAACACTCCGTGGCGGGTTTATAGTTTGGCGGCAAGAAGATCTTCCAGTTTGCGTTGATCATCGGCGAACAGGCGGATGCCTTCAGACAGTTTTTCTACCGCCATCGCATCCTGATTGTGCTCCCAGCGGAACTCCGCTTCGCTCATGGGGACTGGGCGTGGAAACGTCTGAGAAGGTGGGATTAATTTACGTACCACTGGCGAAACTTTTTCTTGCAGCTCCTTCAGCAAATTCGGTGCGATAGTCAGTCGATCGCAGCCGGTTAAGGCGAGGATTTGTTCGGTGCGACGGAAGCTCGCGCCCATCACAATGGTTTCATAGTGGTGTTGCTTATAGTAATCGTAGATATTGCGCACCGATTTAACGCCCGGATCTTCTTCCACCACATACGGGTCCATCGGCTTACGTGCCTGATACCAGTCATAAATACGCCCGACAAACGGCGAAATCAGAAAAACGCCTGCCTCTGCACAGGCGCGCGCCTGTGCAAAAGAAAACAGTAGCGTCAGATTGCAGTTAATACCTTCTTTTTCCAGCTCTTCTGCCGCGCGAATTCCTTCCCAGGTCGACGCCAGTTTGATCAGAATGCGTGATTTCTCAACGCCTTGTTGCTGATACAAGTCCACCAGATGGCGCGCCTTCTCAATACTCTTTTCTTTATTAAAAGAGAGGTGAGCATCAACTTCTGTTGACACGCGACCGGGGACGATTTTGAGAATTTCAGCACCGAAATTGACCGCCAGTTTGTCACATGCCGCGACCACCTGTTGTTCCTGGGTCTTGCCATTTTTTTTACCCCAGGCGATAGCATCGTCGATTAAATGCTCATATTGTGATAATCCGGCAGCCTTAAGTAACAGCGAAGGATTGGTGGTGGCATCCTGGGGATGATAATGGCGAATGGACTCAATATCGCCACTGTCTGCCACGACAGTGGTGAACTGTTTGATGCCGTCTAACTCGTTCATAGGAAATACTCCTTGAAAAGTAAAGTGTTAGATGAGTGCGTTAATTCACACTTCTGAAAAATTTCGCTAAACACATCGAAAAAGCATAGCAGACAGACATGGTATTGCTGGATTAAGCAGGTAACATCAGTGTTATGGGATTATTACCAAAACATTATATTAATGGTGAGAGTTTGGACTTGCTCAAAGTCTGTAGACTCCGGCAAGGTAATAATGTGCGCCACGTTGTGGGCAGGGGCTGTTGCCCACACTTTATTTGTGAATGTTACGTGAAAGGAACAACCAAATGGATGACCAGTTAAAACAAAGTGCACTTGATTTCCATGAATTTCCAGTTCCAGGGAAAATCCAGGTTTCTCCAACCAAGCCTCTGGCAACGCAGCGCGATCTGGCGCTGGCCTATTCACCAGGCGTTGCCGCGCCTTGCCTTGAAATCGAAAAAGACCCGTTAAAAGCCTACAAATATACCGCGCGCGGTAACCTGGTGGCGGTGATCTCTAACGGTACGGCGGTGCTGGGATTAGGCAACATTGGCGCGCTGGCAGGCAAACCAGTGATGGAAGGCAAAGGCGTTCTGTTTAAGAAATTCGCCGGGATTGATGTATTTGACATTGAAGTTGATGAGCTTGACCCGGACAAATTTATTGAAGTCGTTGCCGCGCTCGAACCGACCTTCGGCGGCATCAACCTCGAAGACATTAAAGCGCCAGAATGTTTCTATATTGAGCAGAAACTGCGCGAGCGGATGAACATTCCGGTATTCCACGACGATCAGCACGGGACGGCGATCATCAGCACCGCCGCCATCCTCAACGGCTTGCGCGTGGTGGAGAAAAACATCTCTGACGTGCGGATGGTGGTTTCCGGCGCGGGTGCCGCAGCAATCGCCTGTATGAACCTGCTGGTGGCCCTGGGGCTGCAAAAACATAACATCGTGGTTTGCGATTCAAAAGGCGTTATCTATCAGGGCCGTGAGCCAAACATGGCAGAAACCAAAGCTGCCTATGCGGTGGTGGATGACGGCAAGCGTACCCTCGATGATGTGATTGAAGGTGCGGATATTTTCCTGGGCTGTTCCGGCCCGAAAGTGCTGACCCAGGAAATGGTGAAGAAAATGGCTCGTGCGCCGATGATCCTGGCGCTGGCGAACCCGGAACCGGAAATCCTGCCGCCGCTGGCGAAAGAAGTACGTCCGGATGCCATCATCTGTACCGGTCGTTCTGACTATCCAAACCAGGTTAACAACGTGCTTTGCTTCCCGTTCATCTTCCGTGGCGCGCTGGATGTTGGCGCAACCGCCATCAACGAAGAGATGAAACTGGCGGCGGTACGTGCGATTGCAGAACTGGCCCATGCGGAACAGAGCGAAGTGGTGGCTTCAGCGTATGGCGATCAGGATCTGAGCTTTGGTCCGGAATACATCATTCCAAAACCGTTTGATCCGCGCTTGATTGTTAAGATCGCTCCTGCGGTTGCTAAAGCGGCGATGGAGTCGGGCGTGGCGACGCGTCCGATTGCTGATTTCGACGTCTACATCGACAAGCTGACTGAGTTCGTTTACAAAACCAACTTGTTTATGAAGCCGATTTTCTCCCTGGCTCGCAAAGCGCCGAAGCGCGTAGTTCTGTCGGAAGGGGAAGAGGCGCGCGTTCTGCACGCGACTCAGGAACTGGTGACTCTGGGACTGGCGAAACCGATCCTTATTGGTCGTCCGAATGTGATCGAAATGCGCATTCAGAAACTGGGCTTGCAGATCAAAGCGGGCGTTGATTTTGAGATCGTCAATAACGAATCCGATCCGCGCTTTAAAGAGTACTGGACCGAATACTTCCAGATCATGAAGCGTCGAGGCGTCACTCAGGAGCAGGCGCAGCGTGCGCTGATCAGTAATCCGACAGTGATCGGCGCGATCATGGTTCAGCGTGGCGAAGCCGATGCAATGATCTGCGGTACGGTGGGCGATTATCACGAACACTTTAGTGTGGTGAAAAATATCTTTGGTTATCGCGATGGCGTTCACACCGCAGGCGCAATGAACGCGCTGCTGCTGCCGAGTGGTAACACCTTTATTGCCGATACCTACGTCAATGACGAACCAGACGCAGAAGAGCTGGCAGAAATCACCTTGATGGCGGCAGAAACTGTCCGTCGTTTCGGTATTGAGCCGCGTGTTGCTCTGTTGTCGCACTCCAACTTTGGTTCTTCTGACTGTCCGTCATCAAGCAAAATGCGCCAGGCGCTGGAACTGGTCAGGGAACGTGCGCCAGAACTGATGATTGATGGCGAAATGCACGGAGATGCGGCACTGGTAGAGGCGATTCGCAACGATCGTATGCCGGACAGCCCTTTGAAAGGTTCTGCCAATATTCTGGTGATGCCGAACATGGAAGCTGCCCGCATCAGTTACAACTTACTGCGCGTTTCCAGTTCGGAAGGTGTGACAGTCGGCCCGGTGCTGATGGGCGTGGCGAAACCAGTTCACGTATTAACGCCAATCGCATCGGTACGTCGTATCGTCAACATGGTGGCGCTGGCCGTGGTTGAAGCGCAAACCCAACCATTGTAATTCTTAACATTAGATAACGCTTACTCTGGATTATTCGGGGTAAGCGGTTTTATTGCAATATATTAGTAAAGCTTATTACTGCGTTTTCGAATAATTAAAAAGCAGCGTATAAATTTCTCGATATTATTTTATTTATATTCATGCGTTGCATATGAAAGTTTATGCATCACAGTAAATATCCCTCCATTCTTAGTGATCTACCTCACCTTTTAAATGCGTTTGCCGAATTTTGTTATTTACTCCGACAAAAAATTGTCACGATGAGGACAAGTTTTTCACAGGCGGCGACTCATGGATAAAGAACGCATCATTCAGGAATTTGTGCCCGGCAAACAGGTTACGCTGGCGCATCTCATCGCGCATCCCGGCGAGGAACTGGCGAAGAAAATCGGCGTTCCTGATGCGGGCGCAATTGGCATTATGACGCTAACTCCCGGCGAAACAGCGATGATTGCCGGTGATTTAGCATTGAAAGCCGCCGATGTACATATCGGTTTTCTCGACCGTTTTAGCGGCGCGCTGGTGATTTATGGCTCGGTGGGCGCAGTAGAAGAAGCGTTATCACAAACCGTCAGCGGTTTAGGGCGCTTATTAAATTATACGCTTTGTGAAATGACTAAAAGTTAATACGAGGTATTCATGAAGCGAATCGCGTTTGTGGGTACTGTCGGGGCAGGAAAAACAACGTTATTTAATGCGTTGCAGGGGAATTATACCCTCGCGATAAAAACACAGGCCGTGGAATTTAATGATAAGGGTGATATTGATACGCCGGGTGAATATTTTAGCCACCCCCGCTGGTATCACGCCTTAATTACCACGCTACAGGATGTGGACATGCTGATCTATGTCCACGGCGCGAATGACCCGGAAAGCCGATTGCCTGCCGGGTTGCTGGATATTGGCGCCAGTAAACGGCAAATCGCCGTCATCAGTAAAACGGACATGCCGGATGCTGACGTCGCCGCAACGCGAAAGTTATTGCTTGAGACTGGTTTCGAAGAGCCGATTTTCGAGCTAAACAGCCACGACCCGCAAAGCGTGCAGCAACTGGTGGATTATCTGGCATCTCTCACCGAACAGGAGGAAGCAGGTGAAAAAACTCATCACAGCGAATGATATTCGTGAAGCACACGCGCGCGGCGAACAGGCAATGTCTGTGGTTCTGCGCGCCAGCATTATTACCCCGGAAGCCCGCGAAGTGGCGGACCTGCTGGGTTTTACCATCACCGAATGCGATGAATTGACCCCGGTAACAGCATCTATTCCCGCCAGCGTTCCAGCCGATAAAACCGAAAGCCAGCGTATCCGCGAAACCATCATCGCCCAGCTGCCGGAAGGCCAGTTTACCGAAAGCCTGGTCGCGCAATTGATGGAAAAAGTGATGAAGGAAAAACAATCACTGGAACAAGGGGGTATGCAGCCGAGCTTCAAATCGGTGACTGGCAAAGGCGGCATCAAGGTTATTGATGGCAGCAGCGTGAAATTTGGCCGCTTCGACGGTGCTGAACCGCACTGCGTGGGATTGACCGATCTGGTCACCGGAGACGACGGCAGCAGCATGGCCGCTGGTTTTATGCAGTGGGATAACGCGTTTTTCCCGTGGACGCTGAACTACGACGAGATCGATATGGTGCTGGAAGGTGAACTGCATGTTCGCCACGAAGGTGAAACCATGATCGCCAAAGCGGGCGACGTCATGTTTATCCCGAAAGGTTCCAGCATTGAGTTTGGTACGACATCCAGCGTGAAGTTCCTGTATGTCGCCTGGCCGGCTAACTGGCAATCCCTATGAAAGATTTCATCACCGAAGCATGGCTAAGAGCAAACCATACGCTCAGCGAAGGCGCAGAGATCCATCTCCCTGCGGACAGTCGCCTGACGCCCTCTGCCCGGGAGTTACTGGAAAGCAGGCATCTGCGCATCAAGTTTATTGACGAGCAGGGCAGCCTGTTTGTTGACGATGAACAGCAGCAGCCGCAGCCTGTTCACGGGCTGACCAGTAGCGATGAACATCCGCAAGCGTGCTGCGAACTGTGCCGCCAGCCGGTGGCGAAAAAACCAGACACGCTAACTCACCTGTCGGCAGAAAAAATGGTCGCCAAAAGCGATCCGCGCCTGAGTTTCCGCGCAGCTCTCGACAGCACCATAGCGCTGGCAGTGTGGCTGCAAATTGAACTGGCAGAACCGTGGCAGCCTTGGTTGGCAGATATCCGTTCGCGTCTGGGCAACATTATGCGTGCCGATGCACTGGGGGAACCGCTGGGCTGCCAGGCGATTGTCGGGCTTTCTGACGAAGATCTGCATCGGCTTTCTCATCAGCCGCTGCGCTATCTCGATCACGATCATCTGGTGCCGGAAGCCAGCCATGGACGCGATGCGGCGTTGCTGAATCTGCTACGCACCAAAGTGCGTGAAACCGAAACCGTCGCGGCGCAGGTGTTTATCACCCGCAGTTTTGAAGTATTACGCCCGGATATTTTGCAGGCGTTGAACCGTCTTTCCAGCACGGTCTACGTGATGATGATCCTGAGCGTAACAAAGCACCCGCTAACGGTGAAGCAGATCCAACAACGACTGGGGGAAACGCAATGATTATTGAACGTTGTCGTGAACTGGCGTTGCGAGCGCCCGCCAGAGTGGTTTTTCCGGATGCGTTAGACCAGCGCGTACTGAAAGCCGCACAATATTTGCATCAACAAGGTCTGGCGACACCTGTCCTGGTCGCCAATCCGTTTGAACTCCGTCAGTGTGCGCTCAGTCACGGCGTGGCGATGGACGGGCTACAGGTGATTGATCCGCATCGCAACCTCGCTATGCGGGAAGAATTTGCGCAGCGTTGGCTGGCCCGAGCGGGTGAAAAAACGCCACCGGATGCGCTGGATAAACTCACCGATCCGCTGATGTTCGCTGCCGCGATGGTCAGCGCCGGTAAAGCGGATGTCTGCATTGCAGGCAATCTCTCTTCCACGGCAAATGTGTTGCGTGCCGGATTACGCATTATCGGTTTGCAGCCGGGCTGTAAAACACTCTCTTCCATTTTCCTGATGCTGCCACAGTACAGTGGCCCGGCGTTGGGCTTTGCCGATTGCAGCGTAGTGCCACAGCCGACGGCGGCACAACTGGCAGATATCGCCCTTGCCAGCGCTGAAACCTGGCGCGCCATCACCGGAGAAGAGCCACGTGTGGCGATGCTGTCGTTTTCCAGCAACGGTAGCGCTCGTCACCCCTGCGTTGCCAACGTGCAACAGGCGACAGAAATCGTCCGTGAGCGCGCACCGCAACTGATGGTGGATGGTGAGTTGCAGTTTGACGCTGCTTTTGTGCCGGATGTCGCGGCGCAAAAAGCGCCTGCCAGCCCGCTACAGGGGAAAGCCAATGTAATGGTTTTTCCGTCGCTGGAAGCAGGAAATATTGGCTACAAAATTGCACAACGACTTGGCGGATATCGTGCCGTCGGGCCATTGATACAAGGGCTTGCCGCGCCGATGCACGATCTCTCTCGTGGTTGTAGCGTGCAGGAAATTATCGAACTGGCGCTGGTGGCAGCCGTACCGCGTCAGACAGAAGTGAACCGCGAAAGCAGTTTACAAACACTGGTTGAATGAACGGTCCTGTTCTGGACCCCTATAAAGAGGAAAACACAATGGAAGCATTAGGAATGATCGAAACCCGGGGCCTGGTTGCACTGATTGAGGCTTCTGATGCGATGGTGAAAGCTGCGCGCGTCAAACTGGTTGGTGTTAAGCAGATTGGCGGCGGCCTGTGTACTGCCATGGTTCGCGGTGATGTTGCAGCCTGTAAAGCCGCGACCGATGCAGGTGCCGCAGCGGCACAGCGTATCGGTGAACTGGTATCCGTACACGTTATCCCGCGTCCGCACGGCGACCTGGAAGAAGTCTTCCCGATCGGCCTGAAAGGCGACAGCAGCAACCTGTAATCACCCTGTGTGACGTCGATTCGGGCGTCACGCTCTCTCCTTTTTCATTTTACCTTCTGCGGAGGGTAGGGGAGCTTTTACCTGAAATACGCCACGGAGGCGGGTATGAAACTGGCAGTCGTCACTGGACAAATTGTTTGTACCGTACGCCATCACGGACTGGCGCATGACAAATTGCTGATGGTGGAAATGATTGATCCACAGGGAAATCCCGATGGTCAATGTGCCGTTGCCATCGACAATATTGGCGCGGGAACCGGGGAGTGGGTGTTGCTGGTGAGTGGCAGTTCCGCCCGCCAGGCGCATAAAAGCGAAACGTCACCGGTCGATCTGTGCGTGATTGGCATCGTCGATGAGGTGGTGTCTGGCGGTCAGGTAATTTTCCACAAATAAGGCAGAACATCATGAATCAACAGGATATTGAACAGGTGGTGAAAGCGGTACTGCTGAAAATGCAAAGCAGTGACACGCCGCCCGCCGCCGTTCATGAGATGGGCGTTTTCGCTTCCCTGGATGACGCCGTTGCGGCAGCCAAAATTGCCCAGCAAGGGTTAAAAAGCGTGGCAATGCGCCAGTTAGCCATTGCCGCTATTCGTGAAGCAGGCGAAAAACACGCCAGGGATTTAGCGGAACTTGCCGTTAGTGAAACCGGCATGGGTCGTGTTGAAGATAAATTTGCCAAAAACGTCGCTCAGGCGCGCGGCACGCCAGGCGTTGAGTGCCTCTCACCACAGGTGCTGACCGGTGACAACGGCCTGACCTTAATTGAAAACGCGCCCTGGGGCCTGGTGGCTTCGGTGACACCTTCAACCAATCCGGCGGCAACCGTAATTAACAATGCTATCAGCCTGATTGCGGCAGGCAACAGCGTCATTTTTGCTCCGCATCCGGCGGCGAAAAAAGTCTCCCAGCGTGCGATTACGCTGCTCAACCAGGCGATTGTTGCCGCAGGCGGGCCGGAAAACTTACTGGTTACCGTAGCAAATCCGGATATCGAAACCGCGCAACGCTTGTTCAAGTTTCCGGGCATCGGCCTTTTGGTGGTGACGGGCGGCGAAGCGGTTGTGGAAGCGGCGCGTAAACACACTAATAAACGCCTGATTGCTGCAGGTGCCGGTAATCCACCTGTCGTGGTGGATGAAACCGCAGACCTCGCCCGTGCCGCTCAGTCCATCGTCAAAGGCGCTTCTTTCGATAACAACATCATTTGTGCCGATGAAAAGGTACTGATTGTTGTTGATAGCGTAGCAGATGAACTGATGCGTCTGATGGAAGGCCAGCACGCGGTGAAACTGACCGCAGAACAGGCGCAGCAGTTGCAACCGGTGTTGCTGAAAAATATCGACGAGCGCGGAAAAGGCACCGTCAGCCGTGACTGGGTAGGTCGCGATGCGGCGAAAATCGCGGCGGCAATTGGTCTGAACGTGCCGCAAGAAACGCGTTTGCTGTTTGTGGAAACCACAGCAGAACATCCATTTGCCGTGACCGAACTGATGATGCCGGTGCTGCCCGTCGTGCGCGTCGCCAACGTGGTGGATGCCATTGCGCTGGCGGTGAAACTGGAAGGCGGTTGCCATCACACGGCGGCAATGCATTCGCGCAATATCGAGAACATGAACCAGATGGCGAATGCGATTGATACCAGCATTTTCGTTAAGAACGGACCGTGCATTGCCGGGCTGGGGCTGGGCGGGGAAGGCTGGACCACCATGACCATCACCACGCCAACCGGTGAAGGGGTAACCAGCGCGCGTACGTTTGTCCGTCTGCGTCGCTGTGTATTAGTTGATGCGTTTCGCATTGTTTAAGGAGTAACCGATGGCGCACGACGAACAATGGCTCACTCCACGTCTGCAAACGGCGGCAACGCTGTGTAACCAGACGCCTGCCACGACGGACTCTCCACTGTGGCTGGGGGTGGATCTGGGCACCTGCGATGTGGTGTCGATGGTTGTCGACCGCGACGGGCAGCCAGTGGCGGTATGTCTCGACTGGGCTGATGTGGTCCGCGACGGCATCGTCTGGGATTTCTTCGGTGCAGTCACGATTGTTCGTCGCCATCTCGACACTCTCGAGCAGCAATTCGGTCGTCGTTTTAGCCATGCGGCGACTTCATTTCCTCCAGGTACGGACCCGCGTATTTCCATCAACGTGCTGGAGTCTGCCGGGCTGGAAGTGGGCCATGTGCTGGATGAGCCAACCGCAGTTGCGGATCTGTTGCAACTGGACAACGCCGGCGTAGTGGATATCGGTGGCGGCACCACCGGCATTGCCATCGTTAAGCAAGGCAAAGTGACTTACTCAGCAGATGAAGCCACCGGTGGGCATCACATCTCTCTGACCCTCGCCGGAAATCGTCGTATTTCGCTGGAAGAGGCAGAGCAGTACAAGCGCGGTCATGGTGAGGAAATTTGGCCCGCGGTGAAACCGGTGTACGAAAAAATGGCCGACATTGTTGCCCGGCATATTGAAGGGCAGGGCATTACTGATTTATGGCTGGCGGGCGGTTCCTGTATGCAACCGGGCGTAGCGGAACTGTTTTGCAAACAATTCCCGGCGTTACAGGTGTATTTACCGCAGCACAGTTTGTTTATGACCCCGCTGGCGATCGCCAGTTGCGGGCGAGAGAAAGCGGAGGGGCTATATGCAAAATGAATTGCAGACCGCGCTCTTTCAGGCGTTCGATACCCTGAATCTGCAACGGGTAAAAACATTTAGTGTTCCACCGGTGACGCTTTGCGGTCCGGGCGCGGTGAGCTGTTGTGGGCAGCAAGCGCAAACGCGTGGGCTGAAACATCTGTTTGTGATGGCAGACAGCTTTTTGCATCAGGCAGGGATGACGGCCGGGCTAACGCGCAGCCTGGCCGTAAAAGGCATCGCTATGACGCTCTGGCCATGTCCGGTGGGTGAACCGTGCATCACTGATGTGTGTGCCGCTGTGGCGCAACTGCGTGAGTCAGGTTGTGACGGGGTGATCGCGTTTGGTGGTGGCTCGGTGCTGGATGCGGCGAAAGCCGTGTCGCTGTTGGTGACGAACCCTGATAGCACACTGGCAGAGATGTCAGAAACCAGCGTTCTGCAAGCACGCCTGCCGTTGATTGCCATTCCAACTACCGCAGGAACCGGCTCTGAAACCACCAACGTAACGGTGATTATCGACGCGGTGAGCGGGCGCAAGCAGGTGTTAGCACATGCCTCGCTGATGCCGGATGTGGCGATTCTCGACGCCGTGCTGACCGAAGGTGTGCCGTCGCATGTCACGGCGATGACGGGTATTGATGCGTTAACCCATGCCATTGAAGCGTACAGCGCACTGAACGCCACACCGTTTACCGACAGTCTGGCGATTGGCGCTATTGCGATGATTAGCAAATCGCTGCCGAAAGCGGTGGGCTACGGTCACGACCTTGTCGCACGCGAGAGTATGTTGCTGGCTTCATGTATGGCGGGAATGGCGTTTTCCAGCGCCGGACTTGGATTATGCCATGCGATGGCGCATCAGCCGGGCGCGGCGCTGCATATTCCGCACGGTCTGGCGAACGCCATGCTGCTGCCAACGGTGATGGAATTTAACCGGATGGTCTGTCGTGAACGTTTTAGTCAGATAGGTAGGGCGCTGCGAAGTAAAAAATCTGACGATCGTGATGCTATTAACGCGGTAAGTGAGCTGATTGCGGAAGTTGGGATCGGTAAACGACTGGCTGATGTGGGGGCAACAACCGGACATTACGGCACATGGGCGCAGGCCGCGCTGGACGATATTTGTCTGCGTAGCAACCCGCGTACCGCCAGCCTGGAGCAGATTGTCGGCCTGTACGCAGCGGCGCAATAAATGCCGGACATGTAGGGTGGATAAGGCGTTTACGCCGCATCCACCAGTGGCGCGGTGCAGATGCCGGATGCGGCGCTTGCCGCGCCTTATCCGGCCTACGGAACGCACATGTAGGGTGGATAAGGCGTTTACGCCGCATCCACCAGTGCCGCGGTGCAAATGCCGGATGCGGCGCTTGCCGCGTCTTATCCGGCCTGGGGGATTGCACATGTAGGGTGGATAAGGCATTTGCGCCGCATCCACCAGTGCCGCGGTGCAAATGCCGGATGCGGCGCTTGCCGCGTCTTATCCGGCCTACGGAACGCACACGTAGGGTGGATAAGGCGTTCACGCCGCATCCACCAGTGGCGCGGTGCAGATGCCGGATGCGACGCTTGCCGCGCCTTATCCGGCCTACGGGATTGCACATGTAGGACGGATAAGGCGTTTACGCCGCATCTGCCAATAAATAACAACTAACAGGGAGTAAAGGCGATGGGAATTAACGAAATCATCATGTACATCATGATGTTCTTTATGCTGATAGCAGCCGTAGACAGGATCCTGTCGCAGTTCGGCGGTTCTGCTCGTTTCCTCGGTAAATTCGGTAAAAGTATCGAAGGATCGGGCGGGCAGTTTGAAGAAGGCTTTATGGCAATGGGCGCACTGGGCCTGGCGATGGTCGGTATGACCGCGCTGGCACCGGTACTGGCCCATGTACTCGGACCGGTAATTATCCCGGTTTACGAAATGCTCGGCGCAAACCCGTCAATGTTCGCTGGAACACTGCTGGCGTGCGATATGGGCGGTTTCTTCCTCGCCAAAGAGCTGGCAGGCGGCGATGTGGCGGCGTGGCTATACTCAGGTTTGATTCTGGGTTCGATGATGGGGCCAACGATTGTATTCTCCATTCCCGTGGCGCTCGGCATTATCGAACCTTCTGACCGTCGCTATCTGGCGCTCGGCGTGCTGGCGGGCATTGTGACCATTCCGATTGGCTGTATCGCTGGTGGTCTGGTAGCTATGTATTCCGGTGTACAGATCAACGGCCAGCCGGTGGAATTCACCTTCGCCCTGATCCTGATGAACATGATCCCGGTGTTAATTGTCGCGGTGCTGGTAGCGCTGGGTCTGAAATTCATCCCGGAAAAAATGATCAACGGCTTCCAGATCTTCGCCAAATTCCTCGTTGCATTGATAACGATTGGTCTTGCGGCCGCAGTAGTGAAATTCCTCCTTGGCTGGGAACTGATCCCAGGTCTGGACCCGATCTTTATGGCTCCAGGCGATAAACCCGGTGAAGTGATGCGCGCCATTGAAGTTATCGGTTCTATCTCCTGCGTTCTGTTAGGTGCGTACCCAATGGTCCTGCTGCTGACCCGCTGGTTTGAAAAACCGCTAATGAGTGTCGGTAAATTACTGAATGTGAACAATATTGCGGCGGCTGGCATGGTAGCAACACTTGCCAACAATATCCCGATGTTCGGCATGATGAAGCAGATGGATACCCGCGGCAAAGTGATCAACTGCGCCTTCGCCGTTTCCGCTGCTTTCGCCCTTGGCGACCACTTAGGCTTCGCCGCTGCCAACATGAACGCCATGATCTTCCCGATGATTGTCGGCAAGTTGATCGGCGGTGTCACGGCGATTGGCGTGGCGATGATGCTGGTGCCGAAAGATAACGCGGCACAAGTGAAAACCGAAGCGGAGGCACAATCGTGAACACTCGCCAGCTACTGAGCGTCGGTATCGATATCGGCACCACCACCACCCAGGTGATCTTCTCCCACCTGGAGCTGGTTAACCGTGCGGCGGTGTCGCAGGTGCCGCGCTACGAATTCATCAAACGCGAAATTAGCTGGCAAAGTCCGGTGTTCTTCACGCCTGTCGATAAACAGGGCGGTTTAAAAGAAGCGGAGCTGAAAACCTTAATCCTTGAGCAATATCAGGCCGCGGGCATTGCGCCGGAAAGCGTCGACTCCGGGGCCATCATCATCACCGGTGAAAGCGCGAAAACTCGCAATGCCCGTCCGGCGGTGATGACGCTCTCCCAGTCGCTGGGTGATTTTGTAGTCGCCAGCGCTGGGCCGCATCTGGAATCGGTAATTGCGGGTCACGGTGCTGGGGCGCAAACCCTCTCTGAACAACGATTGTGTCGGGTACTGAATATCGACATCGGCGGCGGCACCGCGAACTACGCGCTGTTCGATGCCGGAAAAATCAGCGGTACTGCCTGCCTCAACGTCGGTGGTCGCCTGCTGGAAACCGACAGCCAGGGACGCGTGGTTTACGCTCATAAACCGGGGCAGATGATTGTGGATGAGTGCTTCGGTGCAGGCACCGACGCCCGTTCGCTGACCGGCGCACAGCTGGTGCAGGTTACCCGGCAGATGGCAGAACTGATTGTCGAAGTGATTGACGGAACGCTCTCGCCGCTCGCGCAGGCATTGATGCAAACCGGTTTGCTGCCCGCAGGTGTTACGCCAGAAATCATTACGCTTTCTGGTGGCGTGGGCGAATGTTATCGCCACCAGCCTGCCGATCCGTTCTGTTTTGCCGATATTGGTCCGCTGCTGGCAACGGCGCTGCATGACCATCCGCGCCTGCGTGAGATGAACGTGCAGTTTCCGGCGCAAACCGTGCGCGCTACGGTGATTGGCGCGGGTGCACATACTCTTTCGCTCTCTGGCAGCACTATCTGGCTTGAGGGGGTACAACTGCCGCTGCGCAATTTGCCGGTGGCGATCCCCATTGATGAAACGGATCTGGTGAGTGCCTGGCAACAGGCGCTAATTCAACTGGATCTTGATCCCAAAACTGACGCGTATGTGCTGGCGCTTCCCGCCTCGCTGCCTGTGCGTTACGCCGCGGTACTGACGGTCATCAACGCGCTGGTCGATTTCGTCGCGCGTTTTCCGAATCCGCATCCCCTGCTGGTGGTGGCCGGGCAGGACTTTGGTAAAGCTCTGGGCATGTTATTGCGCCCACAGCTACAACAACTCCCGTTGGCAGTCATTGATGAAGTGATTGTCCGCGCGGGGGACTATATCGACATTGGTACGCCTCTTTTTGGCGGATCGGTTGTGCCGGTGACGGTGAAATCACTCGCATTTCCTTCCTGAGGGAACGACTTATGAAACTAAAGACCACATTGTTTGGCAATGTATATCAGTTTAAGGATGTAAAAGAGGTGCTGGCTAAAGCCAACGAACTGCGTTCGGGGGATGTGCTGGCGGGGGTTGCTGCGGCAAGTTCACAGGAGCGCGTGGCGGCAAAACAGGTGCTGTCGGAAATGACGGTAGCGGATGTTCGCAATAACCCGGTAATTTCCTATGAAGAAGATTGTGTAACGCGTCTGATTCAGGATGACGTTAACGAAACGGCCTACAACCAGATTAAAAACTGGAACATCAGCGAACTGCGTGAGTACATCCTGAGCGATGAAACCAGCGTGGACGACATTGCCTTTATCCGTAAAGGGCTGACCTCGGAAGTGGTCGCGGCGGTGGCGAAGATTAGTTCTAACGCGGACCTAATCTACGGCGCGAAGAAAATGCCGGTGATCAAAAAGGCCAATACCACCATCGGTATTCCAGGCACTTTCAGCGCCCGTTTACAACCGAACGACACCCGTGATGACGTACAAAGTATCGCTGCGCAAATCTACGAAGGGCTGTCTTTCGGGGTGGGCGATGCGGTGATCGGCGTTAACCCGGTGACTGACGACGTGGAAAACTTAAGCCGCGTGCTCGACACCGTGTATGGCGTGATCGACAAATTCAACATTCCCACCCAGGGCTGCGTGCTGGCGCACGTCACCACGCAAATTGAAGCCATTCGTCGCGGCGCGCCGGGCGGGCTGATTTTCCAGAGTATCTGCGGCAGCGAAAAAGGGCTGAAAGAATTCGGTGTGGAACTGGCGATGCTCGACGAAGCGCGCGCAGTGGGCGCGGAGTTCAACCGTATCGCTGGGGAAAACTGCCTCTACTTCGAAACCGGACAAGGTTCTGCGCTGTCAGCGGGCGCCAACTATGGCGCGGACCAGGTGACGATGGAAGCGCGTAACTACGGTTTGGCGCGTCATTACGATCCGTTCATCGTCAACACCGTGGTGGGCTTTATTGGGCCGGAGTATCTCTACAACGACCGCCAGATTATCCGTGCGGGCTTAGAAGATCACTTTATGGGCAAGTTGAGCGGCATATCTATGGGCTGTGACTGCTGCTACACCAACCACGCTGATGCTGACCAGAATCTCAATGAAAACCTGATGATTCTGCTCGCCACCGCAGGCTGCAACTACATCATGGGGATGCCGCTGGGCGATGACATCATGCTCAACTACCAGACCACGGCCTTCCACGACACCGCCACTGTGCGTCAGTTACTGAATCTGCGTCCGTCACCGGAGTTTGAACGCTGGCTGGAAAGCATGGGCATTATGGCAAACGGTCGCCTGACCAAACGGGCGGGCGATCCGTCACTGTTCTTCTGATGACGCGGAGATAACACATCATGGATCAAAAACAGATTGAAGAAATTGTACGCAGCGTGATGGCGTCAATGGGACAAGCGGCCCCCGCGCCGTCAGAAGCAAAATGCGCTACCACAACGTGTGTTGCGCCAGTTACCGCTGAAAGCTGCGCGCTGGATTTAGGTTCCGCAGAAGCAAAAGCGTGGATTGGCGTTGAAAATCCGCATCGCGCCGACGTATTAACGGAACTGCGCCGCAGTACTGTGGCTCGTGTGTGTACGGGGCGTGCCGGTCCGCGTCCGCGTACCCAGGCGCTGTTGCGTTTCCTCGCCGATCACTCACGTTCGAAAGATACCGTGCTGAAAGAAGTCCCGGCAGAGTGGGTGAAAGCCCAGGGCTTGCTGGAAGTGCGTTCCGAAATCAGTGACAAAAATCTTTACCTCACTCGCCCGGATATGGGCCGTCGCTTGTGTGCTGAAGCTGTTGAAGCGTTGAAAGCGCAGTGTGTCGCCAATCCAGACGTACAGGTAGTGATCTCCGATGGCCTGTCCACTGACGCGATCACCGTGAACTATGAAGAGATCTTGCCGCCGCTGTTGGCTGGCCTGAAACAGGCCGGACTGAAAGTCGGCACGCCATTCTTCGTGCGCTATGGTCGCGTGAAGATTGAAGACCAGATTGGCGAAGTGCTTGGTGCGAAAGTGGTGATCCTGCTGGTCGGTGAACGCCCCGGCTTGGGGCAGTCTGAAAGTCTCTCCTGCTACGCCGTATATTCTCCGAGCGTGGCGACCACCGTTGAGGCCGATCGTACCTGTATCTCTAACATCCACCAGGGCGGTACCCCACCAGTTGAAGCGGCGGCAGTCATTGTGGATTTGGCAAAACGTATGCTGGAGCAGAAAGCATCCGGCATCAATATGACCCGTTAAGGAGGCATCATGCCAGCTTTAGATTTGATTCGACCGTCTGTTACCGCTATGCGGGTTATTGCCTCCGTTAACACGGAATTTGCACGTGAACTGAAGTTACCGCCGCATATTCGTAGCCTGGGGCTGATATCTGCCGATTCTGATGACGTGACGTATATCGCTGCTGACGAAGCGACGAAACAGGCGATGGTTGAAGTGGTTTATGGTCGCTCTCTGTATGCCGGGGCAGCGCATGGTCCGTCACCGACTGCCGGTGAAGTGCTGATTATGCTGGGCGGGCCAAATCCGGCAGAAGTCCGTGCGGGTCTGGATGCGATGGTTGCGCATATTGAAAACGGCGCGGCGTTCCAGTGGGCCAACGATGCGCAAGATACGGCATTCCTCGCGCATGTGGTTTCACGTACGGGTTCTTATCTTTCGTCAACCGCCGGAATTACGCTCGGCGATCCGATGGCATATCTGGTGGCACCGCCGCTGGAAGCGACCTACGGCATTGATGCAGCCCTGAAGTCTGCCGACGTGCAACTGGTGACCTATGTACCGCCGCCGTCAGAAACCAACTATTCAGCGGCATTTTTAACCGGTAGTCAGGCAGCGTGTAAAGCGGCCTGTAACGCCTTTACCGATGCAGTGCTGGAAATCGCGCGTAATCCAATCCAGCGCGCGTAACGGAGGTTGCCGATGATCAATGCACTGGGATTGCTGGAAGTGGACGGCATGGTGGCCGCGATAGATGCAGCGGATGCCATGCTCAAAGCCGCTAATGTGCGTCTGCTCAGTCACGAAGTGCTTGACCCTGGTCGCTTAACGCTGGTGGTGGAAGGCGATCTGGCGGCGTGTCGTGCGGCGCTGGACGCAGGTTGTGCTGCCGCGATGCGTACAGGGCGCGTCATCAGTCGTAAGGAGATCGGTCGGCCAGACGATGACACCCAGTGGCTGGTTACAGGCTTTAACCGCCAGCCGAAGCAACCAGTAAAGGAACCCGACGCGCCATCTAGTGTCGCGGAGTCTGCTGATGAGTTGCTGGCGCTGTTAACATCAATACGTCAGGGAATGACGGCAGGAGAAGTGGCTGCCCACTTTGGCTGGCCGCTCGAAAAAGCCAGAAATGCGCTCGAACAGCTCTTTTCTGCCGGGACGTTACGTAAACGCAGTAGTCGTTATCGTCTCAAGCCCCATTAACCTGTCGGAGGTGCCGGGTGTCATATAACACCCGGCATTAACATCATGAAAAAGACCCGTACAGCCAATTTGCACCATCTTTATCATGAACCCTTATCCGAAAACCTGAAGCTCACGCCGAAGGTTGAAGTGGATAATTTTCATCAACGACAGACAACGGATGTCTATGAACATGCATTGACGATTACCGCCTGGCAGCAGATTTACGATCAACTGCATCCAGGTCAGTTTCATGGTGAATTTACGGAAATCCTGCTCGATGATATTCAGGTTTTCCGTGAATACACCGGTCTGGCGCTGCGCCAGTCGTGTCTGGTCTGGCCGAATTCTTTCTGGTTTGGTATCCCAGCGACGCGCGGCGAACAGGGATTTATTGGCTCGCAATGTCTGGGAAGTGCAGAAATTGCTACGCGACCAGGCGGCACCGAGTTTGAATTAAGTACGCCGGACGATTACACGATCCTTGGCGTGGTGCTTTCTGAAGATGTCATTACCCGGCAGGCTAACTTTTTGCATAATCCGGATCGGGTATTACATATGCTGCGTAGCCAGTCGGCGCTGGAAGTGAAAGAGCAGCATAAAGCCGCGCTGTGGGGCTTTGTCCAACAGGCGCTGGCGACTTTTTGCGAGAACCCGGAAAATCTTCATCAGCCCGCAGTGCGTAAAATACTGGGAGATAATTTTTGTGTAATCAACTGTATGTCAGCCGTCGCACGCTACAAAACGCGTTTCACGCTATTTTGGGGATTGGCCCGAACACCTGGCTAAAACGCATTCGCCTGAATGCCGTGCGCCGCGAACTGATAAGCCCATGGTCGCAAAGCATGACAGTAAAAGACGCCGCCATGCAGTGGGGATTCTGGCATCTGGGGCAGTTTGCTACTGATTATCAGCAACTGTTTGCCGAGAAACCGTCGTTGACGTTGCATCAGCGGATGTGGGAGTGGGGGTGAGGTAATCACACCCAATCCCTGACCTTAATAAACTCACTCAACGCCGCTTCCGGACTGCTTTCTTCCGGCTGATAGTCATACTCCCAGCGTACCAGCGGTGGCATTGACATCAGAATAGACTCCGTGCGCCCGCCGGTTTGCAGACCGAACAAAGTGCC
This sequence comes from Escherichia sp. MOD1-EC7003, assembly GCF_002965065.1. Taxonomy (GTDB): domain Bacteria; phylum Pseudomonadota; class Gammaproteobacteria; order Enterobacterales; family Enterobacteriaceae; genus Escherichia. The sequence continues at coordinate 47,848 of NZ_PTRE01000114.1, forward strand.
GCGATCCCATACCAGGTTGAACTCAACATAGCGACCGCGACGGTACAACTGGAAATTGCGCTCGCGCTCGCCGTAGACCATCGCTTTGCGTCGTTCAACAATCGGTAAATAAGCGTCGGTGTAGCCTTTACCTACCGCCTGCATAAAGGCAAAACAGTGGTCGAAATCTGGCGTGTTCAGGTCGTCAAAGAACAGGCCGCCAATGCCGCGCTGTTCATCACGATGCTTGAGGTGGAAGTATTCGTCGCACCACTTTTTGTAACGCGGATAAACGTCGTCGCCAAATGGCAGGCAAAGGTCACGGGCGGTGCGGTGCCAGTGAATAGCATCTTCTTCAAAACCATAAAAAGGGGTTAAGTCGAATCCACCGCCAAACCACCAGACGGGATCGGCGCCCGGTTTTTCGGCAATAAAAAAGCGCACATTCGCGTGGCTGGTGGGAACGTACGGATTATGCGGATGCACTACCAGCGAAACGCCCATCGCTTCGAAACTGCGCCCGGCAAGTTCCGGACGATGAGCGGTGGCTGAAGCAGGCATCGCCTCACCGTGGACATGAGAAAAGTTGACGCCCGCCTGCTCGAAAACACCACCATTACGCAACACCCGACTACGCCCACCGCCGCCAGCTTCGCGCTGCCAGCTATCTTCGACAAAATTTGCTCCATCGACAGCGCTCAGTTGCTGACAAATCGTATCCTGAAGGTTGAGCAGGAACTGTTTAACCAGGTGTGCGTTGGGTTTCATCACTTACCGCTTTCTCGAGTGTGCTTTCTGGTTGTCAAACCAGTGGAAATAACTGATCACGCCTTCGGCAATCGCTGTGGCGATTTTCTGGCGAAATGCCGCCGTACCTAACAGCCGCTCTTCTTCCGGGTTGGTGATAAACGAGGTTTCCACCAGTACCGAAGGAACAGACGGCGATTTCAACACCACAAACGCGGCTTGTTCGGTGTTGCGGCTGTGCAGTTTATGCACCGGCTTAATCTTCTTCAGAATATGTGAGCCGAGCGTCAGGCTGTTTTTAATCGTATCGGTTTGCACCAGATCAAACAGCACTTGTTGCAATAGGTGATCCTTATCCGTCGCTTTTTTACCGGCAACTTCATCGGCGCGGTTTTCGCGTTCAGACAGGTATTTCGCCATTGCGCTACTTGCGCCGCGGTTAGAAAGGGCAAATACCGACGCACCGGCAGCTTTCGGGTTGGTAAAGCCGTCGGCGTGAATCGACATAAACAGATCTGCGCCATGTTTATGGGCGATTTCAACGCGATCGTAAAGCGGGATAAACGTATCACCAGAACGCGTTAAACGTGCATCAATGCCATGATTACGCAATATGGAACGGACGTTTTTGGCAATCGCCAGCACCACATGTTTTTCTTTCGAGCCGTTGCGACCAATCGCTCCAGTATCAATACCACCGTGGCCTGGGTCGAGAACAACGACACGTTTGCTGCCGCTTTTTTTGGCTTTTGGCTTACTGTGTCCGTTACTGGTTTTTAAAGATTCTTCTTTGGCGATGGCTTGCGACATCCCTGACAACGTCAGGGCAGCCAATCCGGCTTTCAGCACCTGGCGGCGCGAAGTGAGTGTTTTTAGTGGTTTAAAAGTGCTCATACGGCCTGAGTTGTAATAATAAGATTCCAGATGTTATATCGTATCGCGTAATCCGTTACGACCGTTTGCTGTTGAGAATTGTTTTACGTTTCATTTCAATAGTTGACAACTCCCTATTATGCCACTTTTTCAACCGATTTTCGTCAGATATTGGCTAATTCGACCGTTCACGCCATAATCAGCGTTTTAACCCGCAAAAAGGTAACGAATACCATGGAGATACGCGTATTTCGCCAGGAAGATTTCGAAGAGGTCATCACCCTTTGGGAGCGTTGCGACTTGCTGCGTCCGTGGAACGATCCGGAAATGGACATTGAGCGTAAGATGAACCATGACGTCAGTTTGTTTTTGGTCGCTGAGGTGAACGGTGAAGTGGTCGGAACGGTGATGGGCGGTTATGACGGGCATCGCGGGTCTGCTTATTATCTTGGCGTGCATCCTGAGTTTCGTGGGCGTGGCATTGCCAATGCGCTGCTTAATCGGCTGGAGAAAAAACTGATTGCTCGCGGCTGTCCGAAAATTCAGATCAATGTGCCGGAAGATAACGACATGGTGCTCGGAATGTATGAACGCCTTGGATATGAGCACGCCGACGTGCTGAGTCTGGGTAAGCGTTTGATTGAAGATGAAGAGTACTGAGTTTCATCCTGCCCATTATGATGCGCACGGACGCCTGCGTTTACCCTTCCTCTTCTGGCTTGTGCTACTGCTTCAGGCGCGAACCTGGGTACTGTTTGTCATTGCCGGTGCGTCGCGTGAGCAGGGCACTGCGCTATTGAATCTGTTTTATCCCGATCACGATAATTTCTGGCTGGGGTTGATTCCCGGCATCCCGGCGGTAATGGCGTTTTTACTGAGCGGTCGGCGGGCTACATTTCCTCGTACCTGGCATGTACTCTATTTTCTGTTGCTGTTAGCACAGGTGGTATTACTTTGTTGGCAGCCGTGGCTGTGGTTGAACGGTGAATTCGTTAGCGGCATCGGTTTGACGCTGGTGGTGGTGGATATAGTGGCGCTAATCTGGCTTTTGACCAATCGACGATTACGCGCTTGTTTTAATGAAGAAAAAGAATAACGCAGAGGTGCGCTTTGTTTATGCCGGATGCGGCGTGAACGCCTTATCCGGCCTACAAAACATCGAAAATTCAATACATTGCAGGAGAAAGTAGGCCTGATAAGCGTAGCGCATCAGGCAATTAGAATAACGCAGAGGTGCGCTTTGTTTATGCCGGATGCGGCGTGAACGCCTTATCCGGCCTACAAAACATCGAAAATTCAATACATTGCAGGAGAAAGTAGGCCTGATAAGCGTAGCGCATCAGGCAATTAGAATAACGCAGAGGTGCGCTTTGTTTATGTCGGATGCGGCGTGAACGCCTTATCCGGCCTACAAAACATCGAAAATTCAATATATTGAAGGAGAAAGTAGGCCTGATAAGCGTAGCGCATCAGGCAATTTTGTGTTTGTCATCAACCTTTAACGGCACTTTTTGGTGAATTTGCACTCCAAGCAACGTTATTGAATAACCAAAGGAAGTGATATGAAATCGCTGCGTTTAATGTTATGCGCTATGCCGTTGGTGCTGACCGGCTGTTCCACGATGTCGTCAGTTAACTGGTCTGCCGCTAATCCGTGGAACTGGTTTGGGTCGTCCACCAAAGTGAGCGAGCAGGGCGTTGGTGAATTAACGGCGTCCACACCACTGCAAGAACAAGCCATTGCCGATGCGCTTGATGGCGATTATCGCCTGCGCAGCGGAATGAAAACCGCGAACGGCAATGTGGTATGCTTTTTTGAAGTGGTGAAAGGCGACAACGTGGCGATGGTGATTAACGGCGATCAGGGCACCATCAACCGCATTGATGTACTGGATAGTGATATTCCTGCGGACACGGGTGTTAAAATCGGTACAGCGTTTAGCGGCCTTTACAGCAAAGCATTTGGCAATTGCCAAAAAGCAGACGGTGATGATAATCCTGCCGTTGAATGTCAAGCCGAAGGCAGTCAACATATTAGCTATCAGTTCAGCGGGGAATGGAGTGGTCCTGAAGGGTTAATGCCTTCGGACGATACCCTGAAAAACTGGAAAGTCAGTAAAATTATCTGGCGGCGTTAATTTGCGTCTGAACAAGCCGCCGCCGCGAAAAAACACGTAAAATAGCGCCCAACAATGCCACGGATTGCGTGGCATTCTTATTTTCAGGAGGAACAATGTCTCAGGTTCAGAGTGGCATTTTGCCAGAACATTGCCGCGCGGCGATTTGGATCGAAGCCAATGTTAAAGGGGAAGTTGACGCCCTGCGTGCGGCCAGTAAAACATTTGCCGACAAACTGGCAACTTTTGAAGCGAAATTCCCGGACGCGCATCTTGGTGCGGTGGTTGCCTTTGGTAACAACACCTGGTGCGCTCTGAGCGGCGGTGTTGGGGCCGAAGAGTTGAAAGATTTTCCGGGCTACGGTAAAGGCCTTGCACCGACGACCCAGTTCGATGTGTTGATCCACATTCTTTCTCTGCGTCATGACGTAAACTTTTCTGTCGCCCAGGCGGCGATGGAAGCTTTCGGCGACTGCATTGAGGTGAAAGAAGAGATCCACGGTTTCCGTTGGGTGGAAGAGCGCGATCTGAGCGGTTTTGTTGATGGCACGGAAAACCCGGCGGGTGAAGAGATGCGTCGCGAAGTGGCGGTTATCAAAGACGGCGTGGATGCGGGCGGCAGCTATGTGTTTGTGCAGCGTTGGGAGCACAACCTGAAGCAGCTCAACCGGATGAGCGTTCACGATCAGGAGATGATGATCGGGCGCACCAAAGAGGCCAACGAAGAGATCGACGGCGACGAGCGTCCGGAAACTTCTCACCTGACCCGCGTTGATCTGAAAGAAGATGGTAAAGGGCTGAAGATTGTTCGTCAGAGCCTGCCGTACGGCACCGCCAGCGGCACGCACGGTCTGTACTTCTGCGCCTACTGCGCGCGTCTGCATAACATTGAGCAGCAACTGCTGAGCATGTTTGGCGATACCGATGGCAAACGTGATGCGATGTTGCGTTTCACCAAACCAGTAACCGGCGGCTATTACTTCGCGCCGTCGCTGGACAAGCTGATGGCGTTGTAAGCGTTTCTGATTCAATGAGTAAAGGCCAGGCTGTAACATTACTAACTGGCCTCAGATTGTTGATCAAGTGCGCGTTGTACACGCCGGATGCGGCGTGAACGCCTTATCCGACCTACGAAATCGTGCTAATTCAATATATTGCGGGCTCCGCGTAGGCCTGATAAGCGTAGCGCATCAGGCAGTTTTGCGTTTGTCAGCACTTTCAGGCCTGGCGGTAACATTACTGACTGGCCTCAGATTGTTGACCAAGTGCGCGTTGTACACGCCGGATGCGGCGTGAACGCCTTATCCGGCCTACGAAATCGTGCTAATTCAATATATTGCGGGCTCCGCGTAGGCCTGATAAGCATAGCGCATCAGGCAGTTTTGCGTTTGTCAGCACTTTCAGGCCAGGCAGTAACATTACTGACTGGCCTCAGCTTGTTGACCAAGTGCGCGTTGTACACGCCGGATGCGGCGTGAACGCCTTATCCGGCCTACGAAATCGTGCTAATTCAATATATTGCGGGCTCCGCGTAGGCCTGATAAGCGTAGCGCATCAGGCAGTTTTGCGTTTGTCAGCACTTTCAGGCCAGGCAGTAACATTACTGACTGGCCTCAGATTGTTGACCAAGTGCGCGTTGTACACGCCGGATGCGGTGTGAACGCCTTATCCGGCCCACGAAATCGTGCTAATTCAATATATTGTGGGTTCCGCGTAGGCCTGATAAGCGTAGCGCATCAGGCAGTTTTGCGTTTGTCAGCACTTTCAGGCCAGGCGGTAACATTACTGACAGGCCTCAGATTGTTGATCAAGTGCGCGTTGTACACGCCGGATGCGGCGTGAACGCCTTATCCGGCCTACGAAATCGTGCTAATTCAATATATTGCGGGCTCCGCGTAGGCCTGATAAGCGTAGCGCATCAGGCAGTTTTGCGTTTGTCAGCACTTTCAGGCCAGGCAGTAACATTACTGACTGGCCTCAGATTGTTGACCTGGTGCGCGTTGTACACGCCGGATGCGGCGTGAACGCCTTATCCGGCCCACGAAATCGTGCTAATTCAATATATTGCGGGTTCCGTGTAGGCCTGATAAGCGTAGCGCATCAGGCAGTTTTGCGTTTGTCAGCACTTTCAGGCCAGGCAGTAACATTACTGACTGGCCTCAGATTGTTGACCTGGTGCGCGTTGTACACGCCGGATGCGGCGTGAACGCCTTATCCGGCCCACGAAATCGTGCTAATTCAATATATTGCGGGCTCCGCGTAGGCCTGATAAGCGTAGCGCATCAGGCAGTTTTGCGTTTGTCAGCACTTTCAGGCCAGCTAGTAACATTACTGACTGGCCTTTTTATTACTTCTGCTTTAGCGCCGCATACACCTGATCAACTACCCAACCATAAGTTGCAATCGGCAACTGACCGCTTTCGAACATATTAGGATTCTTTTGTGGATCGGCTACCGGTGAATGCGGCTTGTTGCTTAACATCACAATCGCCATATGATTCACCGGATCGATAACGGTCACCGTCCCGGTCCAGCCAGTGTGACCGTAGGTTTGCGGGCTTGCCAGCGTGCCAAATGTCGGTGTCATGGTTGCAGTACCATTCACGCGCCAGCCGAGGCCAAAAGTGGCGTCTTCCTTAGAACTGGTGGTGAACATCTTCACCGTTTCCGCACTGAACAGCTTCACATCGCCATAGCCACCGTTGTTCAGCATCGTCTGCATTAACACCGCAATATCGCCGGTATTGGAAAATAAACCAGCGTGCCCGGAAACGCCGCCCATCGAATAAAAGGCTTTTTCATCGTGCACCTGGCCCAAGATCGTGGAGGTGCGAATATTCGGGAAGTGGATCACACCATCGCGGGTATTGCCGTTCAGTTCCGTCGCGGCAATTTGCTGCGGTTTAAAGCCTTTCAGTAGCGGATTAAACACCGTGTGCGTCAGGCCGAGCGGGCGATAAATCGACTCTTCAACATAGCGGTCAAGCGGCTGACCGGTGACCGACTCGACGATAAAGCCGAGCAGCATATAATCGACATCGCTGTAGATGTGCTTGCTGCCGGGCTGATACTCAAGCGGCGTGCGTTTAATCATCTCCAGCGTCTGGCCTTTATCCTGAGAATATAACGCGCCCGCGACGGCTTTATTCGGGTATTGCGGATCGGCCGGAAACCCGCCGCTGTGATGCAGCAGGTCAGAAATCCGCAGCGTACTTTTGCCTTTAATCGTATCGTTGGGACTATCGGCAAATCCCGGAATATATTTCGCAATCAGATCGTCAGGATGCAGTTTGCCTTCGCTCATCAGCTTTTGCAGGGCAAAGTTAGTCGCGTACATCTTGGTGTTAGAGGCGAGGTCATACAACGTCTCGGTGGTGGCTTTTACAGGCTGCGCCATCAACACGCTGCCATCGTACTTTTTCGCCGCGCCCCAGGCTTTACGATACACAATCTGATTATCTTTAATAATCAGCAGGTTTACGCCGGGATAACCTGCGTCCACCTGCTGGTTAATCCAGCGATCCATCTGGTTAAGCCGTTCGACGTTGAACCCTGCTTTCTCTGGCGTACTTTCTGTCAGAACAGGGTATTTTGCGGCGCTGACGCTACAGTTGACAGCCAGCAGAGAAAGATAGAGCATTGTCCGTTTCATAATATCAGTCCAGATTGATGTTACGGCAACCAAAGAGCGTGGTGAAAATAAACCCACAAATCCATGCCACCAGAATCCCGCCCGCATAAACCGCCATTGCCGGAAGGATGCCTTGCGCGGAAGTCATTAGCGGCAGCGCCACCAGGCCAGACGGTCCGAATGCGCTGTTTAAGCCCATCGGCAGACCCCACCATGCGGCCAGGCCGATAAACAAACCTCCCGCCGCGCCACCCAGACAGGCGGTAACAAACGGCTTCATTCGCGGTAATGTCACGCCATAAATAAGCGGCTCACCAACGCCCAGTAGACCGGGAATAATTGCGCCTCGCACCTGGCTACGTAACGCACTGTGCGGTTGTGCACGCCAGTAGAGTGCCAGTGCTGCGCCCACCTGGCCCGCGCCTGCCATCGAAAGGATCGGGAACAGGCTGTTGAATCCCTGACTGTCCATTAAGGCCAGGTAGACGGGAATAAAGCCCTGATGTACGCCAAACACCACGGCAATCAGGAACAGTCCAGCCAATACTGCGCAACCGAGCGGATTACTGTTCAGGTGCATAAATAGCCAGGACATGCCTTCGAATAACCAGCCACCCAGCGGCATAATCACCAGATACGCCAACGTGGCGGTGATCAGTAGAGTGATTAACGAGGTTAGCAGCATGTCGAGATCGTCCGGCATAAAGCGACGGACCATGCCTTCAATACGAGCGCAGGCCCACGCGGCAATCAGCACGCCGATAATATTGCCGCGTGGATCGATGGGCAGGCCGAAGAAATCGTGAAAACCAGCGTAGTAACCGGTGGTGGCTGCGGGGTTATAACCGAGCAAAAAGAGTGCGGCAATAATCGCGCCATTTACGCCCGTACCGCCAAATGCCTGAGCGGCGTTATAGCCCACCAGTATCACCAGGAAGGTGAACAAGCCTTTACTGAACACCTTCACGAAATTCAGTGCGTCGGGCAGCGTGCCCTGAGCATCTGCCGGAACGTGCATCACCGTGGCGATTAGCGTCGCTATTCCCAGTAGCAGACCCGCAGCGATAAAACCGGGGATCAGTGGCGTGAAGATGGTGGCGAATTTGGCGAGAAATTGTTGCACGCCGGAAGTTTGTTTGGCTTTTAACTGGCGTTTATTCTGCGCGGCGATTTCCGCAGCATCCTGTATCGGAGCTTCGCCCAGTAGCTCGCTCATCGCTTTTGCGGCACGATGCGCTTTGCCTGGGCCAAAAACGACCTGTACCTGATCGCTGGTTAAAATGACGCCTTTCACGCCCTCCAGCGTTTTGATATTGGGATCAACCAGTGAACTGTCATGTACACCCAGACGCAGGCGCGTCATACAGTTACCACAACTGGCGATATTTCCCGGTCCACCGACACGGGTAAGAATGGTGTTCAGAAGTTCACTGCTGATCTCTTTGGCCATGGGTTATTCCTTGTCTAAAACCTGACGAATAAAGCCGCTGTGTTGATCCAGGCGTTTTTTAGCTTCTGCGGCATCAAGATTTTTCAGCACCATCACAATGGCCGTTTTACAGTTGCGCTCGCAAGCAATTAATGCCGCTTCCGCTTGTTCGGCATTACATCCGGTGGCGTTTTTGACGATATTGACCTGGCGTACATGCAATTTTTCGTTGGTGGCGACCACATCGACCATCAGGTTGCCGAACACTTTGCCGGATTTAATCATCAGCCCGGTGGAGAGCATATTGAGCACCAGTTTCTGCGCCGTGCCTGCTTTCATTCGCGAAGAACCGGTTACGACCTCAGCACCAACCACTGGGGTAATGGCAAACTCTGCGGTGGTGGAAACAGCACTCCCCGGATTGCAGGAAATTCCCACTGTACGGCAGCCGATCTGGCGTGCGTATTCCAGCCCGGCAATCACATACGGCGTACGGCCACTGGCAGCAATGCCAACCACCACATCCTGCGCGGTTAAGCCGATATTTTTCAGATCATTAACACCGCCTTCCCGGCTATCTTCCGCACCTTCCACCGCGTGCTGAATGGCATATTCGCCGCCAGCAATCAAACCAACCACCAGGCCCGGTTTCACGCCGTAGGTGGGTGGACATTCACTGGCATCAAGAATACCCAGACGACCGGATGTTCCCGCACCGAGATAAATCAGACGGCCACCGCCGCTTACCTGGGCGTGAATAACATCGATCGCTACTGCGATATCCGGTAGTACGCGCTCAACGGCGAGCGGTACGGTTTTATCTTCGTCGTTGATAATCCGGCACATTTCCAGCGTCGATACGCGGTCAATTTCAGCCGAGGCGGCGTTCGAGCCTTCGGTAATCATTTTTTCAAGTTGCATCGGTGGTGACCTTACTATTTACGATCAAATAATTGCAGATGGATGGAATCATATATCCCGAATTGACAGACTTAAAGGAATCATTGAGTCTACACTTGCAGAGTGTGAAGAGCGTCATAAGAACTTAAGCGGAATTTTTGCTGCCAGCCCAGGAGAGTGGAAGATGTTGTATCTGACGAAAATACGCAATGCGGAAAGTGAATTTACCGAGAACGAGCAAAAAATTGCTGACTTTCTGCAGGCCAAAGTGAGTGAGCTGAAATCTGTCTCTTCGCGCAAGATGGCGAAACAGCTCGGCATCAGCCAGTCGAGTATTGTGAAGTTTGCCCAGAAGCTCGGCGCACAAGGGTTTACTGAATTGCGTATGGCGTTAATTGGCGAATACAGTGCCAGCCGGGAGAAAACGAATGCCACGGCGCTGCACCTGCACAGTTCGATTACCAGTGATGATTCGCTGGAGGTGATCGCGCGCAAACTGAATCGTGAAAAGCAGCTGGCACTGGAGCAAACCTGTGCATTGTTTGACTACACGCGACTGCAAAAAATCATTGAGGTCATCAGTAAAGCGCCATTTATCCAGATAACTGGCCTGGGCGGTTCAGCACTGGTGGGGCGCGATTTGTCGTTCAAACTGATGAAAATTGGCTATCGGGTGGCCTGCGAAGCCGACACGCACGTACAAGCCACCGTTTCCCAGGCGCTGAAAAAAGGCGATGTACAAATTGCTATCTCTTACAGCGGCAGTAAAAAAGAGATTGTGCTGTGCGCCGAGGCAGCACGAAAGCAGGGGGCAACGGTGATTGCCATTACCTCGTTAACTGACTCCCCGCTGCGGCGGCTGGCGCATTTCACCCTCGATACTGTTTCTGGCGAAACCGAATGGCGTAGTTCATCGATGTCCACCCGCACAGCGCAAAACTCTGTTACCGATTTACTGTTTGTTGGCCTTGTGCAACTCAATGATGTCGAGTCATTGAAAATGATTGAGCGCAGCAGTGAGCTAACGCAGCGCCTGAAATGATGCATAAAGCAGCGACTGGATTGAGATTTTCCTGAATTAGTGAGCTGATCCGCAGCAATATTTTGTTTATCCTGTATTTTCAGAGGGAATGGAGTGTAACGCTCTGTATTAACAAGGAGAGCATTAAAATGGGTAAACTCACGGGCAAGACAGCACTGATTACGGGCGCATTGCAGGGAATTGGCGAAGGAATTGCCAGAACTTTTGCGCGTCATGGCGCAAACCTAATCTTGCTGGATATCTCCCCTGAGATCGAAAAGCTGGCTGACGAACTGTGTGGTCGTGGTCATCGCTGTACGGCGGTTGTCGCCGATGTGCGTGACCCGGCGTCGGTAGCCGCAGCTATCAAGCGCGCGAAGGAAAAAGAAGGGCGCATTGATATTCTGGTGAATAACGCAGGCGTTTGTCGTCTGGGCAGTTTCCTCGACATGAGCGATGACGATCGCGATTTCCATATTGATATCAATATTAAAGGCGTATGGAACGTCACGAAGGCGGTGCTGCCGGAGATGATTGCCCGCAAAGATGGTCGCATTGTGATGATGTCTTCTGTCACTGGCGATAGGGTGGCTGATCCGGGTGAAACGGCGTACGCCTTAACGAAAGCGGCGATTGTTGGCCTGACTAAATCGCTGGCGGTGGAGTACGCGCAGTCTGGTATTCGCGTTAACGCCATCTGCCCTGGATACGTCCGCACGCCAATGGCAGAAAGCATTGCCCGCCAGTCGAACCCGGAAGATCCAGAATTGGTGCTGACTGAAATGGCAAAAGCAATCCCGATGCGTCGTCTCGCCGATCCGCTGGAAGTCGGCGAACTGGCAGCCTTCCTCGCCTCGGATGAATCAAGCTATTTAACCGGTACACAGAATGTGATTGATGGCGGCAGCACACTGCCGGAGACGGTTAGCGTCGGCATCTGATTCACTTCTGTTTCCTCCCTGCATTTGTGGGGAGGATTTCGTCTTGAACTAAGTTCACCAGGCTATTTTATTTGTCATTTTGGCCCCGGGCAGTGCTCGAAATCCTCACGTACTATGTGTACGCTCCGGTTTCTCCGCGCTGTTCGTGTCCAAACTGACTGCAACAATTACGCCTGTTGAACCAAGTTCTTATTCCCTTTTCAACTTCCAAATCACCAAACGGTATATAAAACCGTTACTCCTTTCACGTCCGTTATAAATATGATGGCTATTAGAAAGTCATTAAATTTATAAGGGTGCGCAATGGCCGTTAACTTACTGAAAAAGAACTCACTCGCGCTGGTCGCTTCTCTGCTGCTGGCGGGCCATGTACAGGCAACGGAACTGTTGAACAGTTCTTATGACGTATCCCGCGAGCTGTTTGCCGCCCTGAATACCCCGTTTGAACAGCAATGGGCAAAAGATAACGGTGGCGACAAACTGACGATAAAACAATCTCATGCCGGGTCATCAAAACAGGCGCTGGCGATTTTACAGGGCTTAAAAGCCGACGTTGTCACTTATAACCAGGTGACCGACGTACAAATCCTGCACGACAAAGGCAAGCTGATCCCCGCGGACTGGCAGTCGCGCCTGCCGAATAATAGCTCGCCGTTCTACTCCACCATGGGCTTCCTGGTGCGTAAGGGCAACCCGAAGAATATCCACGACTGGAACGATTTGGTGCGCTCCGACGTGAAGCTGATTTTCCCGAACCCGAAAACGTCCGGTAACGCGCGTTACACCTATTTAGCCGCATGGGGCGCAGCGGACAAAGCTGACGGTGGCGATAAAGCCAAAACCGAACAGTTTATGACCCAGTTCCTGAAAAACGTTGAAGTGTTCGATACCGGCGGTCGTGGCGCGACCACCACTTTTGCCGAGCGCGGCCTGGGCGATGTGCTGATTAGCTTCGAATCGGAAGTGAACAACATTCGTAAACAGTATGAAGCGCAGGGCTTTGAAGTGGTGATTCCGAAAACCAACATTTTGGCAGAATTCCCGGTGGCGTGGGTCGATAAAAACGTGCAGGCCAACGGTACGGAAAAAGCCGCCAAAGCCTACCTGAACTGGCTCTACAGCCCGCAGGCGCAAACCATCATCACCGACTATTACTACCGCGTGAATAACCCGGAAGTTATGGACAAACTGAAAGATAAATTCCCGCAGACCGAACTGTTCCGCGTGGAAGACAAATTTGGCTCCTGGCCGGAAGTGATGAAAACCCACTTCAACAGCGGCGGTGAATTAGACAAGCTGTTAGCGGCGGGGCGTAAGTAATGTTTGCAGTTTCTTCAAGACGCGTGCTGCCGGGCTTTACCTTAAGCCTCGGCACCAGTCTGCTGTTTGTTTGCCTGATTTTGCTGCTGCCGCTCTCCGCACTGGTGATGCAACTGGCTCAGATGAGCTGGGCGCAGTACTGGGAGGTAATCACCAACCCGCAGGTGGTCGCGGCCTACAAAGTTACGCTGCTGTCAGCGTTTGTGGCATCAATTTTTAACGGCGTTTTCGGCCTGCTGATGGCGTGGATCTTAACCCGCTATCGCTTTCCGGGCCGCACGCTGCTTGATGCGCTGATGGATTTACCCTTTGCGCTGCCAACGGCGGTTGCCGGTTTGACGCTGGCCTCGCTCTTTTCCGTGAACGGTTTTTACGGTGAATGGCTGGCGAAGTTTGATATCAAAGTCACCTATACCTGGCTGGGGATTGCGGTGGCGATGGCCTTTACCAGTATTCCGTTTGTGGTGCGCACGGTACAGCCAGTGCTGGAAGAGTTAGGCCCGGAATATGAAGAAGCGGCAGAAACGCTCGGTGCAACGCGCTGGCAGAGTTTCTGCAAAGTGGTGCTGCCGGAGCTTTCTCCGGCGCTGGTGGCGGGTGTGGCGCTGTCGTTTACCCGTAGTCTTGGTGAGTTTGGCGCGGTGATATTTATCGCCGGGAACATCGCCTGGAAGACGGAGGTGACGTCGCTGATGATTTTTGTGCGCTTACAGGAGTTTGATTACCCGGCGGCAAGCGCGATTGCCTCGGTGATCCTCGCGGCATCCCTGCTGCTGCTGTTCTCAATTAACACTCTGCAAAGTCGCTTTGGTCGGCGTGTGGTAGGTCATTAATGACGGAAGTTACCCAATTGAAGCGTTATGATGCGCGCCCGATTAACTGGGGCAAATGGTTTCTGATTGGCATCGGGATGCTGGTTTCGGCGTTCATCCTGCTGGTGCCGATGATTTACATCTTCGTGCAGGCGTTAAGTCTTGGGCTGATGCCAGTTTTACAGAATCTGGCCGATCCGGACATGCTGCACGCCGTCTGGCTGACGGTGATGATTGCGCTGATTGCCGTACCGGTAAACCTGGTGTTCGGCATTCTGCTGGCCTGGCTGGTGACGCGCTTTAACTTCCCTGGACGCCAGTTACTGCTGACGCTACTGGACATTCCGTTTGCCGTGTCGCCAGTAGTTGCCGGTCTGGTGTATTTGCTGTTCTACGGCTCTAACGGCCCGCTCGGCAGCTGGCTGGATGCACATAATCTGCAAATTATGTTCTCCTGGCCGGGAATGGTGCTGGTCACTATCTTCGTGACGTGTCCGTTTGTAGTGCGCGAGCTGGTGCCGGTGATGTTAAGTCAGGGCAGCCAGGAAGACGAAGCGGCGATTTTGCTTGGCGCGTCTGGCTGGCAGATGTTCCGTCGCGTCACATTGCCGAACATCCGCTGGGCGCTGCTTTATGGTGTGGTGCTGACTAACGCCCGCGCGATTGGCGAGTTTGGCGCGGTGTCGGTGGTTTCCGGCTCCATTCGCGGTGAAACCCTGTCGCTGCCGTTACAGATTGAATTGCTGGAGCAGGACTACAACACCGTTGGCTCCTTTACCGCCGCCGCGCTGTTGACGCTGATGGCGATTATCACCCTGTTTTTAAAGAGTATGTTGCAGTGGCGCCTGGAGAATCAGGAAAAACGTGCGCAGCAGGAGGAACATCATGAGCATTGAGATTGCCAATATTAAGAAGTCGTTTGGTCGCACCCAGGTGCTGAACGATATCTCACTGAATATTCCTTCTGGTCAGATGGTCGCGTTGCTGGGACCGTCCGGTTCCGGAAAAACTACGCTGCTGCGCATTATTGCCGGGCTGGAGCATCAAACCAGCGGGCATATCCGCTTCCACGGCACCGACGTTAGCCGCTTGCACGCGCGCGATCGCAAAGTCGGTTTCGTGTTCCAGCATTACGCGCTGTTCCGTCATATGACGGTGTTCGACAATATCGCCTTTGGCCTGACGGTGCTGCCGCGTCGCGAGCGCCCGAATGCGGCGGCGATCAAAGCGAAAGTGACAAAATTGCTGGAAATGGTCCAGCTTGCCCATCTGGCTGAACGCTTCCCGGCGCAGCTTTCCGGCGGTCAGAAACAGCGTGTGGCGCTGGCGCGTGCGCTGGCTGTAGAACCGCAAATTCTGCTGCTTGATGAACCGTTTGGTGCGCTGGATGCGCAGGTGCGTAAAGAGCTGCGTCGCTGGCTGCGTCAACTCCACGAGGAGCTGAAATTCACCAGTGTGTTCGTTACTCACGATCAGGAAGAGGCGACCGAAGTAGCCGATCGTGTGGTGGTGATGAGCCAGGGCAATATCGAACAGGCTGATGCGCCGGATCAGGTATGGCGCGAACCAGCGACCCGTTTTGTGCTCGAATTTATGGGCGAAGTGAACCGTCTGCGTGGCACCATTCGCGGTGGGCAGTTCCACGTTGGCGCACATCGCTGGCCACTGGGGTATACACCTGCGTATCAGGGGGCGGTGGATCTCTTCCTGCGCCCGTGGGAAGTGGATATCAGCCGCCGCACCAGCCTTGAATCGCCGCTGCCGGTACAGGTGCTGGAAGCCAGCCCGAAAGGCCACTACACCCAATTAGTCGTGCAGCCGCTGGGGTGGTACAACGAACCGCTGACGGTCGTGATGCATGGTGACGACGCCCCGCAGCGTGGTGAGCGTTTATTCGTTGGTCTACAACATTCGCGGCTGTATAACGGCGACGAGCGTATCGAGTCTCATGAGACGCTTGCTCTGGCAGAAACGGCCTGATAGGTTAATTTGCAGGTTTATCGCCCGGTGGCGCTTCGCTTACCGGGCCTACAGCGTATGTCGTGGTTTTGTAGGCCGGGTAAGCGAAGCGCCACCCGGCTTTTTCTTGGACAGAAAACGTGAACACATTAGAACAAACCATCGGCAATACGCCGCTGGTCAAATTACAACGTCTGGGGCCGGATAATGGCAGTGAAGTGTGGTTAAAGCTGGAGGGCAATAATCCGGCTGGTTCGGTGAAAGATCGCGCGGCGCTATCAATGATTGTCGAGGCAGAAAAGCGCGGGGAAATTAAACCGGGTGATGTGTTAATCGAAGCCACCAGTGGTAACACCGGCATTGCGCTGGCAATGATTGCCGCGCTAAAAGGCTATCGCATGAAATTGCTGATGCCTGACAACATGAGCCAGGAACGCCGTGCGGCGATGCGTGCCTACGGTGCGGAACTGATTCTTGTCACTAAAGAGCAGGGCATGGAAGGCGCACGCGATCTGGCGCTGGAAATGGCGAATCGCGGTGAGGGTAAACTGCTCGATCAGTTCAATAATCCCGATAACCCTTACGCCCATTACACCACTACCGGGCCGGAAATCTGGCAGCAAACCGGCGGTCGCATTACCCATTTTGTCTCCAGCATGGGAACAACCGGCACCATCACCGGCGTGTCGCGCTTTATGCGCGAACAATCCAAACCAGTGACCATTGTTGGCCTGCAACCGGAAGAAGGCAGCAGCATTCCCGGCATTCGCCGCTGGCCTGCGGAATATCTGCCTGGCATCTTTAACGCTTCGCTGGTGGATGAGGTGCTGGATATTCACCAGCGCGATGCGGAAAACACCATGCGTGAACTGGCAGTGCGGGAAGGAATTTTCTGTGGTGTAAGCTCTGGCGGCGCGGTCACCGGTGCACTGCGCGTGGCAAAAGCCCACCCTGGCTCAGTGGTGGTAGCGATCATTTGCGATCGTGGCGATCGCTACCTTTCTACCGGGGTATTTGGGGAAGAGCATTTTAGCCAGGGAGCAGGGATTTAAGGACTAAATAGCATTGGGGACTGATGACAAACGCAAGACTGCCTGATGCGCTACGCTTATCAGGCCTACAAGGTTTCTGCAATATATTGAATTAGCACGATTTTGTAGGCCGGATAAGGCGTTTACACCGCATCCGGCGGGAGTGTTAGAAATTCTGTGTCATTCCAGTAATATACAATCAAAAAGGAATGACACATGTCCCAACCCTTCGATTTCGATAAAGCGCTTAAAGCACTCCAGTCCGGTCAGGCATTAACGGGCAAAGATGGTATTTTGACCCCATTAATCAAACAGTTAACTGAGGCCGCTCTGGCTGCTGAACTTGACTCACATATTG
>NZ_PTRE01000115.1 GCF_002965065.1 Escherichia sp. MOD1-EC7003
AAAGCGCCTTTGGTTTTGGTCAGTTTCCTGAACTGGCGATGGACTGATTCGATAGCATTTGTGGTGTAAATGACCTTGCGGATATTTGCCGGATAGCGGAAGTATGCCGACAGGTTTTCCCACTTGCGACGCCACGACTGGAGTACCACCGGATACTGCTGGCCCCATCTGGCCTCCAGCTCATCCAGCGCCGTTTCTGCGGCCTCTTTCGACACCGCGCGATATACCGGCTTCAGGTCGGCCATGAACGCTTTGTGGTGTTTTGACGCCACATATTTAATCGAGTTGCGTATCTGGTGAATCACACACAACTGAACTTCTGTCTGCGGATAAATGCTGTTTATCGCCTCCGGGAAGCCGGTCAGCCCGTCCACGCAGGCGATCAGGATATCTTCCACACCACGATTTTGTAGATCGCTTAATACCGACAGCCAGAAGTTCGCCCCTTCGCTTTCAGACAGATACAGGCCCAGGATTTCCTTTTTGCCCTCCAGATTCAGCGCCAGCACCGTGTAAACTGCCTTGCTCAGGTAGCGGCCATCCTCACGGATTTTATAGTGAATGGCGTCCAGCCATACGAAGGGGTAAACTTTCTCCAGCGGGCGCTGTTGCCACTGTTTTAACTCAGGAATGACCTTATCGGTCACCGCGCTGATGGTGGCTGTGGAAACGCTGAAGGCATATAAATCTTCAATCTCCCGGCTGATATCCTGGTAGCTCATTCCCAGCGCAAACAGGCGAATGATTTTGCGTTCGATCTCATCAGACAACGTGGTCTGGTGCTTCTTCACCAGTTGGGGTTCAAAAGTGCCATTACGATCGCGCGGAGTCGCCAGTTCGAAGCTGCCGGTCGGGGTTTTAATGGTCTTTTTGCTG
>NZ_PTRE01000116.1 GCF_002965065.1 Escherichia sp. MOD1-EC7003
TTTGTTCAGGAACACGATGATGTACGGAACGCCTACCTGACGACCCAGCAGGATGTGCTCACGGGTCTGCGGCATCGGGCCGTCAGTCGCAGCAACTACCAGGATCGCGCCGTCCATCTGAGCAGCACCGGTGATCATGTTTTTAACATAGTCAGCGTGCCCCGGGCAGTCTACGTGTGCGTAGTGACGGGTCGGGGTGTCGTATTCAACGTGAGAAGTGTTGATGGTGATACCACGTGCTTTTTCTTCCGGCGCGTTATCGATCTGGTCGAATGCGCGAGCAGCACCGCCGTAGGTTTTAGCCAGTACGGTGGTGATTGCAGCGGTCAGAGTAGTTTTACCGTGGTCAACGTGGCCGATAGTACCAACGTTAACGTGCGGTTTTGTACGTTCAAATTTTTCTTTAGACACGGCTATATTCCTTACTATAGTGCTCTCCCCTTCAGGAGAGAGCACGGGACTTTGGTATTAACCCTTAGGCTTATTTACCACGGGCTTCAATTACGGCCTGAGCAACGTTACTCGGCGCTTCATCATACTTCAGGAATTCCATGGTGTATGATGCACGACCTTTGGTCAGAGAACGCAGCTGAGTTGCATATCCGAACATTTCAGACAGCGGTACTTCAGCGTGGATCTTAACGCCAGTAACTTCAGATTCCTGACCTTTGAGCATACCACGACGACGGCTCAAGTCACCGATAACGTCACCGGTGTTCTCTTCCGGAGTTTCTACTTCAACCTTCATGATCGGCTCAAGCAGAACTGGTTTCGCTTTCTTAAAGCCTTCTTTAAAGGCGATAGAAGCAGCCAGTTTAAACGCCAGTTCAGAGGAGTCAACGTCATGGTAAGAACCGAAGTGCAGACGAATACCCATGTCTACTACCGGGTAGCCTGCCAGCGGACCTGCTTTCAGCTGTTCCTGGATACCTTTATCAACGGCCGGGATGTATTCGCCAGGGATTACACCACCTTTAATGTCGTTGATGAACTCGTAGCCTTTCGGGTTTGAACCCGGCTCCAGCGGGTACATGTCGATAACAACATGACCATACTGACCACGACCACCAGACTGTTTCGCGTGTTTACCTTCAACATCGGTCACTTTCTGGCGGATAGTTTCACGGTAAGCAACCTGCGGTTTACCTACGTTCGCTTCAACGTTGAATTCACGCTTCATACGGTCAACGATGATGTCGAGGTGCAGTTCGCCCATACCCGCGATAATGGTCTGGTTAGATTCTTCGTCAGTCCATACACGGAAAGACGGGTCTTCTTTAGCCAGACGGCCCAGAGCCAGACCCATTTTTTCCTGGTCAGCTTTGGTTTTCGGTTCAACTGCGATGGAGATTACCGGCTCAGGGAATTCCATACGTTCCAGAATGATCGGCGCATCCGGGTCACACAGGGTGTCACCCGTAGTTACGTCTTTCAGACCGATTGCAGCAGCGATGTCGCCCGCGCGAACTTCTTTGATCTCTTCACGTTTGTTAGCGTGCATCTGAACGATACGACCGAAACGCTCACGTGCAGCTTTCACGGAGTTCAGTACGGTATCACCAGAGTTAACCACACCGGAGTAAACACGGAAGAAGGTCAGGTTACCCACAAACGGGTCGGTAGCGATTTTGAACGCCAGTGCAGAGAACGGCTCATCATCACTTGCGTGACGTTCAGCCGGCGTGTCTTTACCGTCGTCCAGGATACCGTTGATCGCAGGTACGTCAACCGGGGATGGCAGGTAATCAATTACCGCATCCAGCATCGCCTGAACACCTTTGTTCTTGAATGCAGAACCACAAGTTACCAGGATGATTTCGTTGTTCAGAACGCGCTGACGCAGAGCACCTTTGATTTCTGCTTCAGTCAGTTCTTCACCACCCAGGTATTTTTCCATCAGCTCTTCAGATGCTTCAGCTGCGGATTCGATCAGGTTCTGGTGCCATTCGTTAGCCAGTTCAACCATGTCTGCCGGGATATCTTCGTATTCGAAGGTTACGCCCTGGTCAGCGTCGTTCCAGTTGATAGCTTTCATTTTCACCAGGTCAACAACACCGGTGAAATGTTCTTCAGCACCAATCGCCAGCTGCAGCGGAACCGGGTTCGCGCCCAGACGGGTTTTGATCTGGTTAACAACTTTCAGGAAGTTCGCACCCATGCGGTCCATTTTGTTAACGAACGCAATGCGCGGAACTTTATATTTGTTTGCCTGACGCCATACGGTTTCAGACTGCGGCTGAACACCACCAACTGCGCAGTAAACCATTACCGCACCATCGAGAACACGCATGGAACGTTCTACTTCGATTGTGAAGTCAACGTGCCCCGGGGTGTCGATGATGTTGATGCGATGCGGCTCATACTGCTTAGCCATACCAGACCAGAATGCAGTAGTCGCAGCGGAGGTGATGGTAATACCACGTTCCTGCTCCTGCTCCATCCAGTCCATGGTTGCAGCGCCGTCATGAACTTCACCGATTTTATGGTTTACACCGGTGTAGAACAGAATACGTTCGGTAGTAGTGGTTTTACCGGCGTCGATGTGCGCACTGATACCGATGTTACGGTAGCGTGCGATGGGTGTTGTACGAGCCATTTGTTTCCTCGTTTATCTTTTAGGCGTTCAATTTAAGTAGCCCAAAGCGGGCTGCTTACTGGAAGCGCCCGCCTGGTGACTAAAACTCCGAAGGGATTACCAACGGTAGTGTGCGAACGCCTTGTTGGCTTCGGCCATACGGTGAACGTCTTCACGTTTCTTAACTGCAGTACCTTTGTTTTCTGCAGCATCAGAAAGTTCGTTCGCCAGGCGCAAAGCCATGGATTTATCACCGCGTTTACGAGCAGCTTCAACGATCCAACGCATTGCCAGAGCATTACGACGAACCGGACGGACTTCAACTGGTACCTGATAAGTAGAACCACCAACGCGGCGAGACTTAACTTCTACAGTCGGGCGCACGTTTTCGAGAGCTACTTCGAATGCTTCCAGTTCAGATTTACCAGAGCGCTGAGCCAGGGTCTCCAGCGCGCTGTATACGATAGATTCAGCAGTAGATTTTTTACCATCTACCATCAGGATATTGACAAATTTAGCCAGCAGTTCTGATCCGAACTTCGGATCCGGCAGAATTTTACGCTGACCAATGACGCGACGACGTGGCATGGAAATACTCCGTTGTTAATTCAGGATTGTCCAAAACTCTACGAGTTTAGTTTGACATTTAAGTTAAAACGTTTGGCCTTACTTAACGGAGAACCATTAAGCCTTAGGACGCTTCACGCCATACTTGGAACGAGCCTGCTTACGGTCTTTAACGCCGGAGCAGTCAAGCGCACCACGTACGGTGTGGTAACGAACACCCGGGAGGTCTTTAACACGACCGCCACGGATCAGGATCACGGAGTGCTCCTGCAGGTTGTGACCTTCACCACCGATGTAGGAAGTCACTTCGAAACCGTTAGTCAGACGAACGCGGCATACTTTACGCAGCGCGGAGTTCGGTTTTTTAGGAGTGGTAGTATATACACGAGTACATACGCCACGTTTTTGCGGGCATGCTTCCAGCGCAGGCACGTTGCTTTTCGCAACTTTGCGAGCACGTGGTTTGCGTACCAGCTGGTTAACTGTTGCCATTAAATAGCTCCTGGTTTTAGCTTTTGCTTCGTAAACACGTAATAAAACGTCCTCACACAATATGAGGACGCCGAATTTTAGGGCGATGCCGAAAAGGTGTCAAGAAATATACAACGATCCCGCCATCACCAGGCCATCTGGCTGGAGTGTTTAACCGTAAGTCTGACGAAATCAGTATAGTCAATGAGAATGATGTCGTTCGAAATTTGACCAGTCAAACCTCGGGCAATAAGGTCTTCGTTCAGGGCATAGACCTTAATGGGGGCATTACGCAGACTTTCAAGGTAGCGGTTACCGTCAACTGCGGCAGTTACGCCATCCTGCAATAACAGCAGTTCGTCGCCCTCACTGAGCAGACGCAGCAGCGCAGAAAAATCCGTCAGCCAGGGTGAACGATGTAATGTGTGCAGCATAAACGCCTCAAAACCTCAAAATAACATCGTAGTTGGCGAGTTCGCGGCGTAAGGCATCCGCTTCGAGCGGCGTAGCTTCGACAACAAAGGGGATCTGCGGATCTAACCCGCGTTCGTGTAGTGACGCCGCACAAACCCAGCACTGTTCAATGTCGTACAGAGCCAACAATTTAAAAGTGGCAATGTAATCACGCGCCAGCACCGCATCGGGCTTTTGTCCTGGCAGCAGCTGAAAAACGCCATCAGCAATAAAGAAGACGGCCAGATCGTCAGTTAATGCGGAAGTTGCCAGTAAAGCATCTAAACCTTCCCGGCCTGCAGCTGTACCGTGAGGTGCAGTAGAAAAAACAAACGCAATTCGTTTCATCAGAACTGTACCACCCTGTCACAGGTCAGCGAAGCTTCCGCCAGCGCGCCAAGTCCGCTTAAGGTAAATCCCGGCTGAAGGTTTGATGAAGCCAGTCCCAGTCTTCCGGCTTCCGTTTCATCAACAACGCCACGACGTAATGCTGCCGCTACGCAGATATTCAGCGCCACACCATGTTGCGCATTCAACTGTTGCCAGCCGCGCACAAGGTCAAATTCGTCGCTTGCCGGTGAGGCCAATTGGTTAGCGTTATAGACCCCTTCCCGATAGAAAAAGACGCTGCTTAACTCATGGCCTTCTGCTATCAGCGCCTGCGCAAACTGAAAAGCACTACTCGCCTGTTGCGTACCATATGCTGGCCCGGTCACCACGATGGCAAAACGCATTACTTATCTTGCCCCTGGAAATCACCGCTCTTGAACTGGCGGATGTAGAGATAGACAGTGTGTTTGGAGATGTTCAGACGGTCAGCCACCTGGTTGATCGCATCTTTAATATCGAAGATCCCTTTCTCGTAGAGATTCAGCACGATCTGACGATTTTTGGCGTTATTAGAAACATTGCGATCGGCATTCACTTCTTCGATGGTGAACTCCAGCGTTTGGGTAACCAGATCTTCAACAGAAGAGGCAAAGTTGACGCTTGAACCGACATCCGGGGTTTCTGGCGGCACAAAAGTGCTCATAATCTGAGAGAAGGGAACATCAAGATTCATATTGATGCACAGCAGACCAATTACACGCTGTTCGCGGTTACGAATCGCGATGGTCAGGGACTTCATTAATACGCCGCTTTTGGCTCGAGTAAAGTAGCATTTAGAAACACTGCTATCCGCTCCCGTCATATCGTGCAGCATACGTAGCGCCAGATCAGTAATTGGCGAACCAATTTGCCGACCTGTATGTTCACCGTTAGCAATGCGAATGGCTGAACATTTTAAATCCTGCAAAGAGTGCAAAACGATTTCACAGTGGGAGCCGATGAGCATCGCTAACCCATCCACTACCGCTTCGTAGGATTTCAGAATATCAAAATCGGTCTGGTCGAAAGGACGTTGATCCAGTAAATCCAACTCACTGGTTTCGTTGGTTAAAAGCGACCTGGACATGAAAAAAAACACTCCTTTTCAGGAGCCTGTCATTAACTTTTCAGGGCAGGCTCATTAATGATGCGGGGAACTAAATTAATACAGCGGAGGTTCCGCTTTCCAGCACTAATTATATCCAGCCTGTAATAAAAAAACCGCCGCCTGGTCAGGCGGCGATTCTTAGTGCTTATTTTTTAGCAGAATCTGCGGCTTTCGCATCAGCCTTCGGCGCTGGTTTCACATCCAGCAGCTCTACGTCAAAGACCAGGGTAGAATTCGGTGGGATCCCCGGAACACCCGCTTTGCCGTAAGCCAGTTCTGGTGGAATAACCAGTTTGATCTTACCGCCTTTCTTAATGTTCTTCAGACCTTCTGTCCAACCTGGGATCACACCATCCAGACGGAAAGAGAGCGGTTCACCACGGGTGTAAGAGTTGTCGAACTCTTTACCGTCGATCAGCGTACCTTTGTAGTTCACTACAACAGTATCGCTATCTTTCGGTGCTTCGCCTTTACCGGCTTCTACTACCTGATAAACCAGACCCGTTGACGAGGTTTTCACACCTTTCTCTTTGGCAAATTTCTCGCGGTACTCTTTACCTTTTGCTTCGTTATCAGCCGCGTCTTTTTCCATCTTCGCCTGAGCAGAAGACTTCACGCGTGTTTCAAACGCTTGCAGAGTCTGTTCGATCTCTTGATCGGAGAGTTTGCTCTTATCAGCAAATGCATCCTGAACACCAGCGATCAGCTGATCTTTATCCAGTTTGATGCCCAGTTTTTCTTGCTCTTTAAGAGAGTTTTCCATGTAACGACCCAGCGAAGCACCCAGTGCATAAGCTGATTTCTGGTCGTCATTTTTGAACGCTGCTTTGCTGTCAGCAGTTGTAGCAGGTTTTGCAGCTTCAGCAGCAAATGTGATTGGTGCATGCAGGGCAACGGCCATTGTGGTCGCCAGCAGCGTTACTTTAAACAGTGATTTCATCCATATCTCCAGGATCGGGGCATCTCACCCCTGGGTTAACTATTATCAGAAGGGTACTATAAAGCGTTGTCGAACAAATCTACATACAGACACGCCCTATTATCATCTATTTTCAGACTCTTTTTGTTTAAATTAGTTTCGATGAGCGAGAAATGAGTGCTGTCTCGGACAGCAAAGTTAAGTAGAATCCGCGGCGACCATTCGACAAAAGAGGTGAATCATGCAGGATTTATCATTGGAAGCACGCCTGGCAGAGCTGGAGAGCCGACTGGCTTTTCAGGAAATCACCATTGAAGAACTGAACGTCACGGTGACCGCTCATGAAATGGAGATGGCGAAACTGCGCGATCATCTGCGTCTGCTGACCGAGAAGTTAAAAGCCAGCCAGCCATCGAACATCGCGTCGCAGGCCGAAGAAACGCCACCGCCACATTATTAAGGCGAAAAAAAGCGGGGACTCCCCCGCTTTTTTGTCACCGTTTCGGTATTAGTGGCAACCGCAACCGCCGTTACCTTTACCACCGCAGCAACCTTCGCCACCGTGTTCATGACCGTGATCGTGGCCGTGACCACCGCAGCAACCGTCGTGGTCGTGATCGTGATGATGATCGTGCGCGCCGTGAACGTGACCATGAGCCAGTTCTTCTTCGGTCGCTTCGCGAATCGCCACAACTTCAACGTTGAATTTCAGGTTCTGACCGGCCAGCATGTGGTTACCGTCAACCACAACGTGATCGTCTTCAACCGCAGTGATTTCAACCGGTACCGGCCCCTGGTCGGTTTCAGCCAGGAAACGCATACCTACCTGCAGTTCATCAACGCCCATAAATACGTCTTTAGGAACGCGCTGCACCAGGTTTTCGTCGTACTGACCGTAAGCGTCGTTCGCGCCAACAGCGACATCAAATTTGTCGCCAACTTCATGACCTTCCAGCGCCGTTTCCAGGCCAGAGATCAGGGAACCGTGACCATGCAGGTAGTCCAGCGGCGCACTCACCGGAGACTCATCAACCAACACACCGTCTTCTGTACGTACCTGATAGGCCAGGCTGACCACCAGGTCTTTTGCTACTTTCATGATATCTCCTGAGCATGGGAAGAATAGTGGCGCAGATTGTAGCGGAATTCTGCAGCCGTGTACTCACTAGCTTAAAAAAACTCGGCGCATATCGCTAGTCCGGATGAAAAATCCCGATCACTTGCTCATCTTTGCGAACGTGATCGCGGGCTTCTTTGTCGGCTTCTCGCATCTGGTGTCCGCACTTAACGCATTCAACAATATCAATATTATTTTCACGCCACATCGCCATTGAATCCTGTGCCTGACAGGCCGGGCATTTTGCACCCGCAATAAAACGTTTCCGGATTGTCATCTTTACCTCTACTCAAATTCATCCCAGCCGTCCAGCTGGCGTCGTTCTTGTTGCATCTCACGCTGGAAAATCTCTTCCAGTTCGCGTCGCGCTTCCCTGGCGCGAGAAATTTGTACGGTATCGGCATGCATCGGGATAAGCTCTCGCAGCATCCGCATATCCAGGCGGCGAAAATGCAGTTGCGCCCGCTGCGCCTGATGCGGATGCATGCCAAGCGTGACCAGCGTCTTGCGCCCCAGCTCTAACGCACTGGAGAATGTCTCACGAGAAAACTGCGTCACCCCAGCCTGTAATAACTCATGCGCCTCCACACGTCCGCGCGCTCGCGCAAGAATATGCAAATGCGGGAAGTGTTGCTGGCAAATCTCCACCAGCTTCATGGTGTCTTCCGGCTCGTTACAGGTAATGACGATAGATTCTGCGGCCTCTGCCCCCGCAGAACGTAAAAGATCTACCTGCGTGGCGTCGCCGTAATAAACTTTGTAGCCATATTTGCGCATCAGGTTAACGGCACTGATATCCCGCTCCAGCACAGTAATGCGCATTTTATTTGCCATCAGCAAACGGCCAATCACCTGACCAAAACGTCCAAAGCCCACGACAATAACTTGCGGTTTATCATCGTTGACCCACGGTTTTTCATCCTCTTCTTCCGGTCCGTTAAACTGGCGAGATAGCCATTTATCTACCAACTTCATCAGCAGAGGCGTGGTCATCATGGAAAGCGTTACCGTCACCAGCAACAGCGCCATCTGGTCGCCCTGGAATAAACGTTGCGAAGAAGCGGTAGAAAAGAGCACAAAGGCAAATTCGCCGCCCTGACTCAACACGCCAGCAAACTGCATACGCTCGGAACTGCGCACGCCATACAGGCGCGCCAGCAGATACAGCACAAGAATTTTCACCGCCACCAACACAATAACGCTTAACACCACCCACAACAGATGGGTATAAAGCACCCCGAGGTTGAGCGACATGCCGACAGAGATAAAGAACAAACCAAGCAGCAAGCCTTTAAATGGATCGATAGCCGTTTCCAGTTCATGGCGATATTCGCTTTCTGCCAGCAGCACGCCCGCAATAAACGTACCGAGCGCCATCGACAGTCCCAGCGCATCCATAAACAATGCGGAACCCAACACCAGCAGCAGCGTCGCGGCGGTGAACACTTCCCGCACGCCAGAAGCGGCAATAAAACGGAATACCGGACGCAGTAAATAGCGCCCGCCAATCAGCATGCCGACAAACGCCAGCACCTTCATGCCGACTTTCATCCAGTCGAAATGCTCGTCTGCCGACCCCGCCAACAACGGCACTAACGCCAGTGCAGGGATCACCGCCAGATCCTGAAACAGCAGAACCGAAAAACCTAGCTGCCCGGATTCGCTGCGATTCATCCCTTTCTCACGCATCAGTTGCAACGCCATTGCGGTCGAAGACATCGCAAGGCCAATGCCACCGACCACCGCCGCCTGCCAGGCGAAATCCGTCAGCATCAATAATCCCGCCAGCAACGCCGCGCTTAACAGCACCTGTGCCGCGCCTACGCCAAAAATCGAACGCCGTAGTTGCCAAAGCTTGGAGGGATTCAACTCCAGGCCGATGATAAACATCAGGAACACCACGCCGAGTTCCGAAAAGTGGAGGATCTCATCGACGTCGCTAATAAACCCAAGCCCCCACGGGCCAATCGCAATCCCTGCCAGCAAATATCCCAACACTGCGCCAATTCCCAGTCGCGATGCCAACGGCACCGCAGCCACCGCCGCGAAGAGAAACAGCACTCCCGCCAGTAAAAAATCGGAACCTTCCATCAGCGACCTCCTGGAGACAGCGGATTTGCCAGCCAATCACCGTAGGCTCTGGCATGGCTCGCCAGCTCCTGTGCGCTTTGCCGCCTCGCCCAGTAAATAATGATGGGGCTTAACCAATGCATCCGGCACATGCCCGCCGCCAGTTCAAAGGGGCGCAGAACATCGCTCATCGGGTAGCGATTCAACGCGTCATAACGGTAAGCACTTTCCGGCTCGCCGGTGGTGATCACGCTACGCCAGTACTTTCCCGCCAGTTGGTTTCCCTCTGGCCCGCTGGCAAAACCACGGCTTAATACCCGGTCCAGCCACTCTTTCAGTAGCGCCGGGCAGCTATAGGTATAAAGAGGATGCTGAAAAACAATCACCTCATGTTCGCGCAGTAATGCCTGCTCACGGGGGATATCAATAAAAAAATCGGGATAGTGCGCATAGAGATCGTGCACGGTAACATTGCTGAGCTGCGTGGCCGGTTTAAGCAGTACCCGGTTTGCCACCGAGTCCTGAGATTCCGGATGGGCATACAGCAGCAAAACTTTCGCTGGCTGAGACATCATCCCCCTCCCGGTATGGTTTTTGTGTATAGTCGCTGTTTTGGGCTACCATTGCGCCCGGTGCGGCAGCTCGCCCATACATTACATTATCATAACGATAAGTTAACATAGTCTGAACATACGGCGCCTTATGATTGTTTTCTCCTCGTTACAAATTCGTCGCGGCGTGCGCGTCCTGCTGGATAATGCCACCGCCACCATCAACCCCGGGCAGAAAGTCGGCCTGGTGGGTAAAAACGGCTGCGGTAAATCTACCCTTCTGGCATTGCTGAAAAATGAAATCAGCGCCGACGGGGGCAGCTACACCTTTCCGGGAAGCTGGCAACTGGCATGGGTGAATCAGGAAACGCCAGCGTTACCGCAAGCGGCGCTGGAATACGTCATTGATGGCGACCGTGAATATCGCCAACTGGAAGCGCAGCTCCACGACGCCAACGAACGTAACGACGGGCATGCCATCGCCACCATTCACGGCAAGCTGGACGCTATCGACGCATGGAGTATTCGTTCCCGCGCTGCCAGTCTGCTACACGGTCTCGGTTTCAGCAATGAACAACTGGAGCGCCCGGTGAGTGATTTCTCCGGTGGCTGGCGTATGCGTCTTAACCTCGCCCAGGCGCTGATTTGCCGTTCAGACTTGCTGCTACTCGACGAACCCACTAACCACCTCGATCTCGATGCCGTTATCTGGCTGGAAAAATGGCTGAAGAGCTATCAGGGCACGCTGATCCTGATCTCTCATGACCGCGACTTCCTCGATCCGATCGTTGATAAAATTATTCATATCGAACAACAAAGCATGTTCGAGTACACCGGCAACTACAGCTCGTTTGAAGTACAGCGCGCCACCCGTCTGGCGCAGCAACAGGCGATGTATGAAAGCCAGCAGGAACGCGTGGCGCATCTGCAAAGTTATATCGACCGTTTCCGTGCCAAAGCCACCAAAGCGAAGCAGGCCCAGAGCCGCATTAAGATGCTTGAGCGTATGGAGCTGATTGCCCCAGCGCATGTCGACAACCCGTTCCGCTTTAGCTTCCGCGCCCCGGAAAGCCTGCCAAATCCGTTACTGAAGATGGAAAAGGTCAGCGCAGGCTATGGCGATCGCATTATTCTCGACTCGATAAAACTGAACCTGGTCCCCGGCTCGCGCATTGGTCTGCTAGGCCGCAACGGCGCAGGTAAATCGACATTAATCAAACTATTAGCCGGTGAACTTGCGCCCATCAGCGGTGAAATCGGCCTGGCGAAAGGGATCAAACTGGGTTACTTCGCCCAGCATCAACTGGAATACCTGCGCGCCGATGAATCGCCTATTCAACATCTGGCACGTTTAGCGCCGCAGGAGCTGGAACAAAAACTGCGTGATTACCTCGGCGGCTTTGGTTTTCAGGGCGATAAAGTAACGGAAGAAACGCGCCGCTTTTCCGGTGGGGAAAAAGCCCGCCTGGTGCTGGCATTAATCGTCTGGCAACGTCCTAATCTGCTGCTGCTCGACGAACCGACTAACCACCTTGACCTCGACATGCGTCAGGCACTGACTGAAGCGTTGATCGAGTTTGAAGGCGCGTTGGTTGTCGTTTCGCACGACCGTCATTTGCTGCGTTCTACCACTGACGATCTCTATCTGGTCCATGATCGTAAAGTTGAACCGTTCGACGGCGATCTGGAAGATTATCAACAGTGGTTGAGCGATGTACAAAAGCAGGAAAACCAGGCCGACGAAGCGCCAAAAGAGAATGCGAACAGCGCCCAGGCTCGTAAAGACCAGAAGCGTCGGGAAGCGGAGCTGCGTGCGCAAACCCAGCCGCTGCGTAAAGAGATTGCCCGTCTGGAAAAAGAGATGGAGAAGCTGAACGCGCAACTGGCACAGGCAGAAGAGAAACTCGGCGACAGCGAACTGTACGATCAGAGCCGTAAAGCGGAACTGACCTCCTGTCTGCAACAGCAAGCCAGTGCCAGGTCCGGGCTGGAAGAGTGCGAAATGGCGTGGCTGGAAGCCCAGGAGCAGCTTGAGCAGATGCTGCTGGAAGGCCAAAGCAACTGATGGCGCAGGTAACGACGACCGATGCCAATGAATTCAGCAACACTGCTGAATTCACCCCTATGCGCGGCTTTCGCAATTGTCATCTACAAACCATGCTGCCGCGTCTGTTTCGTCGCCAGGTGAAATTTACCCCACACTGGCAGCGACTGGAGTTGCCCGACGGCGATTTTGTCGATCTCGCGTGGAGTGAAGATCCTGCGCAGGCGAAACATAGACCGCGTTTAGTGGTGTTTCACGGGCTCGAAGGCAGTCTCAATAGCCCTTACGCCCACGGTCTGGTTGAGGCAGCGCAAAAGCGCGGTTGGCTGGGCGTAGTGATGCATTTTCGCGGATGCAGCGGTGAACCAAACCGTATGCACCGCATTTACCACTCGGGCGAAACCGAAGATGCCAGTTGGTTTTTACGCTGGCTACAACGCGAGTTTGGTCATGCACTAACGGCTGCCGTCGGCTATTCGCTCGGCGGTAATATGCTGGCCTGTTTGCTGGCAAAAGAGGGCAATGATCTCCCGATTGATGCCGCAGTGATTGTCTCTGCACCGTTTATGCTGGAAGCCTGTAGTTACCATATGGAAAAGGGCTTTTCCCGCGTTTATCAGCGGTACTTGCTGAACCTGTTAAAAGCCAATGCTGCGCGCAAACTGGCAGCCTACCCCGGAACGCTGCCGATTAATCTCGCGCAGCTAAAATCGGTACGTCGCATCCGTGAATTTGACGATCTGATCACCGCCAGAATTCACGGCTACGCCGACGCTATCGACTATTATCGTCAGTGTAGCGCCATGCCAATGCTCAATCGGATCGCCAAACCGACACTGATTATTCACGCCAAAGACGATCTGTTTATGGATCATCAGGTGATCCCGAAACCGGAGAATCTCCCCCCGCAGGTGGAGTATCAACTGACTGAACATGGCGGTCATGTTGGCTTTATTGGCGGTACATTACTTCATCCGCAAATGTGGCTGGAGTCACGTATTCCTGACTGGTTAACAACGTATCTGGAGGCGAAATCATGTTGATTCCGTGGCAAGACCTCTCCCCCGAAACGCTGGAAAATTTAATTGAAAGCTTTGTGTTACGTGAAGGCACCGATTATGGTGAACATGAGCGTACACTTGAACAGAAAGTCGCCGACGTCAAACGCCAGCTACAGTGCGGAGAAGCGGTACTGGTATGGTCTGAGCTGCACGAAACGGTCAATATCATGCCGCGCAGTCAGTTTCGCGAATAGCCTGCAGCCGTCGGTGGACGAGATAATAATGATAGCTAAGTCATGGAGTTACTATGTCTGCCAAACATCCGGTCATTGCGGTAACAGGGTCCAGCGGCGCGGGAACCACCACCACCAGCCTCGCGTTTCGTAAAATATTCGCGCAGTTAAATCTGCATGCAGCCGAGGTGGAAGGCGACAGTTTTCACCGCTACACCCGCCCGGAAATGGACATGGCGATCCGCAAAGCACGCGACGCCGGGCGGCATATCAGCTACTTCGGCCCCGAAGCTAACGACTTCGGCCTGCTGGAACAAACCTTCATTGAATACGGTCAGAGCGGCAAAGGGAAATCTCGCAAATATCTGCATACCTACGACGAAGCCGTACCGTGGAATCAGGTGCCAGGGACATTCACCCCATGGCAACCTTTACCGGAACCCACTGATGTACTGTTTTATGAAGGTTTACACGGCGGCGTAGTCACGCCACAGCATAACGTTGCGCAGCATGTGGACTTACTGGTCGGCGTGGTGCCTATCGTTAACCTTGAGTGGATTCAAAAACTGATCCGCGACACCAGCGAGCGCGGGCACTCACGAGAGGCGGTGATGGACTCGGTAGTGCGTTCAATGGAGGACTATATCAACTACATCACGCCACAGTTTTCCCGCACCCATCTTAACTTCCAGCGCGTTCCCACCGTCGACACTTCAAACCCGTTTGCGGCAAAAGGTATCCCATCGCTGGATGAAAGCTTTGTGGTGATCCATTTTCGTAATCTGGAAGGGATCGATTTCCCCTGGCTGCTGGCGATGTTGCAAGGCTCATTCATTTCCCACATCAATACTTTAGTGGTGCCGGGCGGCAAAATGGGACTGGCAATGGAATTAATTATGCTGCCGCTGGTGCAACGATTAATGGAAGGGAAGAAAATCGAGTAACGCTGCTATTACGCCGGATAAAATACTATCCGGCTTCACAACGGGATAGTTAAATCACGCGGCAACCACTTCATACGAGTGAGTAATATTGACCGCTTTTTCCAGCATCAGCGCTACTGAACAATATTTCTCGGCAGAGAGATCAACTGCACGCGCAACTGCGGCGTCCTTCAGGCCACGACCGGTGACGATAAAATGCAGATTAATGTGCGTAAACAGGCGTGGTGCCTCTTCGCGGCGTTCAGAGGTCAATTTCACTTCACAATCAACCACATCCTGACGCCCTTTTTGCAGGATAGAAACCACATCGATGGCACTGCACCCCCCCGCCGCCATCAACACCATTTCCATCGGACTTGGTGCTTTATCGCCTGAGTTGCCGTCCATTAAAATCTGGTGACCAGAGGCAGATTCGCCCAGAAAAGTTAACCCTTCGACCCATTTCACTCGCGCTTGCATTTTTGCCACTCCACTGCGTCAAATTTATTCACAGCGTACGCGTACTGAGCAAATCGCGCAACAGAAGGCGACCTGAGTCAAGCTGAAGCGAGACACCAGGAGACACACGGCGAAAGCTATGCTAAAACAGTCAAGATGCTACAGTAATACATTGATGTACTGCATGTATGCAAAGGACGTCACATTCCCGTGCAGTACAATTGATAGCCCCTTCCCAGGTAGCGGGAAGCATATTTCGGCAATCCAGAGACAGCGGCGTTTTCTGGCTCTGGAGAAAGCTTATAACAGAGGATAACCGCGCATGGTGCTTGGCAAACCGCAAACAGACCCGACTCTCGAATGGTTCTTGTCTCATTGCCACATTCATAAGTACCCCTCCAAGAGCACGCTTATTCACCAGGGTGAAAAAGCGGAAACGCTGTACTACATCGTTAAAGGCTCTGTGGCAGTGCTGATCAAAGACGAAGAGGGTAAAGAAATGATCCTCTCCTATCTGAATCAGGGTGATTTTATTGGCGAATTGGGCCTGTTTGAAGAAGGCCAGGAACGTAGTGCATGGGTACGTGCAAAAACGGCCTGTGAAGTGGCTGAAATTTCCTACAAAAAATTTCGCCAATTGATTCAGGTAAACCCGGACATTCTGATGCGTCTGTCTGCACAGATGGCGCGTCGTCTGCAAGTCACTTCAGAGAAAGTGGGCAACCTGGCGTTCCTCGACGTGACGGGCCGCATTGCACAGACTCTGCTGAATCTGGCAAAACAACCAGATGCTATGACTCACCCGGACGGTATGCAAATCAAAATTACCCGTCAGGAAATCGGTCAGATTGTCGGCTGTTCTCGTGAAACCGTGGGACGCATTCTGAAGATGCTGGAAGATCAGAATCTGATCTCCGCACACGGTAAAACCATCGTCGTTTACGGCACTCGTTAATCCCGTCGGAGTGGCGCGTCACTGAATAGCGCGCCATTTTGTTTCCCCCGATGTGGCGCAGACTGATTTATCACCCCGATATCAACTATGCACTACGACAAACGCTGGTGCTATGTTTGCCCGTGGCCGTTGGGTTAATGCTTGGCGAATTACGATTCGGTCTGCTCTTCTCCCTCGTTCCTGCCTGTTGCAATATTGCGGGCCTTGATACGCCTCATAAACGTTTTTTCAAGCGCTTAATCATTGGTGCTTCGCTGTTTGCCATCTGTAGCTTGCTGACGCAGCTGCTACTGGAAAAAGATGTTCCCCTGCCTTTTTTGCTGACCGGATTAACGCTGGTACTTGGCGTCACTGCTGAGCTGGGACCATTACACGCAAAATTGCTTCCCGCATCGCTGCTCGCCGCCATTTTTACCCTCAGTCTGGCGGGATACATGCCGGTCTGGGAACCGTTGCTCATCTATGCGCTGGGTACTCTTTGGTACGGATTGTTTAACTGGTTTTGGTTCTGGATCTGGCGCGAACAACCGCTGCGCGAGTCACTAAGTTTGCTGTACCGTGAACTGGCAGATTATTGTGAAGCCAAATACAGTCTGCTTACCCAGCACACAGACCCTGAAAAAGCGCTACCGCCGCTGCTGGTGCGCCAGCAAAAAGCGGTCGATTTAATCACCCAGTGCTATCAGCAAATGCATATGCTTTCCGCGCAAAATAATACTGACTACAAGCGGATGCTGCGCATTTTCCAGGAGGCGCTGGATTTGCAGGAGCATATATCGGTCAGTTTGCATCAGCCGGAAGAAGTGCAAAAGCTGGTCGAGCGTAGCCATGCGGAAGAAGTTATCCGCTGGAATGCGCAAACCGTCGCCACTCGCCTGCGCGTGCTGGCTGATGGCATTCTTTACCATCGCCTGCCGACGCGTTTTACGATGGAAAAACAAATTGGTGCACTGGAAAAAATCGCTCGCCAGCATCCGGATAATCCTGTTGGGCAATTCTGCTATTGGCACTTCAGCCGCATCGCCCGCGTGCTGCGCACCCAAAAACCGCTCTATACCCGTGACTTACTGGCCGATAAACAGCGGCGAATGCCGTTACTTCCGGCGCTGAAAAGTTATCTTTCACTGAAATCTCCGGCGCTACGCAATGCCGGACGACTCAGTGTGATGTTAAGCGTTGCGAGCCTGATGGGCACCGCACTACATCTGCCGAAGTCGTACTGGATCCTGATGACGGTGTTACTGGTGACGCAGAATGGTTACGGCGCAACCCGTCTACGGATTGTGAATCGCTCCGTGGGAACCGTGGTCGGGTTAATTATTGCGGGCGTTGCGTTACACTTTAAAATTCCCGAAGGTTACACCCTGACTTTGATGCTGATTACCACCCTCGCCAGCTATCTGATATTGCGCAAAAATTACGGCTGGGCGACGGTTGGTTTTACCATTACCGCGGTGTATACCCTGCAACTGTTGTGGCTAAACGGTGAGCAGTACATCCTTCCGCGTCTTATCGATACCATTATTGGTTGTTTAATTGCTTTTGGCGGTACTGTCTGGCTGTGGCCGCAGTGGCAGAGCGGGTTATTGCGTAAGAACGCCCATGACGCTTTAGAAGCCTATCAGGAAGCGATTCGCTTGATTCTGAGCGAGGCCCCGCAACCAACGCCACTGGCCTGGCAACGAATGCGGGTTAACCAGGCGCATAACACCTTGTATAACTCATTGAATCAGGCGATGCAGGAACCGGCGTTTAACAGCCATTATCTGGCAGATATGAAACTGTGGGTAACGCACAGTCAGTTTATTGTTGAGCATATCAATGCCATGACCACGCTGGCGCGGGAACATCGGGCATTACCACCGGAACTGGCACAGGAGTATTTGCAGTCTTGTGAAATCGCCATTCAGCGTTGTCAGCAGCGGCTGGAGTATGACGAACCAGGTAGTTCTGGCGATGCCAATATCATGGATTCGCCGGAGATGCAGCCGCACGAAGGTGCGGCAAGCACGCTGGAGCAGCATTTACAGCGGGTTATTGGTCATCTGAACACTATGCACACCATTTCGTCGATGGCGTGGCGACAGCGACCGCATCACGGGATTTGGTTGAGTCGCAAGTTGCGGGATTCGAAGGTGTAATGTAACCATTGCCAGAACCAAACCGTAGGTCGGATAAGGCGTTCACGCCGCATCCGACAATCGGCGCACGAATGCCGGAGGCGACGCTACGCGTCTTATCAGGCCGACTCCCATTTTACCCCCCAACCACCTTCGCCACCGCGTGGGCAAAACGTTGCATACCTTCGTCGATATCCGCATCTTCCACCACCAGCGACGGCGCAAAGCGCATTACATCCGGTCCGGCGTTCAGCACCATTACGCCAGCCTCTGCGCCCGCATACAGAAAATCACGCGCCTGGCCTTTGTATTGTGGTTTCAGTTCTGCGCCAATCAACAATCCCATACCGCGAATATCGCTAAACACATCGTACTGCTGATCTATCTTCTGCAAATGGTCTACAAAACGCTGGCGTTTCGCGTTAATACCTTCCAGCACCTCCGGCGTATTGATGATATCAAACGCCGCGCCCGCTACCGCACAGGCCAGCGGATTACCGCCATAGGTGGAACCGTGAGAACCTGGATGAAACGCAGAAGCAATCTCTGCCGTGGTCAGCATGGCGCTAATCGGGAAGCCGCCGCCTAACGCTTTCGCAGAGGTCAGAATATCCGGCGTCACGCCGTAGTGCATGTAAGCAAACAAATCGCCAGTCCGCCCCATCCCGCACTGCACCTCATCAAACACCAATAATGCCTGATGTTGATCGCACAGCTCGCGCAAACCCTGCAAAAACTCTGGCGTCGCTGCCGTCACGCCGCCCTCGCCCTGAATAGGCTCAACCACCACCGCACAGGTGTGATCATCCATCACCGCTTTCACTGCATGGAGATCATTAAAGGGAACGTGGATGATGTCTGCCGGTTTTGGCCCAAAGCCGTCGGAATATTTGGGCTGTCCCCCCACCGAAACGGTAAACAGCGAACGACCATGAAAAGCGTTATGGAAGGCAATAATTTTGGTTTTGAACGGGCTATGGCGCACACAGGCGTAATGGCGTGCCAGCTTAAAGGCTGTTTCGTTAGCTTCTGTGCCGGAGTTCATAAACACCACACGTTCGGCAAACGTTGCCTCAATCAGTTTACGCCCAAGACGTAACGCCGGTTCATTGGTAAAAACGTTACTGATATGCCACAAGGTTTCACCCTGGGTTTTTAAGGCGTTAACCAGCGCAGGATGGCAATGGCCCAACGCCGTAACTGCAATGCCACCCGCGAAATCGACATACTCCTTGCCTTGCTGATCCCAGATTCTGCTGCCCTGACCTTTTACCGGAATAAACTCTGCCGGTGCATAAATCGGCAGGATCACTTCATCGAAAGTCGCGCGTGTAATTGCTGTTTGTTCAATTGCCATCTCATGATCACCCTGTTACACATAAACCAATGTGAAATTATAATCACAAAATATGCATAAAAAATCACTTAATAGCAATCAGAAATCAGCGATGCAGGAAATTAGCCAGCAGTTGATGTCCTTGTTCGCTGAGAATACTCTCTGGATGGAACTGCACACCTTCCAGATCCCACTGACGATGGCGAATCCCCATAATCTCACGGGTTTCGCTCCAGGCAGTCACGTCAAAGCACGCGGGTAATGAGTCAGGCGCCACCACCAGCGAATGGTAGCGTGTCACGGTGAGTGGATTTGCCAGCCCCCGAAATACCCCCTCACCGCTATGCGTAATCGGCGAGGTTTTGCCGTGCATGACTTTTGCAGCACGTACAACTTTGCCGCCAAATGCCTGCGCCATTGCCTGGTGACCGAGGCAGACGCCAAGAATCGGCAAGCGCCCGGCGTAGTGGCGAATAACGTCAAGGGAGATCCCGGCTTCATCTGGCGTACAGGGTCCGGGTGAGATGACAATTTTTTGTGGTTTAAGGGCGTCGATATCCGCTAACGTCAACGCATCGTTGCGCTTAACCAGCACATCTGCTCCCAGTTCACAAAAGTACTGGTAGAGGTTCCAGGTAAAAGAATCGTAGTTATCAATAAGCAGGATCATGGCGGCTCCGGTACGAAAGAACCGCGCTATTTTACTCAGATTCTCCGGCTTCGCTTACCACTTTGCTAAATATCGTCTGCAGCGCGGTAAGATCCCCCATAGCCCCACTCTGATTAGCCTGATTCCAGGCCTCTTTTTCAATACCCTGCCAACTCAGTTGATATCCGGCATGAATCGCCAGTTGCTCGAAGAAGATCCGCTGTGCCAGACCACTTCCTACTCGGAAGGGATGCAGCACGTTAATTTCACAATAGTAATGCGCCAGCCGCTCGACAAACTCCGCTTTATCCAGGCCAATCAGATAACCTTCTTCCTCCAGATCCTGCATCAGGGCATTGCCCTCTTTTTCGATATAAGCAAAGTGGCAGAACGGCGTATCCCCCTGATAAATATCAACTTCACGCAGTTGCCCTGCCCAGTCGAAAATATCCTGATACAGCTGGCGATGGATAGTGCGCAAATGCGGTAAACCTCGCACCAACGGACCAAGCTCAATGGTCGCAACACGCAGCGCCGTCATTTCGTAAGCGGCCTGTTCCAGCCGCTGCTGCTGGTGGATGTTCAGCCGGTTACGCATGATATCAAGGCCAGGATAAAGATACGGATCGCGCCCTTCGCCGAATTTATCGCTCATAGTGCCTCCTCAGTTCTTCAAGGCGCGCTAAAGCCTCTACGACAGTAAGAGTGACGATTGGCATCTCGACGCCTTCAAGGCGGCGACTGGCCTGGAAATTACGATTACGCTGAAGCTCCCAGAGACGGGACTTTTGCTTATCGGTGAGTTTCTTCACTTGATGCCTCCCTGAACGTGTCCATTTGCCACAAGTATAAGCGGCAAATCCGGGTTACGCCGGGAGAGCAGAAGCGCGGGCAAGATTGCCCGCGCGAGAAATCATTACGGCAGGACTTTAGCAGAAAGGATAACTACCGGTTTTGACGGCACATTCTGGTACGGACCAACGTCATGAGTCGGCACCTGGGAAATCTTATCGGCAACGTCCATGCCTTTCACTACTTTACCAAATACTGCGTACCCGAAATCACGCTGACCGTGGTCAAGGAAAGCGTTATCAGCAACGTTGATAAAGAACTGGCTGGTGGCGCTGTCTTTGTCAGCGGTACGCGCCATCGCGATGGTGCCACGCGTGTTGCGCAGGCCGTTATCGGCTTCATTTTTGATTGGCGGGTTTGGTTTTTTCTGCTGCATCTGCTCGGTGAAACCGCCGCCCTGAATCATAAAGCCAGGAATGACGCGATGAAAGGTGGTGTTGTTATAAAAACCGCTGTTCACATAATCGACAAAGTTTTGCACTGACACTGGCGCTTTTTGTTTATCCAGCTCCAGTTCGATGTTACCAGCTGAGGTTGTCAACAATACGTGCGGGTCCCCTTTCGCTGCCATTGCTGCGGGAGAAAGAGCAGAAAGAGCGAAAACAGCAGCCAGCGCCGCTGGGGTCGATTTGAACATGAGATTTCCTTAACAAACAGAGCAGAAAAAAAGCAAGTGAAGAGATTCTAAATAGCCTTCAAGAACAAGGCCATCCCTTTACTTAATTTTACGTATCTGAAATATATGTAACCTGATGATTACTTTTTATTCTGTGATCAAGATCACTCCGCAAAATGCGGTTTAGCAACCGATTGCAATAAAACATTTAAACAGATCACAAAATCACCTAAAATCGCCCGCTCGCGGCATAGCCCGCTATGCCATTTTATTTTTGAACGCAGGCCAATCATGACTAACAGCAATCGCATCAAGCTCACATGGATTAGCTTTCTCTCCTACGCACTGACCGGTGCGTTGGTTATTGTCACCGGAATGGTGATGGGAAACATCGCCGATTATTTCAATCTGCCGGTTTCCAGTATGAGTAATACCTTTACCTTCCTCAATGCCGGCATTTTAATCTCTATCTTCCTCAACGCCTGGCTGATGGAAATCGTCCCATTGAAAACGCAGTTACGTTTTGGCTTTCTCCTGATGGTGCTGGCGGTTGCCGGTTTGATGTTCAGCCACAGTCTGGCGCTGTTCTCGGCGGCGATGTTCATTCTCGGGGCAGTCAGCGGCATCACCATGTCGATTGGTACATTCCTGATAACACAAATGTATGAAGGGCGTCAGCGCGGTTCCCGCCTGTTATTTACCGACTCCTTCTTCAGTATGGCCGGGATGATTTTCCCAATGATCGCCGCGTTTCTGCTGGCACGCAGCATTGAGTGGTACTGGGTTTATGTCTGCATCGGGCTGGTGTACGTCGCTATTTTTATTCTGACCTTCGACTGTGAGTTCCCGGCACTGGGTAAACATGCGCCAGAAACGGATGCTCCGGTAGCGAAAGAAAAGTGGGGCATCGGCGTATTGTTTCTCTCTATTGCGGCGCTGTGCTACATCCTCGGTCAGTTAGGTTTTATCTCCTGGGTGCCGGAATATGCCAAAGGTCTGGGCATGAGCCTGAATGACGCGGGCACGCTGGTGAGTAACTTCTGGATGTCATACATGGTCGGCATGTGGGCGTTCAGCTTTATTCTTCGCTTCTTTGATTTGCAACGCATTCTGACCGTACTGGCCGGTCTGGCCGCAATTCTGATGTATGTCTTTAACACCGGAACTCCGGTACATATGGCATGGTCAATTCTCGCCCTGGGCTTTTTCTCCAGCGCGATCTATACCACTATCATCACCCTGGGTTCACAGCAGACCAAAGTCCCATCGCCAAAACTGGTTAACTTTGTCCTGACCTGCGGGACCATCGGCACCATGTTGACCTTTGTGGTTACCGGCCCGATTGTTGAACATAGTGGTCCTCAGGCGGCGCTGCTGACGGCAAACGCTCTGTACGCTGTCGTCTTTGTGATGTGCTTCCTGTTAGGTTTCGTCAGCCGTCACCGTCAGCATAACACCCTGACCTCTCATTAATTGCTCATACCGGACGGCGCTTTCGTCGTCCGGCCTTTTCCTCTCTTACTCCGCTACGTACATCTATTTCTATTATTTCTATAAACCCTTTCATTTTGTCTACTTTTTGATCAGATATGAAATATCAGACAATTCCGTGACTTAAGAAAATTTATATAAATCAGCAATATACCACTTAAGGAGTATATAAAGGTGAATTTGATTTACATCAATAAGCGGGGTTGCTGAATCGTTAAGGTAGGCGGTAATAGAAAAGAAATCGAGGCAAAAATGAGCAAAGTCAGACTCGCAATTATCGGTAACGGTATGGTCGGCCATCGCTTTATCGAAGATCTTCTTGATAAATCTGATGCGGCCAACTTTGATATTACCGTTTTCTGTGAAGAACCGCGCATCGCTTATGACCGCGTACACCTCTCGTCTTACTTCTCTCACCACACCGCCGAAGAGCTGTCGCTGGTGCGCGCAGGCTTTTATGAGAAACACAGCATTAAAGTTCTGGTCGGCGAACGCGCTATCACCATCAACCGTCAGGAGAAAGTGATTCACTCCAGTGCCGGGCGTACCGTATTTTATGACAAGCTGATCATGGCGACCGGTTCCTACCCGTGGATCCCGCCAATTAAAGGTTCTGATACCCAGGACTGCTTTGTTTATCGCACCATTGAAGACCTCAACGCTATTGAGTCCTGCGCTCGTCGCAGTAAGCGCGGTGCCGTTGTTGGCGGTGGTCTGTTAGGTCTGGAAG
Organism: Escherichia sp. MOD1-EC7003; assembly: GCF_002965065.1. Lineage (GTDB taxonomy): Bacteria > Pseudomonadota > Gammaproteobacteria > Enterobacterales > Enterobacteriaceae > Escherichia. Next base: position 23,610 of record NZ_PTRE01000116.1, read on the forward strand.
CCGCTGGCGCGCTGAAAAACTTAGGCATCGAAACCCATGTTATCGAATTTGCCCCTATGCTGATGGCAGAACAGCTTGATCAGATGGGCGGCGAGCAGCTGCGTCGCAAAATCGAAAGCATGGGTGTACGTGTTCACACCAGCAAAAACACCCTTGAGATTGTGCAGGAAGGCGTCGAAGCGCGTAAAACCATGCGTTTTGCCGACGGCAGCGAGCTGGAAGTCGACTTTATCGTCTTCTCTACCGGTATCCGTCCGCGCGATAAGCTGGCAACCCAGTGTGGTCTGGACGTAGCTCCGCGCGGGGGTATCGTCATTAATGATTCCTGCCAGACTTCCGATCCGGATATCTACGCTATCGGTGAATGCGCAAGCTGGAACAATCGTGTATTTGGTCTGGTAGCACCAGGCTACAAAATGGCGCAGGTCGCCGTTGACCACATTCTCGGTAGCGAAAACGCCTTTGAAGGTGCTGACCTTAGCGCCAAGCTGAAACTGCTGGGCGTAGACGTAGGCGGTATTGGTGATGCGCATGGTCGCACGCCTGGCGCGCGTAGCTATGTTTATCTCGACGAAAGCAAAGAGATCTACAAACGCCTGATTGTCAGCGAAGACAACAAAACCCTGCTCGGTGCGGTACTGGTGGGCGATACCAGCGATTACGGTAACCTGCTGCAACTGGTGCTGAACGCTATTGAGCTGCCGGAAAACCCGGACTCTCTGATCCTGCCGGCGCACTCGGGTAGCGGTAAGCCGTCTATCGGCGTAGATAAACTGCCGGACAGCGCGCAAATCTGCTCCTGCTTCGACGTCACCAAAGGCGATCTGATTGCTGCTATCAACAAAGGCTGCCACACCGTTGCGGCGCTGAAAGCTGAGACCAAAGCGGGTACTGGCTGCGGTGGCTGTATCCCGCTGGTCACTCAGGTACTGAACGCGGAACTGGCAAAGCAGGGTATCGAAGTGAACAACAACCTGTGCGAACACTTTGCTTATTCGCGTCAGGAACTGTTCCATTTGATCCGCGTTGAAGGCATTAAAACCTTCGAAGAACTGCTGGCGAAACACGGCAAAGGCTACGGTTGTGAAGTTTGTAAACCGACCGTCGGTTCGCTGCTGGCCTCCTGCTGGAACGAATACATTCTGAAGCCGGAACATACTCCGCTGCAGGATTCTAACGACAACTTCCTCGCTAATATCCAGAAAGACGGCACCTACTCGGTGATCCCACGTTCTCCGGGCGGTGAAATCCCCCCGGAAGGGCTGATGGCAGTGGGCCGTATCGCGCGTGAATTTAATCTCTACACCAAAATCACCGGCTCCCAGCGCCTGGCGATGTTTGGCGCACAGAAAGACGATCTGCCGGAGATCTGGCGTCAGCTGATTGAAGCCGGCTTTGAAACCGGTCATGCCTATGCGAAAGCACTGCGTATGGCGAAAACCTGCGTGGGTAGCACCTGGTGCCGCTACGGCGTTGGCGACAGCGTCGGCCTCGGTGTGGAACTGGAAAACCGCTACAAAGGCATCCGTACCCCACACAAAATGAAGTTCGGTGTCTCCGGCTGTACCCGTGAATGTTCAGAGGCTCAGGGTAAAGACGTGGGTATTATCGCCACCGAAAAAGGCTGGAACCTGTATGTTTGCGGTAACGGTGGCATGAAACCACGTCATGCGGATCTGCTGGCGGCAGATATCGATCGCGAAACGCTGATCAAATACCTCGACCGCTTCATGATGTTCTACATCCGTACCGCCGACAAACTGACGCGTACCGCGCCGTGGTTAGAAAATCTCGAAGGCGGTATCGATTACCTGAAAGCGGTGATTATTGACGATAAACTGGGGCTGAACGCTCATCTGGAAGAAGAGATGGCGCGCCTGCGTGAAGCGGTAGTGTGTGAGTGGACTGAAACGGTCAATACGCCGTCTGCGCAGACTCGCTTCAAACACTTCATCAACAGCGACAAGCGTGACCCGAACGTGCAGATGGTGCCAGAGCGCGAGCAGCACCGTCCGGCAACGCCTTATGAACGTATCCCGGTAACTCTGGTGGAGGACAACGCATGAGCCAGTGGAAAGACATCTGCAAAATCGATGACATTCTGCCTGAAACCGGCGTCTGCGCGCTGTTAGGTGACGAGCAGGTCGCGATTTTCCGCCCGTATCACAGTGACCAGGTGTTTGCGATCAGCAACATCGACCCGTTCTTCGAGTCCAGCGTGCTGTCACGTGGGCTGATTGCGGAACACCAGGGCGAGCTGTGGGTCGCCAGCCCGCTGAAAAAACAGCATTTTCGCTTAAGCGACGGTTTGTGCATGGAAGACGAGCACTTTTCCGTCAAGCATTACGACGCGCGAGTGAAAGACGGCGTGGTACAGCTACGCGGTTAATGTTTTAACGGGAGGCGCTATGCCTCCCCTTTTTGCATGATCCGGCAACGTGATAATTAGCAATGCAGGATCTTATTTAGCTTTCTTTTGGTTTTATTTTTGTTTTTATTACCTAAGGATAATCAAATGTTTACAGACACTATTAATAAGTGTGCGGCTAATGCTGCGCGCATTGCACGCCTGTCGGCAAATAACCCACTCGGCTTTTGGGTCAGCTCCGCTATGGCAGGTGCTTATGTGGGGCTTGGGATCATCCTGATTTTCACGCTCGGTAATTTGCTCGATCCGTCCGTACGTCCTCTGGTGATGGGGGCGACCTTTGGTATCGCCTTAACACTGGTCATTATCGCCGGTTCTGAACTGTTCACCGGACACACCATGTTCCTCACCTTTGGGGTGAAAGCAGGCACCATCAGCCACGGGCAAATGTGGGCAATCCTCCCGCAAACCTGGCTGGGTAACCTGGTCGGTTCCGTCTTTGTTGCCATGCTCTATCGCTGGGGCGGCGGTAGCCTGCTGCCGGTAGATACCAGCATCGTTCACTCCGTCGCGCTGGCTAAAACCACCGCACCGGCAATGGTACTGTTCTTCAAAGGCGCATTGTGTAACTGGCTGGTTTGCCTGGCAATCTGGATGGCGCTGCGCACTGAAGGGGCAGCGAAATTTATTGCTATCTGGTGGTGTCTGCTGGCATTTATCGCGTCCGGCTACGAGCACTCCATCGCTAACATGACGCTGTTCGCGCTCTCCTGGTTCGGCAACCACAGCGAAGCCTACACGCTGGCGGGTATTGGTCATAACCTGCTGTGGGTGACGCTGGGTAATACTTTATCGGGCGCCGTATTCATGGGATTGGGTTATTGGTATACTACACCGAAAGCGAATCGTCCAGTTGCGGACAAATTTAATCAAACTGAAACAGCTACCGGTTAATTACTAAGGGGTTTTTACGTGGATCATTTGCCTATATTTTGCCAATTACGCGATCGCGACTGTTTGATTATTGGCGGTGGTGATGTCGCGGAACGCAAAGCAAGGTTGCTGTTAGACGCAGGTGCTCGCTTAACGGTGAATGCATTAGCGTTTATCCCACAGTTCACCGCATGGGCAGATGCAGGCATGTTAACCCTCGTCGAGGGGCCATTTGATGAAAACCTTCTCGACACCTGCTGGCTGGCGATTGCCGCGACAGATGATGACGCGCTTAACCTGCGCGTCAGCGAAGCCGCTGAATCTCGTCGCATCTTCTGTAACGTGGTCGATGCGCCGAAAGCCGCCAGCTTCATTATGCCGTCGATTATTGACCGTTCACCGCTGATGGTGGCGGTCTCCTCTGGTGGTACTTCTCCGGTCCTGGCGCGCCTGTTGCGCGAAAAACTCGAATCACTGCTGCCGCTGCATCTGGGCCAGGTGGCGAAATATGCCGGGCAGCTACGCGAGCGTGTAAAACAACAGTTCGCCACGATGGGTGAGCGTCGCCGTTTCTGGGAAAAATTGTTCGTTAATGACCGTCTGGCGCAGTCGCTGGCAAACAACGATCAGAAAGCCATTACTGAAACCACCGAACAGTTAATCAGCGAACCGCTCGATCATCGTGGTGAAGTAGTGCTGGTTGGCGCAGGTCCGGGCGATGCCGGGCTGCTGACGCTGAAAGGTCTGCAACAAATTCAGCAGGCAGATGTGGTGGTCTACGACCGTCTGGTTTCTGACGATATTATGAATCTGGTACGCCGCGATGCTGATCGCGTTTTCGTCGGCAAACGCGCGGGATACCACTGCGTACCGCAGGAAGAGATTAACCAGATCCTGTTGCGGGAAGCGCAAAAAGGCAAACGTGTGGTGCGACTGAAAGGTGGCGATCCATTTATTTTTGGCCGTGGTGGTGAAGAGCTGGAAACACTGTGCAATGCGGGTATTCCGTTCTCAGTTGTTCCGGGTATTACCGCTGCTTCTGGTTGCTCTGCCTATTCGGGCATTCCCCTCACCCATCGCGATTATGCCCAGAGTGTACGCTTAATTACCGGACACTTAAAAACCGGTGGCGAGCTGGACTGGGAAAACCTGGCGGCAGAAAAACAGACGCTGGTGTTTTATATGGGGTTGAGTCAGGCCGCAACCATTCAGCAAAAGCTGATTGAACACGGAATGCCTGGCGAGATGCCGGTGGCGATTGTCGAAAATGGTACGGCGGTCATGCAACGCGTAATTGACGGTACGCTCACACAACTGAGCGATCTGGCGCAGCAAATGAACAGCCCGTCATTAATTATTATTGGTCGGGTCGTTGGCCTGCGCGATAAATTGAACTGGTTCTCCAACCATTAATTTAACCAGGGCCAGAGAATTCTGGCCTTTTTATTTACAACTTTCTTTATATATTCAGTAGATAAAAATATAACTCATTAACAAACATCATTTGTTTTTGACTCGTTATATTCACCGTTACAGCGACTTACAAAATTAAGTCATTCACTCACTGACGCCAATTAAATATTCCTGTATCGTTCTTAATGAGCAGTCCGCTTATATTCATATAGTCAATGAATATTAATCAATATATACCCGTAATCATTGAAAGTGCTTGATTTTTCAGCAACAGGAGATCATGCTGTCCAACATGAAAATATTCATCTCTGACCAACAAAAAGCTGAACTTGAACGCCTTCATGATTCCAGTCGTGACGGGCGAGTCAGGGATCGTATTAAAGCCATTCTTCTGGCCTCCGAAGGCTGGAGT
>NZ_PTRE01000117.1 GCF_002965065.1 Escherichia sp. MOD1-EC7003
TTGTTCATGCCGGATGCGGCGTGAACGCCTTATCCGGCCTACAAAACCATACAATTTCAATAGATTGTAGAGATTACGTAGGCCTGATAAGCGCAGCGCATCAGGCAATTTTGCGTTTATCATCATTCTCAGGCGGCTCATATTGTTGACAAAGTGCGCTTTGTTCATGCCGGATGCGGCGTGGACGCCTTATCCGGCCTACAAAAACATGCAGTTTCAATAGATTGCAGAGATTATGTAGGCCTGATAAGCATAGCGCATCAGGCAGTTTTGCGTTTATCATCATTCTCAGGCCCCCAGCTTGTCCGGGAGTCTTTTGTCTGCTTCTGGACATTTTCTCCACAGAACAATCGTTAGCCCAGAAGGTCGAATCTGCGAATATTATTTTCACGGACGAAACAAATGAAAGTTTCACTGGCGTTGCTCAGTCTTCTGACGGCACTTACCAGCCACTCCTTAAAATCCCCCGCCGTTCCACCAGCCGTGGGGCAAATCCAGGCTAACACCAATCTTGCCATCGCGAACGGTGCCAGACAGCAAATCGGCAGCACGCTCTTTTACGATCCGGCATATGTGCAGCTTACTTATCCTGGCGGTGATGTCCCGCAAGAACGCGGTGTATGTTCCGATGTGGTGATCCGCGCCCTGCGCAGCCAAAAGGTCGATTTGCAGAAACTGGTTCACGAAGATATGGCGAAGAATTTTGCTGATTATCCGCAAAAGTGGAAGTTAAAGCGCCCGGACAGCAACATCGATCATCGCCGGGTGCCTAACCTGGAAACCTGGTTTACGCGCCACGACAAAACACGCCCCACCAGCAAAAACGCCAGTGACTACCAACCGGGCGATATTGTCTCCTGGCGATTAGACAATGGACTGGCACATATTGGGGTGGTTTCAGATGGTTTTGCCAGTGACGGTACGCCGCTGGTGATACATAACATTGGAGCTGGTGCGCAGGAAGAAGATGTCCTGTTTAGCTGGCAGATGGTGGGGCATTATCGTTATTTTCCACACTGACCGGAGAGGAAGTATGAACAGCAAAATAAATCGCGTGTTGTTATCGCTTTGTTTCCTCGGTTGTGCCGTAAGTTTTCAGGGCCACGCTGAATGCAAGACATCACTGAATGACGTCCAGCAAGCCCTTTCTGCCTATCTCTTTTTGATTCGCTATAACACACCATCACGACCCACAGATTTTTTCAAAAATGATGCTCCAGGTTCGGCAATGATTCGCCAGCTTGATGCCACGTTAAGTAAGGAAATATTCAAAGATATCCAGTTAAGTATGGCATTTAACAACAACGTTTATATTTTGCAGGAACAAAATACGCAAGCTACAGTGGGTATGAACAAAGCCTGGAGACCAGCGAGGCCTTATTCAGCAGCATTTATTCTGGCTAACACCTACGGGCATGAAGACGAAATTATCCTACTACTTTCCACGTTATCTCCCGTCAGTATTAAGATATTAACTTTTGATAAATGTCTTAACGTATCTACCATCATTGACTCGCTGACGCCTGCTTACAAAGGCTATTTCTTTGAAGAGCCGTTGCAAAAAATAGAAGTTACCACCAATGACGTGCGGTTATATGAGCAAGATTCCCCTTCTTACCATTTATTGAGTGAAATTATTGCTCTTAACAAAAATTAATCTGAAGTCTGGATATGTACTGCAAATTAATGCGGTGTAAACCAGGGCTTCCCTTTAAACGTATTCATTGGTAGCACTTCTGATTCCAGTTGACAGGTGAGAAGTAAATACAGAAATTCCGACCACTCCATATCGTACTCATCATAAAGAGGTGAGCGACCTTCGTTGACTACAACACCACACCCACCTCCTTTGCCCATTTTCCAGAATAGGTAGTCACCGTTATCAGTCGCGCCGAAGGGAATGCATCCCCCTGCAGCGGGAGAAACCAGGTACGGGAATTTATCGCCATTTTCCCTGAGTTCAATATATATATCCGCTATCGCCTTTGCTTGCTCAAGCAAATTAATATATTGATTACTGACGAATGGATTAAATATCCACAAAAAATTATTTATGCTGCCAGAACCATATTCATCAATAAAAATCTTATAATCTTCCGGCAACGATATGCGTAGTTTTGCTTCAACTTCCTGCCAGTCTGCGACTGAGCATTTTACAGGTGCTACTTCTGGCGGTGACATAACGTGCTTAATGCGCTCTATTGACATCTTTCAACTCCATAAAAAACAGTCAAGTTTTAACCCATCATACAAGGCTATTGCATCATGGCTCCAGCTTCCTGCATGCCCGGAAGCAGCCATGGTAAAAATGCTTAATATGGCTAACCCTGACGCAATAACTCTCACCAACCATAAGTAAACATTCATACACGTTTCACTGTGTTCTCTCGTTTCTTGCGGCTCACCAGCGCCAGTGCCAGCACAATCAGCACAATACCGCTACCTTCAACCGCACCGGGATTTTCACCGAGCAGCCACCAGGAAAACAGCACGCCGCAAACGGGAACGGCCAGTGTGCTTAAGCTGGCAATACTGGCAGGCAAGTTTTTCAGCACAAACAGCCATAAGCTCCAGGCCAGCGCCGTCGCCAGAATCGCACTGTAGGCCAGCGCCCAGAACACCGTGGGTTGCCAGTCAATTTCACGTTGCGGCACCAGCCAGGCGACTACGCTCATCACCAGCGCCGTATAAAGCATCTGCCAGGCGGTTAACGACAATAAATCCACGCGTGGATGACGGGCGTAAAGGCGTTTCGCGACAATGGCACTCGCCCCCCAACTAACGCCGGAAAGAATCGCCAATATGGCGCTTTTCATCGAAGATAAATCAAGTTGCCACGGCTGCATTACGAATACCAATCCTACAGCGGCAATGCCAATCGCAGCGTATTGTAGACGTCGCAACCGCTCCCCCAGGAAAAGCGCAGCGAGGATCACTACCCAAAACGGCATAGTATAGGTAAGGATGGCGACCTTTCCCGCGCCACCGCTCACCAGTGCCCATTGAGCGAGGCCGATCATGCCGCAGGTCTGGAGTAAAGCGATAGCAAAGGTGAACCTGAACGGTGTCGGGCGCAGGCCGCGACCGCGTACCAGTAAAACGAGGAATAAAACGAAAGTGCCGAAAATACAGCGTAGCGCAGTGAAATCAAACGCGCCAACATAGCCCATGACCTGCTTCATGAAAATCCAACTGTAACTCCAGATGAGAGTCAGAACGATGAGGCCGCTAATAGCCAGGGGGTTGCTCTTTACTGAGGCAGACATGATAAATCCCATAGAGTGACATTTCTGTATGCACTATACGCTTTCACCAATGTCCCATCGACAGTAAAACGCGCTTGGGGAAATTTGTTTCTTTATGTTCTTTTTATCCCAATTTACCCCCATAATGTGTGCGATCTAGAGTGCAATTTTCATCAAGGAAAGCATGACTATGCAATCATCTGACAGAAGAATGAGTATTTACGCCATTCTGCAGCAGGACAAAAAAGTCGTTGTTAACGAACTGGCGGCGAAATTCGGCGTCACTAAAATGACCATCCGACGCGACCTTTCCTTCTTTGAAAAACAGGGCATTGTTAAAACAACCTACGGTGGAGCCTATTTGACCAGCGGTGCCAGCGTTGAGCCTAGCTTTCAACTTAAATCGATACAAATGGTCGATGATAAACACCTGATCGGCCAGAAAGCCGCCGAACTAGTTGAAGATGGTGACACCATTATTATCGACTGTGGCACGACAACGCTCGCGCTTGCCCAGTTTATTTTCGATAAAAAAATCATGGTGATAACAAATTCCGTTCCAGTAGTTAATCTGCTGAAAGGGAGAAAAAACATTAAACTGATCGTCGCGCCGGGTGAATACGAAGACGATACACAGGGGATGATTTCTCCTTGTACAGCCGACTTCTTTCGCAATATCCATGCTGACAAGGTCTTCCTCAGTACTCAGGGTATCAACGCGCAAGGGGAACTAACGGTCCCTAAAATGACCGATGCCCACGTCAAACAAGCACTGATGCGGGCCGGACGGCAAAAAATCCTGCTAGCGGATAGAAGCAAATTCGACCAGACATTCCTCGCAGGCCATGCCTGTCTGGTTGATCTGGATCTCATCATCAGCCAAAGCGGCCTTCCTGCTGACATGCTCTCTCTGATTAACACGCAAAACGTACAGCTACTGCTGGCTGATAACCACCGCTGATCGCACAGATGTCTTACAACAGACACCTGTGTTTTTTTGCACCTCTTGGATGTTCTTTCTGGATTTATTCACCACAAAAGAAACAAGACAGATCACATTTTAATTGACAAAAGAACATCTCAGGCGTGGAATGCCTATACCCACTCCAGAACTGAGGTCTTTATGAACGGATTACTTAGCTTCAAGCCCACCAATAACGATTGTGATTTTGCGCGTATCGCTAAAAAACAAGATCAGATGTTCCACCGCGTAGCGACCATCTGCCCTGAACGTGCCGAAATTATCACCGATTCCTTTAAACGTTCGGAAGGCAAATCAATCGTGATTCGTCGGGCATTAGCGCTGGCCGATATTCTGGAAAAAATGACCATCTATATTGAGCCTGACATGCTGATCGTTGGTAATCAGGCAAGCGCCAATTTTGCCGCGCCAGTATTCCCGGAGTTCTCCTTCAACTGGGTGATTGAGGAACTGGACGAATTCGATAAACGCTCCGGCGACAGCTTCCAGGTATCCGAAGAGACCAAAGCGCGCCTGCGCGTATTGCAGGATTACTGGCAGGGAAAAACCCACCAGGATGAGGTGTTGGCTAATTTGCCACAAATTAATCGACTGGCGGAAAAACAAGGCGTGCTACATCGCGGCGGCATCAGCATGTCCGGCGACGGTCATATCATCCCTAACCATGATTTTGTACTGGAAGTGGGCTACGGTGGAATGCGCGATATCGCAAAACAACATTTGGCCGAAAATAACAATCTGACCGACGAGCAGAAAGATTTCTACGAAGCCGTAATTATTACCATGAACGCGGCATTGAACTACTGCAAACGCTTTTCTCTTCTCGCCAAAGAAGAAGCCAGCAAAACCACTGATGCCAAACGTCGTGACGAACTGCTGGCAATGAGCGATATGTTCGCGCATCTGATGGAAGGCAAAGCACAAAGTTTCTGGGAAGCGGTAGAAACCGTCTACCTGACACATTTACTGATGATGATCGAAAGTAACGGTCACTCTTTCTCCTTCGGGCGTTTCGATCAGTATGTCTGGCCGTTCTATGAAGCGGACATCAACGCGGGAAAAATCAGTAAAGAGAAGGCGCTTGAAATCCTGACCCACTTCTTCATTATGACCAACAGCCTCAATAAAGTTCGTCCGTGGGGGCATACCCAATACAGCGGCGGCTACCCGCTCTACTCCAACCTGATGGTTGGCGGCATGAAGCCGGACGGCACTGACGGCACAAACGATCTCTCTTACCTCTCGCTGGAAGCAATGGCGCTGACCGGTCTGCCGGAGCCGAACCTGAGCACGCGTTTCTGGAAAGGCACGCCGCACTCACTGATGCAGGATTCGGCAAAACTGATCCGCAAAGGCTTCGGGATGCCGTCCATCTTCTGTGATGAAGTGGTGATCCCGGCGATGATGACGCTCGGCCTGACGGAAGAAGTGGCGCGTGAATATGCCTCTATGGGCTGCGTGGAAACCGCCATTCCGGGTCGCTGGGGCCACCGCGCCACAGGGATGACCTACGTGAACTTTGGCAAAATCCTTGAGCTGGTAATGAACAACGGCTGTGATCCAGCAACCGGTGTGCAACTAGTGAAAATCAACAGCACAGAAGGTCGTGATATCAACTACGCCTCTTACGATGAAGTGTGGGCGGCCTGGAATCAACTGTTGGAGTTTTACTCTGATCTGGCGGTGGACTGCGATTTGGTGTGTGACCGTGCGCTGAAATATCACGATGCCGACGCCTTCGCCTCCGCGACAGTCAACTGCTCTTTGGAACGTGGCAGCACGCTGAAGAATGGCGGCGCGGAATACGATTTCGTCAGTTCTTCCAATATCGGACCTTCCGTCGTAGGCGACAGCCTCGCAGCAGTGAAAAAACTGGTATTCGATGACAAGGTACTAACGCTGAAACAACTACGCGAGGCAACGGATAGCAACTTTGAAGGTATCGAAGGCGCTCGCGTGCGTAAACTGTGCCGCAACGCGCCGAAATTCGGCAATGACATCGACTATGTGGACCATATTGTCGCTGACGTCTTTGAGTCTTACCTGAAGCTGCTGCCAAAGTACAAAACCGACCGCTACGGTAAGGGGCCAAAAGGCTGCGGTTATACGATGTCCACTTCCAACATTACTTCGTATGTGCCAAACGGTTTTGACGTTGGCGCAACACCAGACGGTCGCCTGGCCACGCTGCCGCTAAACGAAGGGGCGTCGCCGTGCCTGGGCGCGGACAAAGAAGGCCCGACAGCGGTGATTAACTCCATCTCTAAACTACCCAACCAGAAAATCGCTGGTGGACAGTTATTGAACATGAAATTCACGCCCAGCGCACTGGAAGGTGACGATAACCTGGAAAAATTCACCGCCTTTATGGAAGCGGGTCGTCTGAAAAATGTCTTCCATAACCAGTTCAACATCATTGATTCGAACGTACTGCGGGCGGCAAAAGAACACCCGGAAGATTACCCGAATCTAATGGTGCGGGTAGCCGGTTATTGTGCGCTGTTCTCCACCCTAATGCCGGAAGCACAGGATGCGATCATCGCGCGTACGGAACTAAGCTGGTAAGCGTCAGAGGAAGAAACAATGAGAACTGGCCTGATATCCCGGATTCAGCACTATTCCACGAAAGATGGTCCGGGTATTCGCAGTACCGTGTTTATGCAGCAGTGTAATTTGCGCTGCCAATGGTGTGCGAATCCGGAAACTATCAAGCCAGGGTTCAATGTATTTTGGTTTAAAGAGCGTTGTAAACAGTGCGGTACTTGTGTGCAAGCTGCCGCCAATAATTCGATCACGTTCGCCGAAAAAGGCGTGAATATCGATCGTAAACGCTGCACAAACCTGTTGGATATTGTCGAACTTTGTCCTTATGACGGTTACGAAAAAGTCGGTAAGGAGATAACATCTCGCGCGCTCGCGGATCTGATGTTGCGGGATAAAGCATTTTACGACACCAGTTCAGGCGGCGTGACTTTCTCCGGCGGTGAGCCTGCGCTACAGGCAGAGTTCGTCGGTGAAACCGCCCGTTTTCTGAAAGAAGAAAATGTCCATTTATGCCTGGATACCGCAGGTAACATTCGCCCTGATAAGCTGTTACCGCTGGTAGAGTTAATGGATCTGGTTTCGTATGATTTTAAAGCTTTCGACCCAGAAATTCACCTTGCCTGTACCGGTGTTGATAACCGTCTGCTCCTGGAAAATGCCAAAGCCATTGCCGCGATGGGCAAACCAATGCTGGCCCGTATGGTTATTGTGCCGACGCGCAACGATCAGCCTGAAGATCTCCGCAAGCGGCTGGATTTTATCCGTAGCCTCGGTAGCGCCGTTTTGCAGGTGGATATTTTGGAGTATCACATTTATGGCATCGGCAAATATGAAAAGCTGGGAATGCCCTATTTACTGCACGATATACCACGCTGCAAGCGGGAATTCACTGAACAAATTAAAGAGTATGCCGAAAGCATTGGCTTAAAAGCCACTATCGGAGGCTGATAATAACGGGGAATCATGGATGCTGGATTTTATTGTTGCCCACGACTATGACGAGATGAGTGCGCTTGCTGCCGCTCGTGTCGTCAGTGCATTAAAAAAGAAACCGGGTTTAGTTATGGCAGTCCCGACTGGCGGTACGCCGATTGGCCTGCTGGCGTATCTCAGTCGCCAGGCGCAGGAAGGAAAAGCCGATTTTTCGCAATCATATTCATTTAATATCGACGAATATATCCCGCTGAAAAAAGATAATCCGCAAAGCTACTATTATTTCCTGCAACAGCACTTCTACCAGCACGCTAATATTCAGGTTGATCACACGTTTGTGCCAGATGTTCTGGTCAATGATTTACAGGCCGAATGCACCCGCTATGAACAAATTATCCAGCAACATGGCGATTTTGATATGACCATTCTCGGCATCGGTCATGACGGACATATCGGTTTTAACGAACCACATTTAACACACAGCCCACTTTGCCACGTCATCGATCTGAATGAAGAGACGATCGAAGCAAATGCGCGCTTTTTCGATTGCAAAGAGGATGTGCCACGCCAGGCGATTACGCTCGGTATGGGAACTATCCTAAGGAGCAAAGAAATCGTGCTGATCGCTAACGGCAAATCAAAAGCCGCAGTAATGAAACAGCTTCACGACTGTACCCTCGTTGATCCTTTGTTTCCGGCATCGTTCCTGTTATTGCACCCGAACGTCACGATTATTTGCGATCGTGACGCGGCTGCGCTTATCAACGTACAGAGGTGAGACAATGAGGCTCCAGAGTGAACGCGTCTGGCTTGCCGGAGGATTTTACCCGGCGCAAATCACCATAGAAGATGGGATTATCAGCGATCTCACGTTGGGGCTTAGCTCACATGTCGATTACGATTTTGGCTCACGGCGCATTATTCCGGGGCTTATTGACACCCACGCCCACGGCGCGTGGAATTACGACAGTAATGAAGACGATCCCGAAGGGCTACGTCGCTGGGCGTCCCGCCTGCCCACTGAGGGTGTCACCGCTTTCTGCCCTACCACGGTAACGGATGAAGACGCCACCTTGCTGGCGGCATTGAGTAACATTTCTCACGTCATGGATGAAACCTGTTCGGGTGCGGAGATTCTCGGTATTCATCTTGAAGGCCCGTTTCTCAGCCAGTTGTATCGTGGCGCACAACCGGAAAAACAGATCCGTCCCGCCAGCGTTAGCGAATTTCAGGCATTTGAACACGCCGCCCGTGGGCGCATTATCGCCGTCACTCTCGCACCGGAAGAAGATGCCGAATTAGCGCTCACCCGTTACTGCGTGCAAAAAGGGATTGTTGTCAATATGGGCCACTCAGACGCCTCCTTCGAACAGGCACAAGCGGCTGTCGCGTACGGGGCGAAAAACGTTACCCACGTTTATAATGGGATGGCGAAATATGTTAATCGTGAACCGGGTCTGCTTGGTGCCGCACTACGTCTGGACGAGTTGTATGGTGAAGTGATCGCCGATGGTATTTTCGTTAGCCTGGTTTCCGCTTCTCACCTTTATCGCGTAAAGAATGATAATTACATCATTATGATCAGCGACTCAATGAAAGCTAAAGGCTGTCCTCCGGGCCGCTATATGTTCGGCGCAGAACCAATGATTTTGGGCGAAGATGGTGCCACCCGGCGGGAAAACGGTGTGCTGGTTGGCAGTACGCTACGGCTGAACCGCGGCTTATACAATATGGTTGAGGGGGCGATGGTCCCTTTTGGTGCCGCCTTAAAATCCTGTACCATTAATCCAGCCCGTTTGTTAGGGCTTGATCATCGCAAAGGGAAATTACAACATGGCTATGACGCGGATATTGTCGTGCTGGAAGATGATTATCAGGTTAATACGACCTTTTGTCGTGGCATCGTGGCCTGTTCGTTAAATTACCCCAGTTAATAATCAACGGCTTCCGGTTATGATTGACCGGAGCAGGCATGATGGTTTTAATTAAATCTATACCCTAAATAATTCGAGTTGCATCAGGGCGGCAAGCGAATAGCTCCCCAGGAGCGTACAAAAGTACGTGACTGAGGTGAGAGAGTGCAGCCAACGCAGAGGCAGCTTGAAGGGCGAAGTGTATATAGACATATTCTCCCACCAACTGAATTCATTCACATTCCAGATGAGTAAACAAACACTGTCAGCCACAGCGTGCTCACATCCCAGCTTGTATTGGAGAGGATCGCCAGCAATAAGCGAAAGACGCTTCAGCGACCATCATTATACAGTCGCTGAAGCAAATCAAATTACAGCAGGTCGAAACGGTCGAGGTTCATCACTTTCACCCATGCCGCCACGAAATCTTTAACAAACTTCTCGTGAGCATCGCTGCTGGCGTAAACTTCTGCCACCGCGCGCAGGACAGAGTTAGAACCAAAGACCAGATCCGCGCGGCTGGCAGTGTATTTCACTTCGCCGGTTTCACGGTCACGGCCTTCGAACAATTCTTTCGATTCGTCGGTCGCTTTCCACTCGTAACGCATATCCAGCAAGTTCACGAAGAAGTCATTGCTCAATACACCAACGCGGTCAGTGAAGACGCCGTTTTTGCTGCCATCGAAGTTAGCACCCAGTACACGCATCCCGCCCACCAGCGCAGTCATTTCCGGCGCGGTCAGCGTCAGTTGCTGTGCTTTGTCGATCAGCAATGACTCGGTGGTGGAAACGTCCAGACGAGCACGGTAGTTACGGAAACCATCAGCAATCGGCTCCAGCAGCTCGAACATTTCAATGTCAGTCTGATCCTGACGCGCATCGACGCGACCCGGCGCAAACGGTACATGAATGCTCAAACCTGCGGCGCTTGCGGCTTTCTCAACACCAACCACACCTGCCAGCACGATGATATCCGCAAGCGAGGCTTTCCCAGACTCTTTCTGAATTTTCTCCAGAACTGGCAGAACACGAACGGCTGCGGCGTTCACATCCCAGTCGCGCTGCGGTGCTAATGCCAGACGCGCACCGTTGGCACCACCACGTTTGTCGCCACCACGGAAGGTTGAAGCAGACGCCCAGGCCACCGACACCAGTTCGCTGACAGACAGACCAGAATCTGCAATAGCGAATTTCAGATCGATAATGTCCTGCTCGGTCGGGTTGTAGATCGGCTGCGGTAGCGGATCCTGCCAGATCAGATCTTCTTTCGGTACTTCCGGTCCGATATAGCGAGATTTCGGCCCCATATCCCTGTGCGTCAGTTTGAACCATGCACGGGCAAAGGCCTCGTTGAACGCCTGCGGATCGTTGAGGAAACGACGAGAGATCTTCTCGAACTCTGGATCAAAACGCAGCGTCAGGTCGGTGACCAGCATTGTCGGTTTACGTTTCTTCGACGGATCAAACGGATCCGGGATAATTTCCGGCGCATCTACCGCTTCGAACTGGATTGCACCAGCCGGGCTGCGGGTCTGTACCCACTCATATTTGAACAGGTTCTCAAAGAAATAGTTGCTCCACTGGGTCGGCGTCTGGGTCCAGACCACTTCCAGACCAGAGGTGATGGCATCTGCGCCAACACCGCTGCCGTAAGTGCTCGCCCAGCCTAAACCTTGTTCTTCAATCGGTGCAGCTTCTGGATCAGGACCTACGTTTGATGTCGGACCGGCACCGTGGGTTTTACCCAACGTATGACCACCCGCAATCAGCGCCACGGTTTCTTCGTCGTTCATGCCCATGTTGCCGAAGGTCGCGCGAATAGCTGCTGCCGCAGAAAGCGGTTCGCCGCTGTGATCCGGGCCTTCCGGGTTAACGTAAATCAGGCCCATCTCGGTTGCGCCCAGCGGTGCTTTCGCCAGGGCTTCTGGATGACGGTGAGTCAGCCAGGCTTTTTCATCACCCCAGTTAACGTCCAGATCCGGTTCCCAAACGTCTTCACGACCAGCACCAAAACCGAAGGTACGGAAACCGGAGTTTTCCAGCGCCACATTACCCGCGAGGATAAACAGGTCTGCCCAGGAGATTTTCTGACCATATTTCTGTTTGATTGGCCACAACAGGCGACGCGCTTTATCGAGGCTAACGTTATCCGGCCAGGAGTTCAGCGGTGCGAAACGTTGCTGACCACGACCCGCGCCGCCGCGCCCGTCGATTGAACGGTAAGTACCCGCGCCGTGCCAGGCCATACGAATAAACAGACCGGCGTAGCTGCCCCAGTCAGCTGGCCACCACGGCTGAGATTCTGTTAGCAGGGCTTTCAGATCTTTTTTCAGGCCGTAGTAATCTAATTTGCTGAATTCTTTACGATAGTCAAAGCCCTCACCCAGAGGGTTAGAACGATTAGAATGTTGGTTTAACAGGTCAACACGGAGTTGATTTGGCCACCAGTCGCGCGTGGTTGTACCCCCACCTGCGCTTTGGTCGTGACCGCCCTGATGGAACGGGCATTTGCCAGTGGCTGTCGTGTTATGAATATCGTCTGATGTGCTCATCAATGTGCTCCCCTCTACAGTGTTACCATTACGATACACAGCGTTAGAGAGAAGTTATAATTGAATTAATCCACGGATGCGATAGTTGAGATCTTACATATTGTTGGTTAAAGAGATGTAGATCAAATTGATCGTAATTAAGTTTTTTTGATTATGTCCGATTTCGGACACATTTTTATAACAAAGGGGGTTAGCTCCATATCCTTCAAGTAATGAGGGAGAAAACAAGGCTTACAACCTTATTTTCCCACCCTCATTTCGAGGAGTCTTTTTGTGCTCTGTTTAAAATTTGTGATCACTGTGTAATTTTCACAAAATCCACAATATTTATAAACCAGGTCGTACACCCAGCGTATGGCAAATCGCGTAACTCATTTCAGCGCGGTTAAGCGTATAGAAGTGGAAATCTTTCACTCCTTCACGGCTTAAAATCTTCACCATATCCATGGCGATATTCGCGCCCACCAGTTTGCGGGTTTCGGCATCGTCATCCAGACCGTCAAACATTTGCACCATCCACGCCGGAATACGTACGTTGGTCATGTCGGCAAATTTCTTCGCCTGTTTAAAGTTCGAGACCGGTAAAATGCCTGGAATGATTTCCACATCAATGCCCGCCGAAACACAGCGATCGCGAAAACGCAGGTAGCTTTCGACATCGAAGAAGAACTGAGTAATCGCACGGTTGGCTCCGGCATCCACTTTTTTCTTCAGATTAAGCAAATCTGCCTGGGCACTTTTCGCTTCCGGATGCACTTCCGGATACGCCGCCACGGAGATATCGAAATCAGCGACCTCTTTTAACAGCGTCACCAGGTCAGAAGCATACATTTCCGGCTTACCGCTTCCCGGCGGCAGGTCGCCACGCAGCGCTACGATATGGCGAATACCGTTATTCCAGTAGTCGCGTGCAATGGTGCGCAGCTCGTCGGGCGTCGCATCAATGCAGGTAAGATGCGGCGCAGCTTCCAGACCAGTACGATCTTTAATGCCTTTAATAATGCTGTGCGTACGGTCGCGCTCGCCGGAGTTCGCGCCATAGGTCACCGATACAAACTTCGGTTTCAGGCTGCTAAGGCGATCGATGGAGTTCCACAGGGTCTGCTCCATTTCACTGGTACGCGGCGGGAAAAACTCGAACGAAACGTTAATCTGCCCCTGGACTTCTGCCAGGCTCTGATTCAGGGCATCCCGCTGGCTGGCGTGAAAAAAGCTCATACCTTACCTCATCAATCGCTTGTCGTTATATGTTGTATTGTGCACATCTATCCGTTTAGACGTCCAGATGTAAAGATGAAGGAAAAGCCGATGGGCGTCAACCGAAAAATGACCAATGATAGTGAGGAAAAATCAGGGAAGATGAAATTTTTTCATCTGAAGAAAAAACAGGATTCCAATATTCAGTATGAGGTGAATATTGGGAAAATGCTGACGTTATTAATTTTATATTTATTTAAATGATGATTCATTCTAATTTATTCACTTAAAAAATAAATCATATTCTCAAATAAAACAAAAGGATACTTTAAGCCTCTCCGACCTCCTCGCTTTTAATTTTGAACCACTTCAAACAAATAATAAATTCCTAAGAATTAAGTTGCAGACAAATTATACATCCCTCACGATAAGTAGAACGTTCTACTAGAACGTTCTACTTATATAAATAATCGTTCTTGCGCAGTCATCTGCGCTATTCGGGGGAAATCAGCATGAGTCTGATATCGAGTGTCGTAAAATCACTTTCTAAACTGTCGATGATTGGTCGCGCGCTGATGCTGCCAATTTCGCTTCTGCCTGCCGCCGGGTTGTTGCTGGCGTTTGGCGATAAATTCCACATGCCGTTGATGATGAATGCCGGCGGTATTATTTTTGATAACTTGCCGATGCTTTTTGCTATCGGTTCTGCCGTGGGACTGGCTTCAGAATCGGGTATTGCGGCGCTATCCGCCGCTGTATCCGTCTTTGTCACTAATATCACCATCGGTACTGTCCTTGGCATCACACCAGAGATGGCCGGGCAAGGCGGTAAATATGCGATGGTGGTGGGGATCCCAACGCTGCAAATGGGCGTCTTCGGCGGCCTGATATGCGGAGTTCTGGCGGCGTGGTGTTACAACCGTTTTCATACCATGCAATTACCAGAATTTCTTGGCTTTTTCTCCGGCAAACGCTTCGTGGCTATCGCGACGGCTTTTCTTTCCTTCATCCTTGGCTTGTTACTGCCCTATGTCTGGCAACATATTCAGTCGGGAATCGATGCACTATCAGTTATCGTCAACGGTGATAACCAGGCGGCATCGACCTTTATTTTTGGTGTGACAGAACGTGCACTTATTCCGCTTGGCCTGCACCACATCTGGTATCCGTCGTTCTGGTACTCTTTTGGTGATTACACCACCCAGGCAGGGCAAACGATCCACGGTGACCAAACAATTTGGTTCAAAATGCTGGAAGAAGGTGTGAAGTCGTTCAGTAGCGACAGCTACCATAACGCGGGTAAGTTTTTACAGGGCGAGTTCCCGCTCATGCTGTTCGCGCTGCCTGCGGCGTGTCTGGCGATGTACCATGAAGCACACACCAGAAATAAGAAAATTGCCGCCGGTATTCTGTTCTCTGCCGCATTAACCTGTTTCCTGACAGGTATTACAGAACCCGTTGAATTTACCTTTATTTTCGTGGCACCGGTACTGTACGTATTCAACGCGATAATGGCTGGCCTCTCCTATATGGCGATGTATCTGCTCCATGCCCACATTGCAAAATCCTTCTCGGCAGGGCTTATCGATTATATTTCGTTTGGCATCCTGCCATCGTTCAATGGTTTTGAAACCAACTTCTTAAGCGCCATTATTGTTGGCGTACCAATGGCTATTATCTATTACTTCACTTTCCGCTTTGTTATTCGCCGTTTTGATGTGAAAACACCGGGTCGTGCCGAAAGCACTGTATCCGCTAACGATAAAACCGATGATGAACTGGCTACGGAAATTATCAGTCTGCTGGGCGGCCAACAAAATATCTCTTCCGTCGCATCCTGCATAACGCGCCTGCGTCTGGAAGTGGCGGATAAAGATGTGGTGGATAAAGATGGACTGAACAATGTCGGTGCTCGTGGTGTGGTTTTCGTCGGCGATAACGGCATTCAGGTGATTTTTGGCGCACGTGCACAATTTATCGCGCAAACCATGTCGACGATGATTGGCAAATAGTCATAAGATTACGCTTTGTTGGAGGTTCTGGTCCCTGACTGGAACCTTCGTACTTATTGTTCAGGGAGTGAATTTGAAGAAAGTCAGCATAATTGATGTTGCCAAAAGCGCAGGAGTCTCGGTCTCTACTGTGTCGCTGGTCCTGCGCCAGAAAGGCAAAATTTCCGAGGCAACCATCGAGAAAGTTCATGCTGCCATTACTGAGCTTGGCTACGTGCATAATGTTGCCGCCGCCAATTTACGCTCCAACACTTCAAATCTTATTGGTCTGATTTTACGTGATTTTAGCGATAGCTTTTCCATCAAAGTGATGGCAAGTATTGTTCAGGAACTGGAAGCACAAGGATATATGGTTTTC
The DNA here is from genome assembly GCF_002965065.1 of Escherichia sp. MOD1-EC7003. Classification (GTDB taxonomy): domain Bacteria; phylum Pseudomonadota; class Gammaproteobacteria; order Enterobacterales; family Enterobacteriaceae; genus Escherichia. Next base: position 15,737 of record NZ_PTRE01000117.1, read on the forward strand.
CTCGGGCAACCACAGAACGAGCATGAACATCTTGAACGCTGTTTGCTTTCCTTCAAGCAACAAGGTGTTGCCGGAGTGATTTATCTGGCTTCCGATGCGCAGCGTGAAACCTTACCCGCGCTGATTCGCCAGTGCCCTCTTCCTCTTGTCGTCGCCTCACAATCCCCTATCAAAGATGAATGCAATCTGGTATTGCGCGACAACCAGCAGGCGGCAAGCCTTGCCACGCGTTATTTAATTGAGCGTGGACATCGTTACATTGCCTACCTCGGCGGCAGAGAAAGCGATCTTATCCGCCAACAGCGACTGGTGGGTTTTCGCCAGACCCTGGCAAAATTCGGTATTGCCAGTCGTGACGAGTTCACGCCAGCCTGTGACGATGATACATACGCCGCCAGCATGGCCACGCGCCAGTTGCTGGAGAATAACAATGCCATCACCGCCCTACTCTGCCATTCGCCCGAAGCCATGATCGGCTGCATCAACGGCATACATCAGGTAGGGCGTACAGTCGGGAAAGACATCTTTCTGACTCAGCAGGTGGCGCTGATTGGCTTTGAAGATATGCTGCACATCAACCTCACCTCTCCCGTTTTCACCTATGTATCCTCCGCCAGTGAAGAAACTGGACGCCAGACCGCAGCCCTGATGATTCGCAAGTTAAAAGCCCCAGATTTACAAACCCAAAGAATTGCGCTTTCAGGGCAACTGGTGGTGCGAGAATCGGCGTAGTAAATATTACCGACACAAATGCCGAATGAGACGTGCGTCTATATCGCCAGCCGTTCTTCAACAGGCAGTGTCATCAGATATTATCTCTCCTGCGCGGCGGCGTGATAGTCGGGAACATATCGGGAAATTTGAGCGCTGGTCAGCGCTCAGTGGAATGAGTTCGCCAGGTCCATCATAATGTTGGCCTTATTTATCCCATAAACATTCAAATTTCAGGCATTCCGCGCCCTTATACAGGCACTCATTATAGATCCGGTAGCCAACGTGCTCGGCAATGCGAATAGATGGCAGATTATTTTTAGCAATCAAACAGATCGTTTTTTCCGGTTTATGTGCTTCAACAAACCATTGGTGCACAGCAACCGCGGCTTCTTTTGCGATTCCTTCTCCCTGAAATGGCCGGGCGATAACCCATGATGCTTCAACATATTGCGCAAAATGTGCATCGACATCGCGATGAAAATTAGCCAGCCCAGTTTCCCCGAGGAACGTGCCATCCGATTTGCGGAAAATAGAGAAGATACCGTAACCAAAAGTTGCCCAATGACCAATATTGCGTAACAGACGATTCCAGCCTTCTTCCGGGGTAAATCCCGGCGCATTGACCAGATGAAAGATTAGCGGATCGCCATACATAGGATACCAGACATCGAAGTCGTTAATGGTTTGTGGACGTAAAATCAAGCGGTCAGTAATAATAGAAAGTGTATTCATTGCATTGCCACAACAAAGCTGTTTATATTTCATTATTTTATACCCAATTAACCTAAAGATACATTTTTAAAGCAGGCAGAAGTTGTCACTCATTCATCAACAACAATAACTACGTGCCGAATAACTGCCCGTCATTTCAATAAAGTGGGCTTTCTACCTTCATAGTGATAGCATGATCCTGTCATTAATTCATTATAAGGATGTATCATGGCAATCAATAAACGCCATAAATATGATTCCCTCAACAAAACTGACAAAGAGCTTTTATTAAAAGATAAGCTAAGTCATTTTACCGATTTCCGTTTTATTCGTATGGAAACCTTTTCTGCATTTGGCCAGACAACTGAAACAGGAATATTCGAATATAAAGATGGCTGTGAATTTGTTGTTGTCCCCGGAGATACAGTAATGTTAGGGTGGGATGCCAGCCTCAATAATATGGATGGCCTGACAAAACAAGATTTTGAAGAGATGTTGGGGCCAGAAGGTGTAGATTTGAATAATTATCTCACCGATTCTTGTACACCTGTGAGGAAAGTCACTATATCCCCGATGCTGGTTGAAAGAAATGTTCACGCTGGACCAGGCTGGAGGGAAGTTTCTCTATTGGACCCCCGCATTACAGAGAACAGCATGCTGCAAAAATTTCTGTCCGATTATATGGAAAAAATTAATCCTGGTGTTCACGAGTTAAACGCAAGATTGAAATTACAATATATAGATGGGAATGTATTTGCACAAATATATGAATCAATTAGCTATGATGAGTTACTTCAAAGTATCCAAAGCACTGGTTTTGATCTTCCGGGTGAAGATGAATGGGAATATTTATGTGGCGCTGGCTCCAGAACACTCTGGCGCTGGGGGAATAATTTCGACTATCAAATGAAAATCCCATTTATTACTTCTGAAGAACCAACAACCTGGGATATAGAATGGCCTAATCAGTTTGGGTTACAGATTGCATTTGATCCCTATCTTCAGGAAATTATTAATGATAAAGATATTCTGCTGAAAGGTGGAGATGGCGGGTGCAATCTCTGCGGTGGTGCTAATGTTGCATTAGGATTCTTGCCTGTGGCAACTTATTACAAAGGATATAATAAACATACAGACGAATTAGAATATATGGATGACATTGGAGACAATTATACTTCTTATCGCAGAATAATTCGTTTATAAGTAAAGAATTATATTTCACGACAAGGATTTATGTTCGAGTCAATACAAATCATGATCGCCGCGCGAGAGTGGCGTAGCCTGCCGCTGCATCTGCGTTTGTATCAAGCTTTTCGTCAGTTGGTGATTTCTGGCGCGTTGGCTGATGGCGCAAAACTGCCGTCCGCGCGCGGGTTATCGCCAGCATCTCAACCTCATCAATAAACTTACAACCGCCGTAGTAGCGATGCTGGTAATAACCTTCGGCGTATTTATTGGTTAACACCGCCCCCTGCGCCGCGAGAACGGCTGGGCTTGCGAAATTCTCCGAGGCAATCAGTTCCAGTGACTGTTGCTGGCGCTGTTGCTCCTGGTTAATCAAAGCAAAAAGTGGCTCGTTATTTATCATGCGCTTCCCTCGAAAATTCATCATGCGATGATTTTCGCAGGGAAAACCTCGCCCGCACCCTGCCACTTTTTAGGGCAGGCGCAGACCACCTATATGTCGTTTTACTTAAAAATTGCGGCGGCGCTGAATGGCTTGCTTGCGGCAAAAGAGGTCTTTGCTAAACAGCTGTAGCGCCGGATGCCTCTTATCCGGCCCACGTTCTTCCATGGGTCGGATAAGTCAGCCTCAATACGTACTTTTACTTGATATCCTTCACACGCATACCGTTGAGCTGTTCATCCGTGATGGTGTTGCCCGCTTTGAAGTAATCAACCACCGCGTGATAAACGTAATAACCGCCGGTTGTGTTGCGCGCTTTCCCTTCGGTAAAGGCGCTAAAACCATCACCGCCATCAGCAAGGAAACTCTGAGTAGCAATGTGGTAAACCGTCGCATCTTCAATCGGTTTACCATTCAGAGTTAGTGAAATAACCCGCTGACCAACCGGCTTGCTGCTGTCGTACTTCATTTCCAGGCCTTTCGATACCTGCAAAACGCCATTGCTTAAACTTGCGCCGTGTTCCATCAAGCTGCGTAATTGTTTTCCCGTGAGATCCATCGTCACCAGCTCGTTGGGGAACGGGAAGGTACTGATGAGGCCACCCATCGTGATCGCACCTGCCGGGATCTCATTGCGGATACCGCCAGAGTTGGTTAAAGCCAGTTGGGTGTTGTTACCCGCCGCTGCCAGCAAAGCGTCCGCAGCCAGATTTCCCAGAGAAGCCGATTCTCCATAGGCACGTTTTAATTCAACCGGTGATTGCGCCACCGTTTGTTGCACCACTTCATCCAGCTTTTTATTCCAGCCATCAATCACCTGTTTCGTTTGCGCATCGGGTTTCCACTCGTCGGCGTAAATGGTTTTAAGCTCGAAGTTTTTCACCGTAAAATCATGCGGCTTCTCTTTGTAGTCGAGAACCAGTTTACCCACATCAATCCCACCGCTGTCAGTGGAGAGGATGAGCGTATCGCCAACTTTAATCGGTTCCGGCGTACCCACATGCGCATGTCCGGTGATCAAAATATCCAGCCCTTTCACCTGACTTGCCGTCTGAATATCTTTATCCAGTGCGCGGCGCACATCTGTGCCTCCCATACTGGACTGGCGGGCCGGAACACCTTCGTGGATCAGGGCAACGGTTAAATCAACTTTGCCTTTGAGTTCATCGATATAACGTTGTAGCCACTTAATTTCATCACGTGCCTCAATACCCACTCGCGTGGCAGCAGAGACGGTGTCATTAAAGGCAAATACTCCGTGCAAACCTATAACACCTATTTTCACACCGTCTTTTTCGATGATGGTATAGGGCTTATCCCAGAATGCTTTACTGCTGTTCTGATAAAAAATATTGCCCTGCACAATCGGGAATTTTGCCTGACTCAGCTGTAATAATGTGTTGTCCCAGCCGTGGTCAAATTCATGGTTACCCATCGTGACAGCATCGAATGGCATGGTATTCATAATGTCGATAATAGCCTTGCCTTTGGTCAGGCTGCTGATATATGGCCCGGTAAAATAGTCGCCCGCATCAAAAAACCATGTCGCCTTATTTTTGGCTTTTTCTTGCTTAACCAGCGTAGTGATATTTGCCCAGCCGCCAATATCCCGTTTACCGTCAGCGATCCACGGCACTTTATAAGGCTCTACATGTGCGTGGAGGTCATTGGTATAAATAATGGTGACATCTTTGGCGCAGGCCCAAAACGGCAGTGTTAATGCGATACCCGCAGCAAGCATTTTAATTTTCATAAACAATCCCTTCCAGTGAGATAAAGGATTGCTACATTACGTTCTGAAAGGCTTTTTTATGTGAGAATACTCACATCCAGAGGCGATAACTGTAGGACAAAATCAACGACCTTATGAAATCGTTGGTGATATATGTCAAATCTGTTTGCGATTAATGTCTGCAAGTCGTTTGGTTGCCGTAATTTAGGACGGTCAACATCGACAGATTACAGCTGGCCTGACTATCGCCTAGGTTATGCAGCATTGCACTGTCGGGCATGCGGAAGTTACCCGCCTTTGTTTGACGAACAGCAATTTCGTCGCTGGTTAACAGCCCACTTAGCGACTTACGCCTCTGAAAAGGGCCATTTCTGCCCGGTATGTTATGGCACAGACACGATTTGTTATGGTCACAATCCACAGGGATCGCAACGCATTCAATGTCGTGGCTGCAAAAAAGTCTGGACGCCCAAACAATATCAGAAAGAAATAACGCCTCCCGAAATAATCGAAACTATTGCTCTGATCACCCCCTTTCAGGGAACCAGCAGCGGGCAGAAAATGTATGTTCTGATGAGTTTCGACGCGATTCGCGGTAATATTCTTCATCTCTCGACTAATTACACTCAGCATCAAGCTGGAGAAAGTCTGCATTATCGATACAGAGGAGATGCAGAACCAGAATTACACGAGAGTAATATCGTACAACGCGTTGATATGCGCGAGACACAATTTCTACGCCGCAGTCAGTTCGATGAAATTCAGTATGGCAGCGCAGCGCTCAAGCGCAATGCCAAAGGCGTTATTCTGCGTCCGGTTATCACTGCACACGGGCATTTCAGAGTACTGAATATTTTATTCCCGACAGTAAAAACACATGTAATTTCACACGAGTGTTTTTTAAGAGGTGCGATTATTACGGCCTGGGCAGAACTATTTCGCCAACAGCAAGGTGAGATTTGGTTTATTGAAGAGGAAATAGCTGACAGTACCGATAACACTTCCTGGCGTTTTCAGGGAACAACATATCACGGTTGGTGGCAAAATCAGTGGCAACTCTGGGAGCAGGGAAAAAACCGTAAGATGGTGTGTGCATTAACGGGTGGAAATAGCAACAAAGCTAAAATACTCTCTTTAGCAACCAGCAGAAAATTTATCCACTGGCTACATAAACAGGCTGAATTTACTCACAGCGCCCCGCTTTCCGCAGGGCGCGTAACGCAAATACTGATTTCTCTGGCCCAGGACTACAACAACTGCGCCAGCCGATTAATATCCGACTGAATCGCTCCGGCGGTAACGTCGCGCCCTGCGCCTGGCCCACGGATCACCAGCGGGTTGTCGCGATACCAGCGGCTTTCGATGGCAAAGACGTTATCGCACGGCAGCAGTGATGCCAGCGGGTGATCTTCACGCACCGCTTCCACGCCCACACGCGCTTTGCCGTTGGCATCGAAACGCGCCACGTAGCGCAGCACCAGCCCCATTTCGCGGGCCGCTTCCAGCCGTTGCACCATCTGCTCGTTGAGTTCATCGCCGTTTTCAAAGAAATGGTCGATGCCGCCGCCTTCACAATGGGTTGGCACCAGTGATTCCACACGTACCTGATCCGGTTCGATGTCATAACCTGCTTCACGCGCCAGAATCACCAGTTTGCGCATCACGTCTTTGCCGGAAAGGTCATCACGCGGGTCAGGTTCGGTCAAGCCCTGCTGCCACGCCTGATCCACCAGCTCGGTAAACGGCACGCTACCGTCGAATTGCAGGAACAGCCAGGAGAGCGTGCCGGAGAAGATCCCGCTGATCGACAAAATAGTATCGCCGCTGTCGATCAGATCGCGCACGGTATGGTTGATCGGCAAGCCTGCGCCGACGGTGGCGTTGTACAGCCAGTGACGCCCGGTTTTTTCGAAGGCGTCGTGGATCTGGCGATATTTATTGCTGTCGCTGGCTCCCGCCAGTTTGTTGGCACTGATAACGTGGAAACCGTGGCTGGCGAAATCGAGATATTGATCAGCCAACTGCTGGCTGGCGGTAACGTCCAGCACCACTAAATCATCATACGGATGGGCGCGCATCCACAGGAACAGCGACTCTTCGTCCTGCTCGACCGCTTCATCGTTGAAGAAGGCTAACGCGCGGCTGGCGTCCAGCCCGTCATAGCTCAACAGGCTGCGGCGGCTGTCCACTACGCCTGCCAGCACAAATTCAAATCCGGTACGTGCCGAGAGCGTACTCTGCTCACGGGCGAACAGTTCCAGCCAGCGGGAACCGATATTACCCTTGCCGAACAATACCAGACCAAGGCGTTTTTCTGCGCGGAAGACGGACTGATGTAGCCCCTGAATCAGGCTTTCGGTTGGTCCAGTGCGCAGTACTGCAACCAGACTGATACCGTCATCTGATTGCCAGGTAAATTCGACCGGCTGGCCTTTCAGTTGCTGCCAGAAGCGGTGGCAATGCAGCGGGTTACGGGTGACGCCCGCCCCAACCATCGCCACCAGTGCCAACCCCTGACGCAAGCGCAGTTCGCCAGGTAAACCCGCTTCGTCGAGGATTTTCAGCGCACTATCAACGACTTCAGAGGTGTAGCAAAATTGCAGCAACTGGCGATCGTTATGCACACCAACCGCCAGTGGACGCACTTGAGCGCGTTTCAGGATCTGGTCGATTTCTTTATGCGCCTGTTTGAAATCCTGGCTGGCGGGCACCAGGAACTCAATCAAACAGACATCATCGTGGCTGGTGACAATACGCGCACCAGTACCTGAGGCCAGCACGCGTTCAATTCGCGTGGAGCCTTGATCCGGCGTGTAGCTACAGCGCAGTTGCAGATCGATTTCACTGCCAGAAACTGGCTGTAAAGTACGGGCGTGAAGAACGGGAGCCGCCAGACGCGCCAGTTCGCTGGCCTCATCAAGACGCAGCAATGGCAGCAGACAGGCATCTTTCACTTTGCGCGGGTCGGCACTGTATACCCCGGCGACGTCGCTCCAGATGGTTACGCGAGAAACACCCGCCAGCGCACCGATTTGTGTCGCGGAATAGTCGGAACCGTTACGCCCCAGTAACACGGTTTCACCGGCGTTGTTGCGGCTGATAAATCCGGTCACTACCAGACGTTTGCCCGGATGCTGCACCAGCAGCTGTTGCAGCAACGGATAAGAAAGCCCTTCATCAACCTGCGGTTGTGCAGCGCGTTCAGCGCGTAAAAATTCGCGGGCATCAAGCCAGGCCGCTGGCAGCCCTTGTTGATTAAGTACCGCAGACATCAGGCGCGCCGACCACACTTCACCATGGCCCACCACTTCCGCATACACCGCGTCGTTAATACCGCTGTCGAGCAGCGCCGCCAGACGCTCAAGATCGCTGACAAAAGCGCTAATGAGGTTATCGGCTTCTTCGGCGGGTAGCAGACCGCTAATCAGATCGCACTGATAGCGACGTAGCGTTTGTTGAACCTGATGCGCAGAGAGACGATCGGTCTGGCTTAGTTTCAACCAGTTAATCAACTGGTTAGTGGTGCTACCGGCAGCGGAAACCACCATCATATCGTCGGGCTGGGAGTACTCTGCCATAATGCCCGCGACACGCAAATAACACTTCACATCAGCCAGACTACTGCCACCAAATTTATGCAGTTGACGACCTTTCGCCCCTGCCTGCGCAATCACACTCATTTTTACCCCTTGTTTGCAGCCCGGAAGCCATTTTCCAGGTCGGCAATTAAATCTTCGCCATCTTCAATACCGGTGGAGATACGCAGCAGCGTCTCGGAGATCCCGGCGGCAGCACGCGCTTCTGGCGCCATGCCTGCATGTGTCATGGTTGCGGCGTGAGAGATTAAACTTTCCACTCCCCCTAATGATTCCGCCAGCGTAAACAACGACAGTCCCCCCAGGAAACGACGCAGCGTCTGCTCATCGCCATCCAGTTCAAAACTCAACATTGCGCCAAAGCCTTTTTGCTGGCGTACGGCAATTTCATGCCCCTGATTTTCCGGCAGCGACGGGTGATACAGTTTTTTCACCAACGGCTGGGTTTGCAGATATTTCACAATCGCCTGCGCATTGCGCTGCGCCAGCTCCATACGCGGGACCAGCGTTCGCAAACCGCGCAGCAGCAGATAACTGTCAAACGCGCCGCCCGTCACACCAATATTGTTTGCCCACCAGGCCAGTTCGGTGACAACGTCCGGGTCTTTAGCTATCACCACGCCGGCCACCACGTCTGAGTGACCGTTCAGATATTTCGTACATGAATGCAACACCAGATCGGCACCTAATGCCAGCGGATTTTGTAATGCCGGGCTTAAGAAGGTGTTGTCCACCACGCTCACCGCCCCGACTTCCCTTGCCAGATGGCAGATTTTCGCAATATCCACGACGCGTAACAATGGATTACTTGGGCTTTCTACCAGTACCAGTTTGGGGTTTTCTGCCAGCGCTGCCCGTAATGCCTGTTCATCGCCTTGATCAACAAACAACACGCGATAGCAGCCACGTTTCGCCAGGCTGTCGAACAGGCGATAGCTACCGCCGTAGCAGTCGTGCGGCGCAACCAGCAGATCGCCTGGTTTCAAAAAGACGGTCGTTACCAGGTGAATCGCGGACATGCCGGTATTAGTAAGTACGGCACCAGCACCGCCTTCCAGTTCTGCCAGCGCGCGCTGAACCACATCGCGTGTTGGGTTGCCGCGACGCGAGTAATCATGCGCGCGTGGTTCATTAAATCCGGTAAAATTATAGGTGCTGGAAAGATGGATCGGTGGGACAACGCAACCATACTGTTCGTCGTCATTTAACCCGCTACGCACTGCAATGGTGGCCTGTTTACGCGTCATGTGATGATGTTCCCTGGGCTTTATCGGTGAAATGTCAGGCATCAGAGTAAACATTGCGTTAATGGACGTCAATACATCTGGACATCTAAACTTCTTTGCGTATAGATTGAGCAAATCCCAAATAGCCGTTAAAATTATATACATTGTCACGCCGACAGGTGCATTACACGATGTCACGATAACGCCTGTACGGTAAACTATGCGGGTTTACGGCCAGTACCCACATTAATTGCGTGGTCTGGTCTCAATTTATTGACGAAGAGGATTAAGTATCTCATGGCTGAATGGAGCGGCGAATATATCAGCCCATACGCTGAGCACGGCAAGAAGAGTGAACAAGTCAAAAAGATTACGGTTTCCATTCCTCTTAAGGTGTTAAAAATCCTCACCGATGAACGTACGCGTCGTCAGGTGAACAACCTGCGTCACGCTACCAACAGCGAGCTGCTGTGCGAAGCGTTTCTGCATGCCTTTACCGGGCAACCTCTGCCGGATGATGCCGATCTGCGTAAAGAGCGCAGCGACGAAATCCCGGAAGCGGCAAAAGAGATCATGCGTGAGATGGGGATTAACCCGGAGACGTGGGAATACTAAAGCGGAAAAGAGCGGCGCGGAGTTAACCAGCCGCTTTTTTTATACATGGATGGTTTAGATATGAAAAACAAACTGCTGATCCTCGGTCTGCTAGTTTCTGTGCCTGCTTTTGCCTGGCAACCACAAACTGGCGACATCATCTTTCAGATTTCTCGCTCCTCACAAAGTAAAGCGATCCAACTGGCGACCCATTCCGATTACAGCCACACCGGCATGCTGGTGATACGCAACAACAAGCCCTACGTCTTTGAAGCCGTCGGCCCGGTGAAATACACCCCACTCAAGCAATGGATCGCCCACGGTGAAGATGGCAAATATATTGTTCGCCGCATTAAAGGCGGGCTGAATACCGAACAACAACAAAAACTGGCGCAAACGGCAAAACGTTATCTCGGCAAACCGTATGACTTTAGCTTCTCGTGGAGCGATGATCGCCAGTATTGTTCGGAAGTGGTGTGGAAGGTGTATCAGAATGCGCTAGGAATGCGCGTGGGCGAACAGCAAAAGTTGAAAGAGTTTGATCTCACTCCCCCCGCTGTGCAGGCCAAACTAAAAGAGCGTTATGGCAAAAATATCCCGCTTAATGAAACAGTGGTTTCACCGCAGGCCGTTTTCGATGCGCCACAACTCACCACGGTTGCCAAAGAGTGGCCACTGTTTTCCTGGTAATGGATTTTGAAAACAATACTTCTCGGCTTAATATGTTTACTGCTTTGCAGTTGCGCAACATTTCCGCAAGCTATCACTCCGGTAAATAACGACTCCGCTGGTCAGCATACTATTTATATCGTTAGCCACGGCTGGCACACTGGGATCGTGATTCCCGCCACAAACGTTAATCGTGTTTTACCGCAACTCACCACGCGATTTACGCAACCAAAATGGTATGAAATCGGTTGGGGAGATAAAGGATTTTATCAGGCACAAGAAGTGACCAGCAAATTAACGATGCAGGCGATGTTCTGGTCGATGGGCGCGGTAATACATGTTGTGGCGTTTTCTGCACCACCTGAATACTATTTTTCTTCCAGCGAAGTTAAGCCATTGACTATTAATAACGGTCAACTTGATACCTTAATGTTGTTTCTGGGGCGCAGTTTTTCCAGAAGCGACGCCGGAAATCTTCTCCCACTCAAGAAAGGTATTTATGGTGACAGCCAGTTTTACGCCGCCAATGGTCGTTATGGGATACTCAACACCTGTAATAAGTGGACGGCTAAAGGGCTACAAAGTGCAGGGATAGATATTGAACCGGCGTTAAAATTGACAGCAGAAAGTGTGATGAATGCAGTCAAAAAGTGACAAATAATTATTGCACATTCGATTTGTCGATGTTTTTTTACAATGCAACCACTTACATCATAAAGAAAACACTTTTAGTGATTTCACTTAATATCCTCAACATTTCAACTCAAATATAGATAACTCATTCAAGTTCTTTTTTGTGACAAAGTGCATAATCTCATTTTAATAATTACATTAAGTTTCCAAATAGTAACCTTTTAATGTTGCTATTGATTATTTAACTGAGTGGAACGTAAAAAAATATTCACACGACGAATACCAACCTGGACTATATTTTAATAAGGAATTAACTATGAAGCTGTCCCCTAAGATATTATCCTTATCAATATTATGCTGCTTATTTATAAATACTAACGCTTACGCCTCTGGTGTACTGGACCCTGATCGTCCATTAATCGCCACATCTGATGTTATTCCAGCCCATGAAGGCCCGCTTGGTATGGTTGATGTCGCACCTTATGGTGGATTATTTCCATTAACTGCTATCATCAATAAAGCCAATCATCCACTTAGCAATGTGAAAGTGACTGTCTTAGGCAAAGGCGAGAAAGGTATCCCGATTAGCTATGACGTTGGGGCGCAAGCCATTAATACCCATAATGGCATCCCTGTTTTCGGTTTGTATCCAGACTATGTCAACAAGGTAAAAGTTGACTGGGTGGAAAATGGCAAAAAACAGACTTTTACATGGTCAATTTATGCTGCGCCAGTTTCTCTCCCAGCGACAACCGGACAAACAGCTGTCTTACCTACCGTTGAGCCAGTGAAAGTTGCCCCTTCTCTGAAGAATCGTAACCGGCTCATTTAAACCGTCTGGTCTGTTTCCTCCGGCTCTACAAAAATAATGTCC
>NZ_PTRE01000118.1 GCF_002965065.1 Escherichia sp. MOD1-EC7003
TGTTGGGTGGAGCGGACAATCCAAATGGTGAATTACTGTCTTATATCATTGGCGCTGACAGCGCAAAAACCTTAACAAAACTTAACATCCGGTGCGTACCTTTTTGCGCAACCTGACTGCTGGTGGATGACTGGTTTTGACTATCTCCAGAAACAACCAGGGCCGGATAAACCAGCCCTGACTACTGTATAAAAACTGTATGCCCGTTGTTTGCATGGGGTAGTTTTCGCAAATACCCCCTTATGCCGTTTTCAGCACGGGAGCGTCATACAGTCCAGGGTTCAGCACGGGAAGATGCGGCGCTTCTTGATGCCGCCCGACGGTCTGGCAGCGGGCGCGAACGCTGTTTTGCACGAAATAGCTTTTCCGTGCGCTCCATTGAACATCCCTTCTTTTCGCTGATTTTAGCTTCCTGTTGTTCTGGTTGTTTGCCGGATGCCTGATTTTACCAGATACCCGCCAGGCGAGCTTTCCGGCTTTCAAACCTGAAATTCAGGAAAAATCATCTCTATATATACAAAAAGGTGTTGTCCCTGTTGTCCCGGTTGTCCCAAAAAATGTAACCAACTGATTTTATTGAATCTTATTTTTAATTGTGGGACAACATGCCAGCATTGTGGGACAACATGCCCTGTTTCTGTGTTGTCCCGGATTGTTGGCTGATGAATGTTGTCCCAAAACTTCCTGACGTTGTCCCAAAATCGCCGCATGTTGTCCCAGAAACACGCTATGTTGTCCCATAATTATCTGATGATATGTATAAATAACAGTAAGTTAGTTAAAAAACGTCTTCATTGGGACAACCGGGACAACATCTTTACGCGCACGTATGAATTATTCGGCTTCTTCTTCCTCCTGTTCAGGTGCGAAAAGCAGGATATATGCACGCTGCCGGGCGTTATTCTGATGTTTCAGGCGCGGTGTTCTGCCCTGCCAGCCCCTGCCGCTGGTGGGTTTCTTAAGCATTCCCGCATCATGCAGTACCTGCGCCACTGCGTCCTTGTTAAAGCCTCTGGCAACGTGTTCTTTAAACGGTGCCGGAAGCACGTAAAACAACATCGGGTCATCATACCGTTCGCCCTTGTCCCGGTAGCCCATCAGTTCACCGATGTGGAGATCTCGCGGATCATAATCCACGGGTGCAAATTTGCTCATGCCCCAGGCGTTAAGAAATGCCACTGCCTGTTCTGCAATCTGCTGGTGTTCTTTGTTCCCGGTGCCGAACTCTTTCACCCAGGCATTAAAGCTGCGCTGTACCGCATCCCGGCACCCTTGCGCATCCCATCCGGTGATATGGCCTGACAGCACCAGCGCCGCTTCCATGATGGCGAATCGCTCCCCGACGCGGTGGACCTGCTCGCCGTAGTTGTCCGGGATAAGCCCGCGCCAGCGTTCCCTTGCGGCTTCTGTGGCCTCCCGCGCCGCCTGCTGGTGGTCTGCCAGCCAGCGCACCCATTCACGCCCTGCGGTGCCATGATGCGCCATACAGGCCGCTCTGAGCGCATCAGCATGAGCTTTACCGGACGGCAGCCCGTGAAATTCCGTGGCCTTCTCCAGGGGCACATTAAGCAGGCGCACCAGTTGCCCCGCTTTGGGCTTCATGCCTGCGGCTGCAAGAAAGGTTTCTATGTCCATTTCTCCGGTACTGATGGCGACAGTTCGCCAGCGTTTAAGCTCCCGGTTACCGCCTTCCTTCGCGCCCTGTAGTTTCCCCACACCGTTAAACAGCGTATAGGCAGACGTTGCCACGGCGCGGGCGTCACTGCCCTGACCAACCTCATCCAGGGGCATCAGGCCGTCATTGTGCGCCTGTGCCTCGTTAGCGATACCCAGCGCAGTACCGTACCAGGTGAGGCGCAGTAAATCCGGGTTACCGTACAGACTGCTGGCGATGTTTGCTGTGGTGGTTTTCCCGGCGCTGGACTGCTGGAAGAAATGGACGCCGAAGCCATCCGCACCCACCAGCCCGACCAGCGGCGCGGCAAGTGCTGCCGCCACGCCCAGCATCATGGAAGGATTACCCGCCACCAGCGTGGCGACGTTCTCCCGCCAGCTCTGCGCCGTACCTGCACAGGTGTAACCGGAAGCCGTCGCGCTGTGACCGTAAAACAGGACCTTCCGGCCCGCCTCGCCGATGATTTCCCCGTCCGGCATGATGTACGCGCCGTGCTGCCATCCGGTCAGGCTGGTGATGTGCCAGAGTTCCCCCGCGCCACTGCGCAACAGGTGATCGGCAAGGATGGCGCGAAAGTTGTTTTTAGCCGTGACAGAAAGCCCACCAGCACGTAACCGCGACCAGCCTTCATGCTCGCCAGTATCACGCATGGGGATCGCTTCGGTGTGCGCTGTACGCGCGCCTGCGGGCTTCCAGCGCAGAACAATATACCGCTCGGACTCATCCGCACCGATGCCCACCACCTCAAGAGGATCACACAACCACTGACCGGGGCGGGTAACTTCCCCGGTCTGCTTATCCATCTTTGGCGTTACCCAGTACAGACCGTCAGGGCGGGCATCCACACAGGGGGCCAGCTCATCCACCGGCGCAGGTTTGCCCTCTGCCCGTTGTACCTCTGCCACCAGACTTTCTTCCCCGCGTTCGTGCTGTTCGCGTATCCGGTTCAGGTAGTCGCGCCAGTCTTCCGGGTGCTGGTCAGGTATCCCCTGGTATAACTTCGCTTCCTGTACGCCCGCCAGCGCCAGCTTTTCAGCAATGGCGTTAATCTGAATGGGCTTAATATCTCCGGCATGATAGAGGCGGGCGCACTTACGCCCGTTATCAATAATGCGCAGGTTCGCCAGGTCTGCCAGTTGCTTTGGCCCCAGCCAGACAGGCGGCGTTTTATCTGCGGCAACTTTTAATCCCCAGTCCTCTTCCCATGTTTTAGCGTGAGCGAAGGCATCAGCCCCGGCAAAGATAACCACCTCAACATGTTTATCTTTCGGTTGATGCTTAAGGTTCGGTGCGTTCTTCATTCCACCGCCTCCCTGCGGGTGGCAGCCAGTGCCACGGCATCGCGGGTAAACTCCCGGTGAAAGCGATCCACCGGATATACGCAGGGGTGAGAGTAGCCATCACGGACATATGTCACGCGGTTGAACTGATTCGCGGTAATCACTACCGCACACCCGGATTTATCGCGCCATTTATCACCGGGGCGAATTTCGGGTAAAGCCTGCCCGCTGGCAGGAACGCCAGTTATTTTCTTGGACATTATTTTTTCGCCTTATGCTGCTGGTGGTGTAACGGTAAATCCGGCTATTTTTGCCGCTTCCAGAAAACCTTCCAGGTTACTGACAAACTCGTTTTTCTGTAGCGTATAGCCGCCTGTGGCTGTGCCTTTTTCCACGTTAACCAGGACAGGTCCGGTGAAGTCCGGTCGCGCCGGAATGGTAACTGTGAAGGTCAGGGAGTGATTATGCATGGTCTGCCTCCACATACGCGACACCCGCCACATCAAGCGCCTGTTTAAAACGGCAAAGCATTTCACGGCGTTCGCGGTACAGGGCCAGCACGAAGGGATCGAGTGTGGCTTCGATATCGGCAGGATAGCGACGGACGAAAGGCAGAAGGACGACGCCCTGACAGCGGTGTGGCGTGGAGGATTTCACCTGGTCAGCCAGCATATTCACCAGGTCATGTAACAGCCCGGTAAGCGGCTGGATCATGTCACGGGGCAATGTATCGGCCACCAGCGCCTTTGCCAGCGTGAGGCAGTATTCCAGCGTCAGGCTTTCATCAGGCCAGTACTCTGACAGATCGGATGCGGTATTGTCCGGCAGGGGAAGCGCCGTATCCGCATGGTATGCCGCTGTCAGTGCCTCCAGTGAGGTGACAAGGGATTTGCACATCGCCCGGTGTTCAGTGCGGCTGTGGTATTCCATCAGCCTGCACACCAGCGCGGCGCACTCACCTGCCAGATGAAACAGGTCAGCGCCTGCGGGGATCGGCTTATTCATGATGCGCCCCCGTAGCGGGCAGACGTCCAGCGAAGAAGCAGACACTTTCCCGCGCAAGCTGGCGGCGGGCTTCATGCTCGCTATCTGCGGCGATATGGTGGATTTTTGCGGTGATAGTCGGGCAATCGCGGCGAACGGCAGCGATAAGCCAGATGAATCGCGGGTGTGACGGGGTAAGGGTAGCGACCATAGCGGTGGCCTCGTGAGTAGGTTTATTAACCTCACCAGACCGCTGCTAAACGGGGTGGTGAGACGTAACAGGGTTAGCAGACCGGCACTCACGAAACCGGCAGGCGCGAACGCCTCCCCGTTACGCCCCACCATAATACGGACGCAACATGGCATTTTACGGACAAAAAAAGACCGCGTTACAGAATGGTCGCGGTTGTCCGCGCGAGTATTCAGGCTGCTAAACCCGGCCAGTGGATTTACACCAGCGGGAAAAGCATAGCGCCGGGCGGCAGTGTCAGGCAAGGGATTTTTTTGTGATGTAATCACTTTCATCAGTACGTTACTGATGTTATGATTTACATCAACAAGGAGAGGCAAATTATGTCTGCTGTTGAGTTGATGAACCGACGGATTCAGATTGCGGATAATGCTTTCGCCATCATCCGCATCTTGCAGGTTGACCCGTCCATTCTCGGTAGCCAGCATCTGTATAAATACAGTCTGGCCTATATTGTGGATGGCGTCTGCGTGATGCGCTACGACAACGAACGGGGAAATGGCGACCACAAACACATTGGCGATCGTGAATTTCCGGTCACGTTCACCAGCATACAAGACCTGATAGCCAGCTTTCAGGAAGATATCAACCATCTGAGGAGATGACATTATGAGAGTGTTAACCGTCAGGATTATGTCTATCGCCGATGCTTTCCAGACAACGATGGAAGATGCCACTCGCGCTATGTCAGGCGTGGTTGTTGGATCTGATTTGATATTCCCCAGCGTTGAGCAGCTTGCCAAAACGATGCTTGCGCCCAATCGCTGGCAAATTATCAGAGTGATGAAAGGTGCAAAACCCGTTTCTATTCGTGAGCTGGCCCGTCTGGTAAATCGCGATTTTCGCGGTGTATACAACGATGTACAGGCACTGTTGAACGGCGGCGTTCTGGATCGGGATGGCGATAAAATCGTATTACCGTATGACCGCGTACACATTGAGTTTAATTCGGACGACGCCGCAGCGTAACGGTACGAGGCGTTTATCGGGGCGTGGATATCCTCTGCGCCCTTTTTCTTTGTCCGTATGTCAACTTTTGACAGGTTGAGGCCAGACACGGGCAAGCTCTTATTCTGAATGCTTATCATTGAACTACCTCCAGGCGACGGGCTAACCAGCGCTGAGACAGGCGCAGTAATTCTGTCTTGCGCTGGTGGTAGTCCTGCCTCAGTTCTATTAGCGTGATATTGGTCTGCTCAAGATAAGAAAGGTGATCGAGTTGTTCCTCGCTCATATGGTCGCGGGCTTCGCCGGTGATGCCGTTCGCCTGCGCCCACTGTTTCGCTGTCATTCCACCCAGCACGATCCGCGCCAGCATGTTCGATTCAGTTGTGTAGTGATGTGGTTGTGTGGCCTTGCCCTGTTCCTGCCTCACCACTTCCAGCGCGGCGCACATCGGCTTAAAGTAACTGGCGGCGGTGATACGGGCCTTAAGTTCTTTGCGCAGCGCAGCGGCTTTTAACGGGGCTTCCTGCTGTAATGTTTCCTCGCAGTGAATGAAGTAACGACGAACGGCGCGGCCCTGCTCGTTGCGTTCGACCATCGCCAGCTCTTTAGCCATATTCAGCGAAAGCAAATACTCCCGGCTTCGTCTGTCCCCACCGCGTCTTGTTTCCCACGCCTTTCCATCATGGTTATTATTTGAGCTTTGATTCCTGAAATTTGAGGAATCAAAAAGGGTGTAGTCACTGTCAGCAATGAAACCATATTCCTCAATGCGGCCCTTAATCCATGTGGAAAAGTCATTTCCCACACCCAGCGCGGCATGTAACTCCTTTGCACTTACCACGCTGGCAGGCTGGCTACCGATAATGCCGGAAATAACCGGGATGAGTTCGGCAAAATTATTCTGGTTATGGTTTTCAGGGTGAGCGATGCCCTGACCGTGAAGGCCATTAATTAATTTCATTATTTCAGTTCCTGTCAGGCGGCGTTCTGGTTATCCGGGTACATCATGAGGATGCTTTCGATAGTCTCCGGGGTAAGGCTCCAGTAGCCACCAGTACTGGCACACTGATTGACCAGCTTAATGACCTTCATCACGTCCTCACGGCAGGCAAAGCGGTAGCGAAGATGTGCCCCTATACCATCGGCATTGGCTTCTTCTGAACGCGCCAGGCAGATATCAAGGCGGCGCTCCAGTTCACTGGCGTAATTGCGGCCTGATGAAAGATGGCAGTGGCGCAGAATATCGTTTTCAGTCCAGCCACCAGCACCAGTGCAAAGCATATAAACGCGGGCGCGGTGCTTCTTCGGTGTGCGTCTCGCTTGTGTGCGGCTGGTGGTGGGGATAACATCAGACGGGCGAATATCTGTGTTAGCCGCCTGCTGTTCGGGGCGGTTTTCTTTTTTCATTGCGCCACCTCGCCGCGTGATTCAAATACACGATCATTTATCCATTTATTAACTTCGTCTTCAAACCAACCAACACGGCGTAGGCCAATGCGAAATCCTCGCGGAAATTCGCCAGCGTTAATCATCTCCTGAAATGCGCTATCTGATTTAATACGTAAAATCATTTTTACTTCTTTTTTGAGAAGGATCTTTCTTTCTTCTGATGTCATTTGGTTAATCTCATTCAATACCGATTAATTCCGGCGGTGTAGGAATACTGGCATGATGAGATAGGGTGAGGGCAACACTATTTGGGGTGAGGGTAGGTTACCGTGAGGGGCCGGGGTGGTTACCCTCACGGTAGATGTTAAGCCACTTTTGATGGGGTGCGATCGATTGGGCAAGCGATTTTTTCGATAGCTTTGGCTGTCGATTCAACAAATCCGTAACTGGTTTTAAGCTCTGTAATTATGGCCTGCTGGTTAACTCTGGTGCCATTATTGTTAGGGTCATACTCTGCCCATTCACAATTCCTTATCCTGATAGCCTGATACAGAGGGTCTCTTTCTACGCCTCCGATAAACTTACCCAAGTGAAGAGGATACGATTTTTTTAAAACCTCAATATCTCTTTCTAGTGCGGTAATTTTATTCTTAAGTTCGGATATCTCTTGTGACTCTTGATTTGTACGCGATGGCGGCTGTAATCCCACCTCGTAGGGGTGGTTAATTATAATGGCATTATATTCTGTGAACTCATTTTCAACCCAAGTCCAGATGTCCTTTGCCAGAAAGTTAGCATCTACTATATGTGTGTTGATATTAATATTATCATTTTCAACTAAGCTTAGGATATCAATTGGGAGATCCCATGAAGGGTCAGAATATGTGTAAGCTTTCAGTGGGATAACTTCTTTCAATTTAATAGCTTGACATATAATTTCTTTAAATGATGAAGCTTCTTCATCGCTAATGTAGCCACTGATAATATTTGGATCAAGAGTATCGTACTCACCGGATAAGCCTGCCATAACTAAAGCTGCTTGCTCTAAAGTCACAATTCTGAGTCGTTTAATATGGAAAGGTAAATCAATCATTACGCCACCTCACGCCCTCTATCATGGAGGCCGCGCCAACCCGCAGAGGTGTACGGGAATTCGGGAGCTACCCTAGACGCGGCTTATTCTGTTACCGTCGGTTATCTTCGGTTTTGCCCATGATAGATCGTTTTCTGAACGCTTGCATTGCAAGACTGTGTGAATAATCAGCTTGTGTTTTTATACAGCTCTAATTCCTCTCATTCCTGTTGCTAGGGTCACTCCCGTGGATGCGGTTTCCACAAATTCCCCCCACCAGCGCATCAACACAATACGCTTTTCAAGATAGTTACTCCGGTTATCAATTTGCGCGTAAGACCTCGCCCAATCGGGCGGGGATATAAGCGCGGTAACTGCGTAACATTTTTTGACCTTCGTCAATATGGCTTACATTTTTCAGTGTATTTTGTAAGCCTATGAAACGCGCCTATAAATACAGATTCTATCCAACACCCGATCAGGTTGAGCTTTTGGCTCAAACGTTCGGGTGTGTGCGTTTTGTCTATAACTCGATCCTGCGTTGGCGCACCGATGCGTACTACGAACGGCAGGAGAAGATCGGCTATACACAAGCCAGCGCTCGCTTAACAGCACTGAAAAAAGAGCCAGATTTTGCCTGGCTC
>NZ_PTRE01000119.1 GCF_002965065.1 Escherichia sp. MOD1-EC7003
TTCTTAATCATCTCGCCAAAACCTACCAGAATATGGTGTTGGTTTATTAGCGCTGATTTATGGGGATCCCTCAGCGCTGCTGTGCGGGTGATCGTGATGCTGGAAACCTTACCGACAATCTCCCGGTGAATATTCGCCCGGATAGTGGGGATTTTCGGCAACTGGATAGCGTCACTTAATACCTTCCCATTGGGATGGTAGCTGGATTGCTTGCCGTGCTTGCTTTTGAAGACGGGGGATCTGGCTTTGAGCTTCTTGTTAAAGAAGTTGGCAAATGCCTTATCCAGATTAATGACCGCTTGCTGTAGCGCCAGCGAGTCATATTCTTTGAGCCAGCTATAGCGGCGTGACTTTTTCGCCACCGCCAGCAATGGCTTTATATCGCGCGTTGGCTTGAGGGAAACGCCGTGGCGCTTGTACACGTGGCGGCTGATATGAAGGGCTTTATTGTACGCAAAACGCACCGCGCCGAACTGCGCATTTAAAAATGCGGCTTGCTCTGCGTCGGGGTAAATGCGTACTTTGGTCGCTCTTTTCATTTTCAGTGCTCATGCGTAGAATGAGCACAATATAAGGTTAAAATTAAGGTTTTGCAAGTGAGTGTACATGATAAAGCGTTTGAGGGTTATCTCTCGCGCCGCCATAGCGTCAGCAAACTGGTTGTGCATCTGATATTTACGACAAAATACCGCCGAAAGATTTTCGACGGTGTGATGATCCAGCAGATACGAGAAGCATTCGAGAGCGCAGCGGAAAAGCTGGAAATTGAAATATTAGAAATGGACGGGGAAGCGGATCACGTCCACGCATTGATCGCATACCCGCCGAAACTGTCCATCAGCGTGTTGGTAAATAATTTGAAGTCGATCAGTAGCCGCCGTGTGCGCATCCTGAATACGAATTTACGCAAGGTGAGTGATAGCGGGG
>NZ_PTRE01000011.1 GCF_002965065.1 Escherichia sp. MOD1-EC7003
ACTCCAGCCTTCGGAGGCCAGAAGAATGGCTTTAATACGATCCCTGACTCGCCCGTCACGACTAGAATCATGAAGGCGCTCAAGTTCAGCTTTTTGTTGGTCAGTAATGAATATTTTCATGTTGGACAGCATGCTCTCCGATTGCTGAAAAATCAAGCACTTTCAATGATTGCGGGTATAGTTATTTAATGTTTTTCTGTGCATCGTTATAGGCCATAATCATTTAATATTCTCATCTTCCCCCCCCTCACCTCTAAAATCCTTGTCTGCCACCGGTAAGAAAAGCCCATTGCGAAAGACGAGGCGCAATCCACAAAGATTGCGCCTTCCATTTTATGCAGGCTGGAGCGTTGCGCCGATCCCATCTTCGTCTGGCTGTAATTTCAGTGCGCTGCACAGAGGCTGCCGACTGGCATCCGTTATCTCAACGTGAATATCACCAATAACTTCCCCTTTCACACTGATGAAGTCAGGTGAAATTTCTTTCGCACTGGTTTGCAGGCAAATCGCACCCGCTCCATGCAGGCGTTTTACTTTCAGTTGCACATGCGTTGCCGCAGAAGTGATAAGCCACACTTTTCCACCATTGAGATTGACGTTGCCAACATTTAAAGTGACATTGTCACCTTTTACCGTGCTGCCATCGAGAATCAACACGCCGCCCTGCTGTACAGTAATTGTTGATTGTTGCAGATCTGCGCCGTAGCCAATAATCATTGAAGCACCGTCCTGTAATGCAACACTCCCGGTCAGTTCAACCGGTGCTCGATCTTCTTCTACGACAAAATTTTCGTCCGCGCTGGTGGGTGACAACAAGATCACTGTCCCACCTTGTATAACCGCGTTTTCCAGCGTACCAGCATGCACTTCAGCCCGCCCACCTGCATTAACGGACAGGTTTCGCGTCTTACCAGAACTGTAGAGTTGAAGACCATCCGTTCCCAGACGATAAATGGCTCCATTCTCAACAATAGTGTCAGAGTCTTCACCACCGAGAGTATTCATGGTGCCACCAGCAAGCAACGTATCACTGGCTTTCCCCGCCAGCATGAAAACGCCGCCCTGATTAATCTCACAATTGCTGGCTTCCCCACCTGGATACACCAACAATTCACCACCTTCATCTACCACGA
This sequence comes from Escherichia sp. MOD1-EC7003, assembly GCF_002965065.1. Lineage (GTDB taxonomy): Bacteria > Pseudomonadota > Gammaproteobacteria > Enterobacterales > Enterobacteriaceae > Escherichia. Next base: position 1,134 of record NZ_PTRE01000011.1, read on the forward strand.
CCGCGGAGGTTGTCCCATTGACCAACAGGCCGCCTTCTTGATCTAAAATGATTTTTTCCGCGCGATGGCCTTCCAGTACACGCAGGTTACCGCCATTTTCCAGCAACAAACCGCAGGCATAACCCTGATCAACGCTGAATTCGCCTTCAGGGTGGCGGCCATTAACCCTGGCGAGCGTAGAGAGACTAATTGCCCCTCCCTCGGACTGAACAATATCTGTGGCAATTGCACCGTCACTGACCGATAGCGTGCCATTGTTGCCGTACTGTGTGCATTTGGCGATCCCTCCGGTTGCTACTTTCAACCAGCCGGCCCCCGTGACCACGGTATTTTCGGCTCTTCCTCCTGCCTCAACAATTAATTCGCCTTCAGTAAGTTGAGTCGCGCCAATGACCTCACCAGTTTTAACAATTTGCACGCTCCCGTCGCTCATCAAATTTTTCGCATCAGATCCCATGATTTATTCCTTTGCTGCATCTGTGTGCCTTTATTGCAACCTAAGTGTAAAGGCTGCGGAGGATTTATACACGACAGAATTGATATGGTGGCAAATGGCTTGGCTCATGTCGTGATGCGCGAGATATTGGATTGTGTCAGATGTAAATGTGATCCTGAATAAAAATCGCCCTTGCAAATCAACAAAATATAGCCAATTTGCTTAAAAGCTCTGCAAACGGTCGAAATACCCCAGAAAATTACGTTTTGCCTCTTGCCACCTTCCCACTCTGCCGTTAATATTCGTCCCCGTTGTCACCTACAACGTTGCGTTCATAGCTCAGTTGGTTAGAGCACCACCTTGACATGGTGGAGGTCGTTGGTTCGAGTCCAATTGAACGCACCATTCTGCGTCCGTAGCTCAGTTGGTTAGAGCACCACCTTGACATGGTGGGGGTCGGTGGTTCGAGTCCACTCGGACGCACCAGATTTTCCTGATCTGGTCTCTCTTCTTTTCTCCTCTGTTTCTTCTCTGTATCCAATACGTTAAAAGATTTACACTGTCTCCGTATGCTTTATCAGAAGGAGAATTGCTATAAAACTCGCCCGGCAGATTTTAATCAAGGGTAGTTAGCGCCCTTTTCATCCCTGTCTGAAATTTCTCCAATTCTAAAAATCTCAACCAAACTTATCTGATAACACTAAATTCGAAAGAATGCGTACAGGTAAGTAACAATGAAAAAAATTGCTATTGTGGGTGCCGGGCCTACGGGGATCTACACCTTATTCTCGCTTCTACGGCAACAGACTCCACTTTCCATTTCCATCTTCGAGCAGGCCGACGAGGCAGGTGTCGGGATGCCATACAGTGATGAGGAAAACTCAAAAATGATGCTGGCAAATATTGCCAGTATTGAAATACCGCCGATTTATTGTACGTATCTCGAATGGCTACAAAACCAAGACGCCAGCCATCTCCAACGCTATGGCGTTAAAAAAGAAACCTTGCACGATCGTCAGTTTTTACCGCGAATTCTACTGGGAGAATATTTCCGCGATCAATTTTTACGATTAGTAGACCAGGCACGACAGCAAAAATTTGCAGTGGCTGTTTATGAATCATGCCAGGTTACCGATCTGCAAATTACAAATGCTGGCGTCATACTCGTTGCAAATCAGGATTTACCTACCGAGACGTTTGATTTAGCGGTGATCGCCACGGGTCACGTCTGGCCTGATGAAGAAGAAGCAACCCGAACGTATTTCCCCAGCCCGTGGTCAGGCCTGATGGAAGCAAAGGTCGATGCCTGTAACGTGGGTATTATGGGAACATCCTTGAGTGGATTGGATGCAGCAATGGCAGTGGCTATTCAGCATGGTTCGTTCATTGAAGAAGATAAACAACACGTCATTTTTCACCTCGATAACGCAAGTGAAAAGCTAAATATTACGTTAATGTCGCGCACGGGAATTTTACCCGAAGCCGATTTCTATTGCCCTATTCCCTACGCCCCCTTACACATCGTCACTGATCAAGCATTAAATGCAGAGATTCAAACAGGCGAAGATGGCCTTTTGGAGCGGGTATTTAAATTGATAGTAGAGGAAATCAAGTTTGCAGACCCGGACTGGAGCCAACGCATGGCCATAGAGCGCCTGAATGTTGATTCCTTTGCTCAGGCCTGGTTTGCCGAGCGCAAACAACGCGACCCATTTGACTGGGCAGAAAAAAATCTCCATGAAGTCGAGCGCAATAAACGGGAAAAACATACTGTTCCCTGGCGTTATGTCATTCTGCGCCTGCATGAAGCCGTACAGGAAATTGTTCCGCATCTGAATGAACACGACCATAAACGGTTCAGTAAAGGCCTTGCCAGGGTTTTCATCGATAATTATGCGGCAATCCCTTCAGAATCTATTCGTCGACTGCTGGCCTTACGTAAAGCGGGAATCATTCATATTCTCGCCCTCGGTGAAGACTACGAAATGGAAATTAACGAGTCACACACCGTCCTGAAAACGGAAGACAACAGCTACTCGTTTGACGTTTTTATTGATGCTCGCGGGCAGCGGCCGCTCAAAGTGAAAGATATTCCTTTCCCTGGACTACGCGAACAATTACAGAAAACAGGGGATGAAATCCCTGATGTTGGCGAAGATTATACGCTACTGCAACCCGAAGAAATTCGTGGGCGCGTAGCGTTCGGCGCATTGCCCTGGCTGATGCACGACCAGCCTTTCGTTCAGGGACTTACAGCATGTGCAGAAATTGGTGAGGCGCTGGCTCGGGCGGTCGTAAAACCTGCATCCCGTGCACGTCGGCGTCTTTCGTTTGATTAAAGGTAACGTTATCAGCATTCAACAAATTGATGCTGTTCATTAAGACGATAGCGGACTCCGGCTCGAATATTGTTTTCACCTTCAATGGCGACGGCGAAGCGAACTCTTTCGCCGTCATGATATGCCAGTGCGGCGCTTCCCCCTGGCCCGAGAATAATTGAGTCGACCACGCCTGTGCTCACTACCGTTGTATTTTCACCGCTGGCAATGATGTGTACATTGTCGCCGCTGTTGGCAATTCTGGCGTTTGCGCCAAAACTGGCGATTTGCACCAGGTCACCATTACTGGCGACATGACTCCGTTCACCCAATGTACAAACGCGTACTCGCATTCCGGTATTCGCAATCCGACTGCTATCTCCGGCGCTGCTTATCCGCGAAGAATTACCGGTTACAGCAATCCGTGCGCGTTCACCGGAGCTGCCAATGTGACTGTTAAAGCCGACACTTCCAATCCGCACGCTATAACCCATACTGGCAATTTGCGCGGCGTACCCCGCAGTGGCGATTCTGGCGTTATCCTCACTACACCCGACGCGTGCATGATCGTCGCTGCGAGCAAACTGACTGCAAAATGGTATCTCTCCGGGATCTGTGGCCAGCTTTTGCATAGAGGAAACTTCCTGACGGGCAAAATTTTCGTCTGCCAACCATTTTTTCCAGGCGTACTCAACCAGACTATCCGCCCAGTCCGTATATCCTTCCTCAATCAATGTATGATGAATATCGGCATAACTGCCGCCATGTGGGAAATGGCGCAGAAACCAGCGATACATTACCGCCCCGATACGCCATTCTCGCAGGTCTGCTCGTGTAATGATCATTCGTTAGTGCCGGTGATAGCCATCGACCATGCTTTTAAAGGTTTCGTGTGGTGTACGCCCCGTGGTGCAAAGATAAAGATGACCGAAGATAAAAAAGAGGCTTATAAACGCCAGAGCAAAATGCGCCTGCAATAACCAGTATCTTACTCCAGGAAACACATCTCCCACGGCTTGCGGATAGAGACACAGTAGCCCCGTCAATAGTAACAACGGCAGCAATCCATACATCACACCGACATAGGCAACCTGCTGTAAGGGATTAAATTTAGACTGGGTTGTTGCCGGGAAAGGATGCTCTTCCCCCTGCATAATGCCAAACAAATAAAATCGCGTTTGCTTTGCCGCTCGCTCCAGCCACCCCTGACGACGAATGCGATAGTGGTGACCATTCCCCCCAACAGCATTTATCAGAACAAAGCCAACCCAGCATGCCATTAACAGGAATCCACAAACTTCATGCACCGCAACCAGACCTCTAACCGCAGTTGCGCCCACCAGCGCAAAGTGATTTATCAGCCCACTTGCCAGTAACAAGACAAAGAGTAACGCATTCGACCAGTGCCAAAACCTGACCGCTTTGCTGTATAGATAAATTTTCTTACCATGATCGGTGGCTAATTTCTTCACGCCACGAGCACGAAGCAAGGCATGCAGTCCCAATACCAACCACATCCCAACCAGCAATAGTCCGGCAATGACCAGCCACACCGGCCAAAATTCGGGAGTGAACTGTGGCACATAGTTCGCCAGTTGGCTCTGAAACTGTTCAGCATGTTGCGACGGGTTCATACATTTTCCTTTTTAATCAAATGTTGACCGAACCGGCGATACAGATGCGGTTTCCCGGCACCTGGTAGCTGATATTGATAGTATTTATTTTCCTGCAACCACGCCTGAATTTCTGGGCTATCTTCGCGACCAAAGATTAATGCGTGCTCCGGGCAGGCGCTGACACAAATGGGCGGGAAGCCTTTTGCCAGTCGTGACTCGGCGCAGAAATCACATTTATCTGCCACTTTGGTCAGCGGATTAAGGTAACGGACCTGGTACGGGCAAGCGCCAATGCAATAACTGCAGCCGATGCACTGCGATTTTTCTACCCGCACGATCCCCTGCTCATCACGCCACGACGCCCCTGTTGGGCAAATGTCGATGCAAGGAGCATCTTCGCAGTGCTGACATGACTGGCGAAAAAAGTGATACTGCGTTTCGTTGTCGTTATCGGTGACTGGAATGTGTGCTATCGATAAACGGCTTCCCTGAGCGGGGACCCGGTTAGTTTTACGGCATGCGCGGGCGCAAATATTACAGCCATTGCACAGTGATTCATCGTGAATCATGGCATATCTAACTTTCTTTTCTTGCCTCGTGTTCGCTAACAGAGAAGACGCAGAACCAGTAAAAAAGATTACTGTTCCCATCCCCAGAACAAATTTGCGTCGAGTGAAGGACATCTGATTATCCCCTAATGCAGTGGCTGCAACTGTCCACCCTATCCATGACATCTCCCTGAAACTTCAGGGATTCTGAAACTGCTCTACCTCGAACCATTCACATAAGCCATAAGCTTTGCCATAGCTCATAAAACGCTCGCTAAACAAGTACAACACCGCCGTCGATGACTCCACCTTCCGTATATCGGCATATTCAGGTGCAACATCCATCGCGGCGATTGCGGCTTCAATCTGCGCTTCCTGGAAGTAATATGGCGCTTGCATCAGCATGGCGACTTTGTAAGGACGGGGATACGTCTGGCACTCAAAACGAACGGCGTGTGCAATAGCGCGACAAATGTCCTGCTCCACAACTTGCAAAGACATCACCGCGTAGTTTTCACTCATGGCCTGCGTTGAGTAATAGTAATCATCCTGGCTTCCCGTCATACAAGCGATATCCGCGTAGTCTCCGTTCTGCTTAATGCTTTCAAGCAAAACTGACAGTTCCTCTTCATCAACCGAATAGGGTGGTGAGAGAAACACGGTGCGCGCCACCAACTGCCCCGCAGCAGAATGTTGGCGAATGAACTCTGCCAGGATTTCAGTTGGTTCTGGTTCCGTGATGTCTTCACTTACCGTATCAACGGGGTGACGCATCCCCTGCAACCATTGCCGCTTCGCCTCGTCAACTTCGCTGACTTCCGCTAACGGTAATTCATCCTGATCGCTCATCTCACCCATTCCTTACGCAGGCAGCAGATTGTGTGCCGCCAGGTCAGCGGCTATATCTTCCAGCCCCAGACGCTGCAACGTTTCGCGGGTCGGACAACCAAGCTGTGGGTCCCAGCCCATTTCCTTGTAGAACATCGTGAGCGACTTGTGCATATCATCGCGGTCCATTTTATCAGTACCTTCGGTAAAGACCGGGATCTGCGGATCCTTGTCGAATACCCAGGAGCAGATCAGATCGTGCTCATTACGCATATCTTTGGTTTGCATCAGTTTCACCGTGTAGGCACGATGCAACGTAAAGATACGCTCAGCCGCTAAATCTAATTTTTCCTGAGTCATCTCTTCGCCAGTAATCGCCTTAAAGAACTTAGCTTCAAGCGCCAGGTCACCCCGGTAATTACGGCTTTTCAGCGGCGAAACGGTCATTGGCCAGACCCAGTTGCACAGGGTGACGGCGTTATGCAAACAGACTCGCAGCAGCGACCACTTAGCATATTTAATTTTTGCGTCGTTGATCGGCGTGTAGTTTTTGGTTTCATCGTAAGCATCTTCAGAACCAAAAAGCTCTTTCGCCACTTCACGTTGCAGTTTCAATGGCAGACCGGAGCCAATAAAGTTGATATGGGTATGCGTCATGCAATCACGGTTGAACATACAGTTAACAATGGAACCAACCTGCGCCGATGCTTCATTGGCATGGTGAACCGGATAGCCAAACGGTGACCAGAGTTTATTTTTTGCGTAGCCCCAATACTCTTCACCCAAATTCCAGCGTTCTGCGATGGCATATGAGCCATCAGCAAGGTGACTCAACTCACCCACGCGATGCGCCAGACGGTAGTAAAAATCTTTAATGAAGTTAACGTCACCCGCTTCCAGTTGATCCCAGCGAATTTCCGCATACTCATCAGCAGGCAGAACGCGTTTGAACACACCTTTGCTGTAACAATAGGTAAAGTCGCGATGCAGCTGCCCGTAGTTACACCATAGGCCGTAGTCATCGAACAAATTCAGACCAACCAGGTTACCAATCACGCGACCATCATCTTTATCTTCAAAGTCTTTCGGCCCGTTCGGGAAAATGGTGGTATGGACAAAGTTTGCTACACAAGTGTTACCCCCCGTACTGGGTGCGCCAAACTCTTTCACCCGAGGAATATTCATCTGGGTCATACAACGAATCGGGCAAGAGTGGCAGCCGCTCATTTTTACTGTGTATTTCTCTGCCGCCGGACCTAAGTCAAAAACGGATTTATAGGTACGAAAGCCGACCGTGTTCTGATTACCAGGAGGGATTTCTCCAGTTTCAATTGGACCACCTTCTGCCGCGCCCCAAAACAGACCTTTACGTGCCGTCCAGCGAGACTTGGGATCAGAGTACTCTGCCCACGCTTGCGGTGTACTTGGCACAACATGGTTGTTATTCGCACCAATAAGTTCGGTCATCATGTAGTCGTTGAGACGCTTCATCTCTTGACGATCGGCAATGTTGACCCCTTTCGTCCCTTCAACCGCAATCGCTTTCAGGTTTTTGGAGCCCATTATTGCGCCAGTTCCCGCACCGCCGCTGTGGTTACGACTATTCAACATGCCAGAGAGAGGAACAAGGTTTTCACCCGCCTGACCAATAGCCGCCACACAGGTTTCCGGGCTGGTCAATCGGCAAATTTCTTCCGTCGTTGCGCGTGTCCCTTTTCCCCACAAGAAATCGGCTTTTTCCAGACTAACTTTGTCATCTTTAATATTCAGCCAGACCGGTGATTTCGCTTTCCCTTCGATAATAATGACGTCGTATCCAGCGAATTTCATTTGCGCTGCAAAAAAGCCGCCCATATGGGCATCGACGACTAAATTACCTTTGGTAAAAGTGGAAAGTGAGGTGATATTTACGCGAGAACTACAGGGAGCACCAGATCCAGTTAGTGGACCAGTAGCAAAGACTAATTTATTCGCTTCATCGAAAGGTTTAGTGCCTGGCGGTACTTCGTCATACATAATTTTGTAGCCGAAGCCCATGCCACCAACAAAACTTTTAAACTTACTGGAATCTTCGAGGGTAATATTTCCTGTCGTGAGATTGACTCTTAATATATTACCTGTCCAACCGTTAGCCATGATTTTTTCCTTTGCAAGATTCACACAGTAATATCTTTCCACTCGATAATTTTTAACGCCCCCGTTGGGCAGGCGCTTGCGCATTCACCGCATAACACACATTTCGAGGATTTCTTAGTTTCAGTATTTACGGTGGCCATCATCCACGGACATGCCGTGGTACATGCGCTGCAGCCAATACAACGCTTATGATCGACTACAATACATCCATCTTCCTGCTGCCAGGTAATCGCGCCAATCGGGCAAACGTTCATGCATTGTGGATCTTTGCACTGGCGGCAAGTGTCGGCGGTATAATTCAGATCGCCATATAAACCACCGCCAGAACCTACGCCCTTGTCGCCAAAGAAATAATTACGATGGATTTTGATGCGGGAGAAAAAAGTACCCACAGCGCCATCGTTAAAGTTTGTACAGGAGATTTCACAGCGATGGCAGCCCGTGCAACGCGCACGTTGGGTAACTAACACGCCTTTGGGCGTGTTTATCAGCCCTACCGTACCGCTATCGACATCTTCCTGTTTACAGCCCAAAAGTGACAATAATGCAGGGGCTATAGTTAAACCAGCAAGACCTTTTCCTGATATACGCAAGAACTCTAATCGCGTTAAGCCAATATCTAATAGTGGACGATCAACCGGGTTCATTTATTTCGCATCCTCTTCGCAAACACAGTGCTGACAATTCAGCAGCTTGATATCAAGCATTCAACTAATACGCTGCTGACTATGTCTCCAACACCAGATATTTTTGTCCTAACCCGATAGCGTATGAGACATGATTTAACGCAAACAAACCAATCCTTTATGGTTAGGTGGAAAAATAATGTGATTATTCTTAGGGTTTAACATTGATCGTTATCAATTAAAAATTGAAAGTAAAAGATTAAAAGTGGAGTGATATTTATTATCATTTGAAATGAATTTAACTTAAACGACAACTATTTGTGATATTCATAGCAGAAAATAAAAATAACATCAGCGCTATAAATTAAAATACATATCGAAATTCGTATGATTTCAGCAATTATTATTTAGAAATATTAACTGGACCGCCGCTGAACAAAAAATATCAGGATGAAGCTTACTGCCTCATCCTGAATGATCATTTTACGAGAGCGTTCAGAATTCTGTGTCACGTTAAAAATTCTACAGCGTCATCACATTATTCAGTCG